>NZ_JBFTLN010000014.1:0-215533 GCF_056396465.1 Chitinophaga sp. 05T412
TCCATGCAGTGCGCGGCGAAGGCAACTCGTCATTGTTGGGTTAACAAACTGTTTACGAGAACAGGTTGCTTTCGTCACTATAAATCAAATAATCACACACTTCATTCTAACGTGAATTTGTGATGACTGYCRCCTCGCCGGACTGATGTAAAAATCCATGCAGTGCGCGGCGAAGGCAACTCGTCATYGTTGGGTTAACAAACCAGGCAAGTAACATCCCGATGCACTCACCAAAAAATGCATACATTTCATCTTTACCAGGGACACATGTGATGACTGCCACCTCGCCGGACCGATGTCCACTTCATGCAGTACACGGCGGAGGTAACAGGTCATCGTTGGGTTAACACTAGCTACAGGATTATTCGGTACTTGAATATCTAAACAGAATAATATCATAATCATAAAGACATAATTTTATCAGTTATTATCTAACGAGTAGTTTTAAGTTCAATAACAATTAACTATCTGAAATAACCCATGCATACATACCACCTTTTCTGATTTAATGATAACCGCCTTACTGCCATACACAGCACAACATACTACACACAGTAAGGCGATACATCACTACTGGGCTAACAAAAGTTAATACTATAACTACAAAGACTATACGTAGTATGAATGGGACTATCACACATAACACTTCCCAATTCGCAATCCACTCAACGAATTAACTACAATGGTAATGGCATGAACATCACTATCACACATAGCACTTCCCTATCCGCGAATCACTCAACGAATCAACTACCGCAGTCACGGCATAAACATCACTATCACACATAGCACTTCCCTATCCGCGATCCACTCAACGAATCAACTACAACGGTCACGGCATGAACATCACTACCACACATAGCACTTCCTATCCGCGAATCACTCAACGAATCAACTACCGCAGTCATGGATATCCTACCTTATCAACGACAAGCACTATAAGCAGTGTATACCGAAAACTTTTGGATAGTCACCCATCAACTATGAAATGCTAACTTGATGATATCAGCCCTGGCTACATCTATACACCAATCCTTACCACATGCAGCACAGGGCTACACATCATCGTTGGGTTAACGAGGTCAAGTTGTTTAAAGTCAAATAATCTAAATACCGTGACAGTATTAATACAGTGTCTTTCTTTCTAAGTATTTTCATAACAATTATTTACATAGCTTTCATCAAGCCTGGCCTACGGGCTTCGCTAAATTTCCGGTCTTTCAAATGTAAAGAGATCCTCTTATTACGCTTGCTCAGCGTAGACTCATTCAGGCACTAAAAGGTGCTTGATAACTGGTCGATCAGGATACTTCCATACCACCTCATAATTTGATTTTGGTTGCATTAATTGCATTTTCGACAGATTGTACATTAAATTTTCGCCTTTTTTGGGTTACAAAAGCGCCAGAATACATATTCTTCTGAGGCTATCTATTATACTAAATTATGTCAGATCAATTACCTAACAATAATTTCAGGGATACGCTACTTTTTCGCCAAGGTTAACAAATGTCATACAACAACTACCTCTCCTTCCGTATCAGTAAGCGTAGCCGAACAGCCTACCTTACTAATATTTCCAAATGGCGTCTACAATAACGCTAACTATTCCATTTAGTTCACAATATCAATTTTCACGTCAACGTTAGTTAAGTTATTCCTTGATACGCATTCCCTATCAACCCAAAAAATATGATCAGATTTCTCTTCCCACGGCTCGTTTCAATGAGTCGAAAAAATATACAAACTACTTCCAGGTTTCCCTTTGGTTTGTCTGATACACATACATTGGCTAGCTGATGGAATGCTTGCTGCGATAAGAGCTTTGTCTTAAAAGCTCGCAGAATACAGGAGAATAAAAGATTATTCTCGTTTTTTATTGATGAGCGAAATTATATTTTTTTTCAACAAAACAAAAAACTTATAAAAAAATATTTCTCACCACAGACTATCCACACGATAAAAACCCAATACAGAAAAGGATTTCACAAGTATAAAAAAATATTTAAAATTTCAATAAAAGAATATTATTTAAAAATTTTAGGTAGGATTCTTAATTATTTTTTTTGAAAATAAAATTATTTACCTAATTTCGATTACATGTTTGTTTCCCAAACAACCATATCCTCTCCCAAAGAAATCCTCAAGCCTGTTAATCATCAAAACATGACCATATTCACGAAAACAACTGTATCTGTAGGAACGCAACAATTCGAACAATTCCAATTTCTTCACCTAAAACAATCCATGACAACGCATCATGAATTTGAACTGGGCATTGGATACGACTGGCTGTTCCAACAAGGATCAAATCCAATAGCAGCGGGAAAATCACTGCTTGGAAAGGAAATCAACATCAGCATTCAACCGATTGAAACTACCTTACATGTCAAACCGCTTTCATTCAACGGCATCATTACCAACGTAAGCGCCGGCAAAGAAAAAGATGGCATCACCGGTAGCTGTATTTTACGGGGAAACAGCCCAACTATTCTGCTTGCAGGGAATCCACATACTCAATCATTTGAAGAGCAAACACTATCAACGATTGTTCATGCCGTTTTTAAAACCAGCTACCCCGTACCAATGAACCCACATGTCAATCCTGTGATCATTCATCCACTAAAGTATACTGTACAATACAAAGAAACAGGGTTCGACTTCCTCCATCGCCTCTCCGCACGCTATGGAGAGCCATTCTTCTATAACGGGCAACAAATTATATTCGGACAATACAAACCTAAACGAACACTACTCACTCACCAGGAGGATCTCTCTGAATTTCAACTCGAATGCAAAATATTACCTGGTAAGCAATTACTTCATGCCTATGAATACAGGCTACAACAATTCCTGGAAGAAGAATCAGACAAACTTGATCTACCCTCCTGCAATACTTACTCACAACAGGCATATGATCTAAGTAATAAATTCTTTGCGCAACCTGGCTATTACAAAGTTCCGTTCGCGGTTTCAGGTAATGCCAGCGCCGAACTGACAGCGATTGCCAAACAATATCAGCAATCACGCCTATCTCAAATGGTTTTTATAAAAGGGCGTAGTAATAACACCAGTTTACAACCGGGGAACATCATCAATATACGCGAGAAGTGGATCACCAATGAAGACCACGGAGAATTTGTACTGACCACACTGGAACATCATTGCAATGGAAACGGGAACTACTACAATACCTTTGAAGGTATTCCTGCGGATGTAGCCACTCCCTCCATGCACCTGCATAATACACCTTACTGCGAAGCACAAAGTGCGATAGTAACCGACAACTTCGATCCTAAAGGACTTGGACGAATCCGGGTAAGATTCCAATGGCAAAACGGTGCTACACCCTGGATCAGGCTACATCAACCGCATGGTGGGCAAGACAAAGGCTTTTACTTCATTCCGGAAATAAATGAAGAAGTATGGGTCGACTTTGAAGGAGGAAATCCGGAAGCGCCCTACGCTACCGGTTGCGCCAGCAATGGAAACTCCAGGACCAATTATGGAGATGACATGAATAATGTAAAAGTAATTAAAACCCGTAGTGGCCATACTATTCGCCTTGATGACACCAGCCAGCAGGAACACATCATCATTTCCGACAAAGGAGGTAATACAATCACGATGGATACCCATGGCCAAAACATTTCCCTCTCCRCACCAGAAAATATTAAAATAACAGCGCGGAATATCAGCCTTTGCGCCCTTGAAAACATGGATGCTCAAGCCGGCTTTCACATGACACATACCGCCGGGCAAAATATGACCCACTGCGCGGGCGATTGCTTAAGCCAATATACCGTAAATGACTATCGGCTAACTGCTACTAATATCACGAAAACAGCACTGGAAAACATAAACATACAGGCTAGAGAAATAGAGAAAAATGCAGCAGCCATAACGGTAGCAAGCACCAAAGATGATATACTACTCCACGCGGAGCAAACTGTCAATATTCAAAGTAGCGAGAAATCTAAACTTTTCTAATCCCCAACATCATGCACCACAACCCCACTGGCAACATACTCGTAATCTGCAAAAATTATACAGAAACGGGTAGAAACATCCGCTGGCATAGCAGCGGAGAACTCTGTATTCATTCCGGAAAATCGGTTATCGTGAATGGCAGAAAGAATGGAATACGATTCCGAAAAAAACACCAATAATCCATTCTGTAAACTAACCATATCGTCATACTAATAACCTGTAAAATGGCTGATAAACATTTTGTAGTACAGGGAGCCATCTGTAAATGTAGTTTCGGCGACACCAGCAGCCAACTACAGGTGACTACTGCCACGGAATATATCAACGACTATAGCGGTACCACTAAAGCCGTTGCCAGTACTAAAGAAACGGGCCATCCGTTCCTGCCTCCCACATTTGGCATGTGTAAGCTGTCTCATAATACCTGCATCCCTGCTATCACAAAATGGCTGGATTATTCCTCCAATATTACACTTTCCAATAACGGACAAATACTCACGGAAGACAGTAAAGCCGTTTGCGCCGTATCCGGAAGTCCCTGTATCAGCATCCGCCATCACGGCCAAACCGTTACTGTAGACACGCTATCCGGACAAGAAACATCCAATGAAAGCACATCTGCCCTTAATCCACTGGTGCCGGTAAAAGCACCCGTACAGGAGCTGCCAGGAATACGCAGCATTAGCCTGGAACTGAAAAATCGTACTCCAGCAAATACTTATAGCAGTTGCAACATAAAAGACAACACGCCCCCGGAAGTCATCGTAAGAATTAACGAGTCCTTATTCTTCTATGTAAGCCAATATGATAATCCGGGGAAAGCGGACGAATCTTTGGTTAGCTGGAAAGTATACAACGATCATAACAACAATACCACATTACTTTCCTTTGAAAAGCATGGCCCCTCGTTAAACCTTACGCTAGACAAAGCAGGTAAATATCGTGTTACTGCTTACGGCGAAGAACAAAAAGGTAATAAGGCCTACCTGGATATTACTGCAACCCTTAATCACCTGAAAGATGAATTGATAATAACAGGCGGGATGTCAGATATACCGACAGACAAAACACATCTGTTGAAAAAAGGTACGCCGGTGAAAATAGCGGCGGTATATGAAATAACGCCTCCTATTCGGTCGGAGCGCCAAAGTGTTTCATTTCAGATTGCCGATACCTGCAACAATATCATCGCTATTTCAGCTACAGATAGTATAAATTTCACACCTCCCAATACCACTGCAACTTATTTCGTGAGTGCTATGATGTGTAGTGCTCAGTATACACAAACAATTACCCATACTTTAACCCCCGAAAAACAAACAACCATATCGAAAACCAATCATTTGATCAGACCCAGGACATCCCTTCAATTGCATGTCGATGCAGTTATACCTGGTCCCTTGCAATGTTTGGGTAACACTGCATCCACTCAATGGACGCTGAACGGAAAAAAACTAGGCATCGGTTCTTCCATCACAATGGACGGCGATACTCATTTTACTCTCCCAGGCAAATATCTTGTCGAAGCCCGTTTAAGTTACCCAACATCAGGGACTTGCTCCACCGAAATCGTAAAGCAAGGTTCCTGGAAGCTGGAAGTGAAAAACAACGAACTACTATCCATCAAAGTAATCAACGGTACGACCAACTGGATAGTCGGTAAATGCTATCAACTCTCCGTCAAAACATTAATGCCTTATGATGATACACTGGATGGTCCTATTATGTGGACACCATATGGTGCAGGTAGTACCATACTTCAAAATGCGATAGCTACGCAGCCCGGACATTTCTCCGTAACTGCGAGCCTGGGCGCGTCAAAACAATCACTGGAAATCAACGCCTGCTATGCCACCATCAGCCGTTGGTGCTTCGCAGATCTGGAAGGAATTTACAAACCATCCGCAGGATGGCGTGAAAATATCAATATTACGATTAGCGCCCCTATGGCCGCTAATGAAAAGATACGTATACATCTGCTGCAAGCCAATCTGGCCAACAGCATATACCACATCAAAGACCTTGGATCGGTCTCCTTTGATGGAACTGGCGAATTGAAACTGAATATCAGCATCTACAGCCTGAAACCATTACTAACCACACTGAGTTTTGAATGGGACACTTTCAACTTACTGTTTGCTATCGAACAGGTAGCAAACAGTATCCAGTTTTCTAATATGAAAACCATCCAATGCAACAACAAAAAGTACTGGTTTCCTGAAATACAGAGCAATAAACGAAATGCGGAAACAGGAAAATCCCTTCGCATAAAAGCGACGAAAGAAGTCATTGCCGTAACGCTATATGATAGTCATAACTATCCTGCCTATAAAGTATACAAATATGGAGAAAAGATAAAAATACATATACAAACCAGTAATCTGGCAGGTGAGAAACTACTATTACAAATATGGGAAAACAAATTTCTCGACGAAGACCAGTGCCGATACAGCAATAACATCACAATAAACAACGATGAGTTATGTAATGCTGTAATAGATACAGGCATACTAAAAACCGGCAACCCATTAGAAGACAATTTCTATCGTTGCTTCTATGTGGTAATCAAAACAACCGGCAGCAAATTCTTATATCCCGCCGAAATAGCGGATGCCAATATGTTAAACCCTAATAGTGTCAGCTTTTATMAGCATATTAAGCTGTCTGACAGGTTGGATCGACTTCTGAATCAACTTAGCCGGAAGAATGCACCAGCTATACTCGGGGAATCTTTAGCAGCGGATACGCTCCTCAAAGAATGTCCCGCATGTAATGAAAACATCACATTGGCACAATTGAAAACCATGTTTCCACAAGCTAACAATACAGACCTGTTAATGGTAGCAGATACTTACAACCGTTATATGAAAGCTACAGGAATGAATACCTGCTGGAATAAGGCGCATTTCTTTGCCCAGGTAGGTGTAGAAAGTGGTCGGGCACTTCATATCAGGCATGGAGAAAATTTCAATTGGTACTGGGAAGATTTATGCAAACATTTTTCCCCATTCAACACCGTCGAAGGAAAAAAGAAAGCGAAAGAATGGGGGAGGAGTGTAAGAAAACCAGCTATTCCCGGCGTAAGCGATGTAAATCAGGAAAACATCGCCAACTACGCATATGGCCCCGATACAGCTACCGGTAAAATGCTGGGTAATACCTCCAAAGGAGATGGATGGCATTTCAGAGGCCGTGGACTTATACAGATCACGGGTCGCGATGCCTATGCTTTTGCAAATACTTATACCAATAAAGAAGAAGCAGATATCATCAGACACCCTGATCTGGTATCTACAGACATGAAAATAGCAGTTCTTTCTGCCATGGCATTCTGGAAGTGGAAAGGCATACAACATCTGGCTAACCGCCAAAAAGAATCGACAGGAAAAATCAGCCAGGCAGTTGGCAAGAGAATTATATCAGGGGGAAAAAGCAATTATGAGGAAAAAAACGAGTTCTTCAAAAACAGTACTGCTATTGTGTTCCGGGTAAGGTCATGCCAGTTTTCAGAAGCTGCCGCAGGAAATTTGAACCGCTATGTTATACATGCGGATACCTTCTTCTATAAATGTGTCGAAGCTAATCCTGACAGCAACAAATATCAATACGATGTATACCAATCCAATCGCTTGATAAAATCATTCCATCTGGAGAAGAATAAACATGGTCTTCTCCCATTTCCGGAAACCGGCCCTAATTGGGGACGATATGGCGACAGAGATAGTGGTGGTGATAACTATATCGCTCCGCACATAGCAGCGCCACTGTTTGGATTTTTTTATTCTTTACCCAAAAACGGATACAAGGAAATGCTATATTACAATGATATTTCCGCGAGTAATAAACGGAATATTGGACACATAGGGCATATTGATGGCAATGATATTGATATTAGATATCCTGGCAGTAGCAACAGGAGAGGAGAAGTGCTATGGAGCGAAGCCAGGAAAGCGTACGGTTCCAAACAGGAGTTTATTAATGTTCTGGAGAATATACTTTCAATTGCTAAAAAATGGGATTTTGAAAAGAATTATGCCTTTACTGAAAAAATTAAAAATACTTTAGGTAAGTCAGTGGAAGTACACCAGAACCACTTTCATTTAGGGCTAAGAAAAACTACAGCAAAATGAAGTCATTACAAACAACGTTTACTTTTCTTGTAATATTCCTTTTAACTAATTGTCAACTGAGGAATAAAAAGGCTCCTGAAGCTATTGAGAAAGGAAATATTGCAATCCCCGAAACAACATACAGTATGAATATTGATACCATCAAGTCTCATATGGAGTTCCAAAAGCATATCGAAGCTACAGAAGATGGAAATCCTCCAACATACGTTTATACAGATAAGGATGTTGACATTGCATTTCCTATCATCTCTCAGGGCCTGAAAGATAATGGATTTAAAGTTCTGGACGACTCTAGCTTTCAAAATAAGATAATCAGCATTTTCKGAGATATTTTCAACCATAAAAATTCGTTGATTAAATTCCATAGCAGTTTCATAACAGTATTAGACACTACAGAAACTACTACTGGAGGGGAATTCGATTACACAGTCGAAAACATCTTTATTTCTCCGAAACATAAATGCCTAACGTGGGTTCCGCTTCTAGGCGACTTTGTAGAACTCACCGACAGTAATCACTATAAAATTGATCTTCATCCAAACATTATTGCCCGCAACAAATACCTTTTCAACAACAGTCAACCCGATCTTGCTCAACTCCTGCATGAAGACACATACTTCCTCAAAACACTGGTCAAATCATTCGGCTACACCAAAGAACCTAAAATCAACGACCTCGTCATGAAAGATTACCTCGACCTGGACGAGGATCGCAGGAGCTTCGTAGGAGAAATCATCTTTGTAAAAAACGCGGCCGGTGTACTGGAAGTAAAAGAAGAACTCTTACAATGGATTACAGATCATACTAGTATTAACGACAATAGAATGGCAGATGCGCTGAGTTCATATGCTATTGCACTATACGATGAGTCTTATAATACTTTTCTTAAAGTTAACGCCTATCATTTTTCCCGGGACGAAAAAAGAAAAATTGCTGCTTACATTGCCAATACATACGATCCGCTCTATCGCCGATTCGTAGTTCAAAACCCAAGAATATGGCCTGCGGATGGCGTATTAAACAGCTTCTTGATAGATGATAGCGGAATGGCCGACTACTTCAAACAACACGATTACTTCTCGTTACCTGCATTAAAAATGGAAATGGAATTACTGAATAATAATATTACGATTGATGCTACCCAATGATATAGCAGTTTCCGGTGCAAAGCAATACAGGGCGGAATAACAACGTCGTAGGGTAAAGAGCAATTGGTATCGGTTTAGTACATACTGCTGGAGCAACTGCGTGTACAGCGTAACAATCGAATATATAATTATATGTATTAGAAGTATATACAATACATTATAAACAAGTACGCCACGCTAATATCGCGTGGCGTAATTAATTTCTTTAAGGTTCCTTCCTGGCAGCTTTCTCTTTCTGATAAGTTTCAAACGACTGCTTAATATATAACATCAGGTCATATTCTGAAGCACTATTAAGAAACTGGTACCCCGGTCGGTATTTATACATAAAGGAATCCAGCTCGGGACTTTGTAATTTGGTCATTTTTTCCACTAATTCAGGAGAATAGCGATAATCAATATATTTTTCCTTCTCCCAATAAAGCAACTGCTCATGAAATTGCTCCTTCCGTTTACGGACCTTACTGGGCACCAGATAGGTCAATGCTGTAATAGGATTAGCTGGCAGGGTTTTCAATACATCCACAGCCCCCGGCTTGTGATAGTTGAAATAACGCCCATATTCATCACGTAAAGCCATCGAGTCATTACGATAGYTTTTTCMCCTCACATTTACCCCTTGTAACTCAAACAATCGCTTCTCCATGTATACGTTCTGCGTGGAAGATAACATCGGTACGATGATTAGTTTAGTCGCATAACTTAACATGGAAAACTCCAATGTATCCCCTGGGATAGCTTCCATATAATAACGGCCACTTTCATTACTGAGTGCTCCCGTCATGGTCCTTTTGTTTACGATGGAAACAAAAGGCAATCCCGTTTTAGTCTCTTGATCCGCCACCATACCAGACAACCGCACCTGTGCGACAGTGACCTGCATGCCAATGAAAAAGAAAAAAAACAGTGCTCCGATATATACTGTAAAACGAATCATGAATATAGTAATCCTTCAAATTTAATGTTCCACCCGCTAATGAAAAGTTAAAAAACAGGGGAAACGACAGTGCTCATGGACAAAAATATTAATTATCAACGTTATAAATATCCCTTCAATCACTTATTTTTACCATTATCACAGATATATCTGTAAAAGTCATGCCACAGAAGATCATTTTTGCCACACAACATTACCAGTATCTAAAAAACAAGATCCTGGCTATCACAGGAAATACCTGGGAAAATGGGGAATTAGAGATACGTGATTTCCCCGATGGGGAACATTATCACCGTATACTGAGTAATGTCAGCAATAAAGAAGTGATTTTAATTGGTGGTACTATTGACGATCAGGCTACCCTGGAGTTATATGATCTGGCCAGCGGATGTGTACAACTAGGTGCCTATTCGCTCACTATCATCATTCCTTTCTTCGGGTATTCTACTATGGAAAGGGCAGTGAAATACGGAGAAATCGTAAAAGCGAAAACGCGCGCCGTATTATTTTCTTCTCTTCCCAATACCTCACGGGGCAACAGGATCGTGATGATCGATCTCCATGTAGATGGCATCACCTGGTATTTCGAAAACGATGTACGCCCGGTTCATTTATATGCAAAAGAATTTGTCATGAATGCTGCATTAGAACTGGCTGCAGGCAACCCTTTCGTCCTCGCCAGCACAGACGCCGGCAGAGCAAAGTGGGTAGAATCTCTCGCCAACGATATGCACGTTCCTGCCGCCTTTGCTTTTAAACGCCGTCTTTCCGGCGACGAAACAGCCATCACCGCCATCAGCGCCGATGTGAAAGATAAAACGGTGATCATTTATGACGACATGATCCGCACCGGTGGCTCACTCATTCATGCCGCACAATCTTATCATGACGCTGGCGCCGCAGATATCTGTGTAATTACCACCCATGGCATATTTGCAGGTAATGGATTTGAAAAAATCAAACAAAGTGGCCTCATTAAAAAAGTCATTTGCACTGATACACATCCCAACGCACTCCGTATAAACGACGACATGTTACAGGTAAAATCAGTAGATCAACTCATTGTCAGCTACTTTAACTCCCAACATCCCTGATTCCCTGTTGGCAAGCTATTTGTCTTCCCGACAATTGTAAGTAAAGTACTGTAGCAAATCAACTACTCACTTTGTAATTGATTAAATTTCCGTACATAACAATAACAAAAAAATATGCTTGATTTTCGTATACTCGAGTACGGTAGTTGTGACTATCATACCATGCTGGATCTTCGTAATGAAGTACTCCGAAAACCACTGGGACTCAGCTTTACAGCAGAACAATTGCAGCAGGAAATAAATGATATTTTCATTGCAGGGTTCACTACCCTCAATGACAAAGAGATCCTGGCAGGTTGCTGCATACTTACACCAATAAGTGAAAACACTGTACAGCTGCGCCAGATGGCCGTTTCACCAGCCCTACAAGGAAAAGGAACCGGCAAAGAAATTATCTTGTTCGCAGAAGCATATGCACGTAAAAACAACTTCGATATACTTACCATGCATGCCCGCAAAGAAGCCACAGGCTTCTATCAGAAGCTTGGATACGATTTTTGTGGAGAAGAATTTACAGAGGTGGGCATTCCGCACTACGAAATGAGGAAAAACCTGAAATAATATTTTTTTTGCTTTTGCAACCCATTGTAGAAGCCCGTTTGATTGTATTGTTATATTGATGATCAAGCAATATAACAATAGACAGTATAGGATTCCTGTCAAAAAATTTTGTAACCAAATCTTTAATTATACAATGAGAAGCCATGTACTAGCCTGGTCGGGGCTGTGCTATGCCTTTTTCTGCTATACCTCCAGCAGCGCATACGCAAAACCCGAAGGGTATCTATCCGCCAAACTGCCAGCTGATACCACCGTTCCGGTAGTGATTAAGCCTGCTGCAGCTGATACCAGTGTAAAACCCAGGCAAGATACCGCTGCCAAAGCGGCTCCTGCACAGGATACCACTAAACCTAAACAGGACACTTCCAGCAAATCTGTTCCTGATACCACTAAAACTACTACTGCTAAACCGAAAGAGGATACCGCCCTCATCCTCCCTCCAGACCCAGCTACCGCAAAAAGTGAAGTGGGAAAATTCTCCCTCAGCGGAACTGTGAAGGATGATAAAGGCACCCCGATTCCAGGCGCTATTATCCGCAATAAAACAACTAAACTCAACGCACAATCAGATCCTGCAGGTAGCTATACTATCAAGGCGGGTATCAAAGATACCATCCTGGTAACAGCTCCCACTTTCGGCGAACAAACAATTCCCATCGAAAAAAGAGGCGAACTGAATATCACCATGGTGCCTTCTAATGCCACTAAAAAAGTGTTGGGAGAAGTAGTAGTCACCGCCCTCGGCATTAAAAAGAATCCCCGCTCAGTAGGCTATGCCATACAGGAAGTTAGCGGCAATGCGGTACAGGAAGCCAAAGAAGTCAACTTCGTCAATGCCCTTACCGGCAAAGTTCCTGGCGTACAAATCAGTAGTAACACCGGATCTATGGGTGGTGCCAGTAAAATCACTATCCGTGGCGTAAAGTCCATCCTGGGCGATAACAACGCCTTCTTCGTACTCGACGGTGTTCCCATGATGAATAACGTTACCAATGATCCCGGCCAGCAAAACGGTGGCGGTGGCTACGATTACGGTAGCCCCATGCAGGATATCAATCCGGAAGACATTGAAAATATCTCTGTCCTCAAAGGTGCTGCTGCGACAGCACTCTATGGAAGCCGCGGCGCCAACGGTGTGTTACAAATTACCACCAAAAAACGCCCGGATGTGGAAAAAGGAATTGGTGTTACCTACAGCCTCAATGCTCAAATTGACCAGGTAGCTGTTCTTCCAAAGTACCAGAATATGTACGGCGGTGGTAATGCCGGAAAATTCGATACCCTGTATTATAACAAACACCCTGAAGGGTTCCTCAATGAACAAAGCGCTACTTACGATGATAACAATGGCAAAGGACGTTATGACCTCATGCCACAATATGCAGTAGATGAATCTTGGGGACCAAAACTGAATGGACAAATCATCCGTCCTTATTGGTCATGGGATAAAAATAAAAACAACCCGAACTTCGGTAAAACCGATACCTGGTCAGCACATCCTAATAATGTAAAAGACTTTTACAAAACAGGTTTTACACTTACCAACAATATCGCTATGGCTGGTAGCAACGATAAAGGAAGCTTCCGCCTGTCATACGGTAATATGGATCAAACATTTGTTTTGCCGAACGCTACCAACAAAAGAAATAATCTTTCCTTCAATGGTAGCTACGAATTAACGAAAGGCGTGAGGGCAGTTGCCTCCATGAATTATACCTCCTTAAAGGTAAAGGGCCGCCCCGGCACCGGTTTTACTGGGCCCAATCCAACTTTACAATTTACCATGTATGGTCAACGCCAGCTGGATATAGCAAAAGAAAAGAACTACCAATACAGTGATGGTTCCCAGATTAGCTGGAACCGTCGCGCATGGGATGATCCAAGTATTTCATCCAGCAACGGTCCATACTGGAATCGCTACATGGATTACGAAACAGATAGTCGCAACAGACTGTTTGGATCTGTCGGCCTGGATGTAGATGCGACCAAATGGCTTTCCTTCTCCGGCCGCGTATTTATGGATGACTACAATACACTCGAAGAAGAAAGAACCGCAAAAGATTATTCAATTGGTGGATATATCAAACGCGTAAGAGGCAACCGCGAAATGAACTACCAGTTAACAGCAGATATCAAAAAAGACTTTGGTAAAGATTTCCAACTGAATGCTACCGTCGGCGGAAATATTATGCATCGTCAATGGACGGTTACTGGTGGTAGCACAGTCCAGGGCCTGATCACCAAAGGTGTGTATAACCTGCTCAACTCTGTACAACCAGCACAGGCGATTGATCAATTCTACGAGAAACAAATCAATTCCGTTTTCGCTACGGCCAACCTGGGATATAAAAATCTGCTGTTTCTCGACCTGACAGGACGTAGTGACTGGTCATCTACACTGGTAAAAGGTAATAACCAATATTTCTATCCTTCTACCTCCCTCTCTTTTGTTTTCTCAGACCTGTTGAAGGACTGGAAGTGGCTGTCATTCGGTAAATTAAGAGGTAGCCTGGCTGCAGTAGGTAATGATGCGGACCCTTATCGTATTTACAATACCTACGATTTCGTTCCGCCCTTCGGTAGCAATCCAATTTCTCAGTTCTCATACACTTTGTATAATCAGGATCTGAAACCAGAACGTACTACGGAAGTGGAAACCGGCGTAGAGTTGAAGTTCCTCGACAATCGCATCGGACTTGATTTAACTTACTACAGACGTGTCACTAAGGACCAGATCATTACATTGGCGTTACCCACCGCTACCGGATTCACGGGTGCTTATGTAAATGGTGGCAGCGTGGAAAACAAAGGAATTGAATTAGGCTTAAACCTAAATCCCATCCGCCTGAAAAATGGCTTCCGCTGGGATATCAATGCCAATATTGCCCGCAACAGAAACAAGGTGCTGGACCTGAATATCGCACAGTACAATACTTCCCTTTCCTTCCTGACCATTGGTACCGACCGTCGTACACAAAAGGTATCAGTGGTAGGACAGGTTGGGGAGCCACTGGGAACTATTCGCGGTACTGATTATACTTATCTCAACGGACAAAAAGTAGTGGATGCACTTGGACGTTATGTACCCAGTGCAATCAAACCTATCGGTAACGCCTATCCGGACTATGTAGGTGGTGTTACAAATACCTTCTCGTATAAAGGTATTTATCTGTCTGCGCTGGTTGATTTCCAACACGGAGGCGACTTCTTCTCCTACACTAACCTGTACGGAAACAAGTCAGGTTTGCTGGAATCTACTGTTGAAAACGGGATTCGTGAAAACGGGATTATCGTTCCGGGTGTAACCGCCGATGGTCATCCTAATACCACAAAAATTACAGCGCAGGATCATTTCAACTATAACGGAGGAAATGTAATTAGCAAGGCTAATTTGTATGATGCCAGCTATATCTACCTGAGAGAAGCTAAAATTGGTTATAACCTGCCGGAGTCATGGTATAAGAAAATTGGCGCTCAGGCGGCACGTCTTTCTGTATATGGCCGTAACCTTTGGTTAATTAAATCCAATGCACCTAATGTGGACCCGTCCAACATCCTCAACTCTGCATCTAATGTGCAGGGTATTGAAGGAGGGGCGTTGCCTTCACTCCGGTCTTATGGATTAAACCTGAACGTATCATTCTAAATTTTGTGACGATGACTAAAAAGATTTTAAAATATAGCAGCTTAGGAATCCTGATGGTTTCACTGGCAGTCACTGGTTGTAAAAAACTGGATGATATGAACCATGATCCTACCAAACCAACTACCGCTGAACCACAATATTTGCTCACCGGCGCGCAGAAAAGCACCATGGATATGCTTTATAGCGGATTACAGAATGGCTTCATCGCCATGAACTATGCGCAATACTGGACGGGCAATTCCAGAACCAATGATAGCCAGTTTAATCTTGATGAAGGTAACAACGCTGCTTTCTKGAACACATTGTACCGCGTATCATTGCATAATTTGGACGATCTGGTAAAACAAAATAATGCGAAAGCAGACCAAACCGGTGTGCCAAATCAGAATGCAATCGCCAAAATTACCAGCGCTTGGATTTACCAGATCCTGGCAGACACCTATGGTAATATTCCATATTCGCAGAGCTTCCAGAGTACTACGAACATTACGCCTAAATATGATGACGCTAAAACCGTTTATAGTGCCCTGATCGACACGTTGCAGGCCCAGATAAAAGTGCTGGATATTGCGCAGATCAGCTTCAATTCCGGAGATATTATTTACAAGGGAGACGTAGGAAAATGGAAAAAACTGGCTAATTCACTGTTGCTCAGAATGGCCATTCGCATGGTAGATGCCAACCCGGAAAAAGCCAAACAGATCATCGAAGCGCATTATAAAGATGCTTTCAGCAGCAACGATGATAACGCACAATTCCAATACCTGGATGCAGCGCCCAATCAATTTCCTTACAATGAGTCTGCTCGTGCTATTATTGATTTCTCTGTAAGTGCCACCCTGGTTAATTACATGAAAAGTGTAAACGATCCGCGTCTCAGCATTTACGCGCGTCCTTCTAAAGACGACAAAGTTTATAATGGAATGCCATACGGCTGGGCTGCATCAGATACCAACAGGCTTTCACAAGGTCGGTACTCGTTTCCTGGCACGCAGATCTATAGCGCTACAATGCCGGGTATCCTGATGGCCTATTCGGAGGTGGAATTCATTTTGGCTGAGGCTGCTGCAAGAGGCATGCAAGTAGGAGATGATGCTGCTACTCACTATGCAAAAGGTATCCGTTCTTCCATCAATTACTGGCGCCTGCTCTCTAACAACAAGGACATTACCGACGCGGCTGTTGAAACATATATTGCTAATGTGCCTTATGTAGCAGCTGACTGGAGAAATGTAATTGGTACGCAGAAATGGCTGGCGCTTTATCCGCAAGGCTTTCAGGCATGGTTTGAAAGAACCAGGCTCCATTTCAGCAAACCAGGCGGTCAACCCTTATTCATTGCACCTGTGTCTGGCTCACTGGACCCAAGTGTCACCATAGTGCCCTATCGCTTAACTTATCTGATATCTGAGCAAACACAGAATAAAACTAGCTACGACGCGGCGGCGGCAGCTATCGGAGGCGACAAAAAAGGGACAAAACTGTGGTACAATAAATTTTGATACAACAATCAACTATAGCTAAACAACAATCTATCGGCGCCTGCATCTGCAGGTGCCTTCTTTTTTTAGCCCCGGTTTGCTTATCTTTAACCCCTACCTATATTCAGCGATTATGAGGAAAGTACTGCTCACAATGGCTCTGATGGCCATTGCCCGTTTTGTATCAGCACAGGATGTCACACATGCCTACCAAAACTGGTATACCTATTTTGGTACCGCAAAAATCAACAGTAAATGGGCAGTTCCATTTGATGTACAGCTGCGTATCAGAGATGGTATCAGCAACAAAGGTCAACTCTTGATACGGGGAGGATTACAATATGCTGTCACCAAACAGGATTATATGCTATTAGGCTATGCCTATGTGCCCACTTATAATGGGGTTAGCAATACCTGGTTACCAGAACAGCGGATCTTTGAACAATATATTCATAAGGCCCAACACCTTGATATGACCCATCGCGTACGATTAGAGCAACGCTGGGTGTCTCAACCTTCCAAACCCGGCGCCCATGGTGCTATCGGCGATTGGAAATATGGTAACCGCGTCCGTTATTTCAACCGCACACAATTTGCTATTAAACATAAAAAGGAAACAACGCCCTTTTATGTTGCTCTGCAAGATGAAATTTTTCTGAATCTGTGGGGAAATGATATCAGCAACCTGTTATTCGATCAGAACCGCTTCCTGGCGGCATTCGGATATCAGTTTAATACCAAACTAAAAGCGGATATCGGGTATATGAATCAATTGGTACAAGTCACTTCCGGTGCCAAAACAATGAATCACATCCTTCATTTCAGCGTGTTTCAAACAATTGATCTATAACTTTATTTTAAAAATTTAGGGAGATGGATAACGCGTTTTAGCGAATCTTCCGCCGCAATCAGTTATCCATCTTTCTAAATTAAAAAATAAAAAATCAGTATAATCAGTCTGATTCTGTACAAAGACAAAATCCGCGCTGATCATCTACCATAATAGCTTTCTGCTTATTTGTAATTACTGAATTTGCCCTTTAGCATACCAATGAAATGCTGATACGCCTCCTCAGTGGGAAAGGCACTGATGGGAATCAAAAAGAAAGTTTTTTTGTCCCTGTATAGAAAGAAGAATTTCCTGGTTTCCACTACCTGGGAAAAATTGCTCCAACTAATGGCCCGCTGGTGCTCACTCGCACGCGTAGATATTAACAGTCCTTCGTCAGAATAATTAAGTTGTATACGGTCTTTAAAAGTAGCTGCTTTATTATAAATGGAAACGGGTAGGAGATACCAGAATACCCATCCTAATATTAGGATCATGAGTACAATACCTGTAAGGGCGCTGGGAGTTACTACGCGAAAGAAATAACCGGTTAAGGTGGCTAGCAGTAGTATAATGAGAGTATTGCGGAAGACTTTAATCTCTCCTCTCCGCATAAAATGATAGCGCAATGCATGCAGTACCTCCCTCTTATCGTAATTAAACTCTAAATGCATTATCGCCTGGCAAAACGATTTTATCTGTTAACTGAAATCGACATAGGATTATCCATTTCATCACGCACAGTAACAGGTGCTTCTTTCTTCCGGCCGCGTTTTACATTAGACAGGTCGTCTTCGCCGAAACCAGGGAAGTTTTTCTTGATGAACAGAAAATATTGTTGCAAGGTCTTGGGATCTACCTTAAAAGGGAAAGCCAATTCCTTACCGCTTCCTTTAAGGAAGTCGTTAGTATTTAATTTGGTTTCGTTTTGTAAATACCATTTGTACAAATCCACAATAGCTTTTTCCAACTCTCCCTCATCAACTTTCTCCGCTGTTTCAACCCGTGGAAACATTAACACAAATTCTTCTACCCGTACAGGCTTAGAGTTACTAGTGTTCTTAGAGTTATTCCGGTTATCGTTGTTGTCACCGTTTTTATCTCCGTTCTTATCCCCGTTATTGAAACCAGTGTTGGCATTTGCTGATGTGACTGCGGCCAAAACAACCAACAGCATTAACAACAGCTTTTTCATAAGGTGTCAAATTTTCGAGTCTAAAAATACAATTATATTTTGAGATTTCTAGCAGATAAAAAAATATGCGTAAAAACACGCAAAACCTCTTAAAAAAACAAAAGCAATGGGCKAACCATTGCTTTCGAGAGTCATTTACAGTGCATGAGGAGTCATGCGGTGTAGGAATATTTGGTTTTTCATAGGACAGTAACCATAATAAAAATTAATACAATAACAAATATAATAAAATTATATCGTGAGGTGGTAAAAAGTATAAATATTAGAAAAAATCAAATATTTGAGCGCGTAATTATAAAAGCTGCAACAAAATCGACTTAAACAGAAAAATATCAAATGAGAAATATGGACAGTGAAAATTAGAAGAGCTTCTTATGTCCAAAAAAGAGAGATAAAATCAGGTGTTTTCTAAAAAAAGTAAGGGCGCCTAGAAAAGCGCCCTCAATTTGTTACTATCCTATGAAAACCCTATTTGAATACAAAGGTAAGGGCATGTTATTTTTCTTTGAAATTTTAAAGGCACAATAACATATCATTAACAAGAAGTTGCAACATCAATCAGCTACAACCCATGCTGGTACCGCAATTCAAACATTTATAACAAGTTCCGGATCGCACTGTAATATGTCCGCAAGTATGACATGCAGGCGCATCGCTTTGCATACTTTTCAGATAATCCTGTGTAGTATTCTCCTGCTGAAACCCACTGACAGCCTGAGCTTTGGCTACACGCGGCACCGCTCTTGCGGCATTGTTTACCGGCGGTGGAGCAGGCGCGTCCTCCCCGTCATCTTCCCCCGTATTACCAGGTGCATCTAACACATGCACCAGATCCGTACGTCCCAGATACTCGTAGCCTAACACCCGGAAGATATAATCGATCAGTGAAGTAGCCGATTTAATATTGGGATGATCTACCATGCCAGCCGGCTCAAATCGGGTAAATACGAACTTGTCAACAAATTCTTCCAGCGGAACGCCATACTGCAGTCCCACAGAAACCGCTATTGCAAAGCAATTCATCAAACTACGCAAAGTAGACCCTTCTTTCGCCAGGTCAATAAAGATTTCTCCCAACGTACCATCGTTATATTCTCCGGTACGCACAAAAATTACCTGTCCACCTACATTCGCCTTCTGTGTAAAGCCGCCACGCTTCGACGGTAAAGCCTGCCGCTCCACAATCCTGGATAACTGACGTTTCAAGGTGGTATCTCTGCTGGCCAGCATCCGCTTATTCACTTCTTCCAACAATTCATCTATACTCAACTCATTCAAATCGGTCACTGTAGCGGATGTTGTCACATCTACCTTCTTTTTCTTATCACTCTTATTACTCAGTGGCTGACTTAATTTACTGCCATCCCGATATAATGCGCAAGCCTTCAACCCCAGCTGCCAGCTAAGCTGGTAAGCATCAGCTACCTCTTCTACCAATGCTTCATTAGGTAAATTGATGGTTTTGGAAATAGCTCCTGAAATAAAGGGCTGTACCGCCGCCATCATCCGGATATGCCCATGCGGGTGGATATAACGCACGCCATGCTTACCACATTTGTTGGCACAGTCAAACACCGGCAAATGCGCTTCTTTTAGATAAGGAGCGCCTTCTACCGTCATCGTACCACACACAAAGTCGTTGGCAGCATCCATTTGAGCATCTGTAAAACCAAGCTCATGCAGCAAACTGAATTCCAGGTTATAATATTCTTCCGCTTTGAATCCCAGCCGCTGCAAACATTCCTCCCCAAGGGTATAAACATTAAAAACAAAGGCGATATCAAAGGAAGAAGTGACTGCCGCATCCAGCTTCTTCAGCTCTTCTCCCATAAATCCCTTTTCACTGAGCGACTGATGATTAATATAAGGCGCTCCCGCGAAACTGCCGGTTCCCCTGGCATAATCCACAATCGCTTTGATTTCATGCGCCGTATAGCCCAGATTCTGTAAAGCAGTGGGGATAGATTGGTTGATAATTTTAAAATATCCACCACCAGAAAGCTTTTTGAACTTCACCAGGGCAAAGTCGGGCTCTACACCGGTAGTATCGCAGTCCATCACCAACCCGATAGTACCTGTAGGCGCTATAACAGTTGTCTGCGCATTGCGGTAACCATACTGTTCTCCCAGCTTCACCGCCTCATCCCAGGCTTTAGTGGCTGCTTTCAGCAAATAATCTGCACAATAGCGTGCGTTAATGCCTTTGGGCTTTATTTCCAGCCCATCGTAGGCCTCTACGGCATCATAAGCGGCTGCCCGGTGATTACGCATTACCCGCAACATATCAGCTTGATTGGCGGCATATTCCGGGAATGTACCGAGGTGTGCGGCCATCTCCGCAGAAGTAGTATAAGCCACACCGGTCATAATAGCGGAAATAGCGCCGGCGATCCCCCTTGCCTCCTCACTGTCGTAGGCAATGCCACTCACCATCAGCATAGAACCGAGGTTAGCGTAGCCCAAACCCAACGTGCGATAATCATAACTGAGCTGCGCTACCTCTTTAGATGGGAATTGCGCCATCAACACAGAAATCTCCAACACCACTGTCCACAATCTCACCGTGTACTCAAATCCGGGAACATCAAACAGGTTGCGCTTATCATCAAAGAATTGCCGCAAATTCACGGACGCCAGGTTACAAGCCGTATTGTCCAGAAACATATACTCTGAACAGGGATTAGAGGCATTAATACGCCCTCCCTGCGGACAAGTATGCCATTCGTTAATAGTCGTATCATATTGTGTACCTGGGTCAGCACAGCGCCACGCGGCGTAGGTAATCTGATCCCACAAATCCTTTGCCTTCACTGTTTTAACGGGTTTCCCGTTAGTGCGGGCCCTGAGGTCCCAGTCGCTGTCCGTTTCCAGCGCACGGAAAAAGGAATTAGGAACACGAACTGAATTATTTGAATTCTGGCCCGACACTGTTTTATACGCTTCTCCCTCATAATCGGCGGAATAGCCAGCTGCAATCAGTGCTGCCACTTTCTTCTCTTCTTCCACTTTCCAGTTCACAAAGTCCATGATCTCCGGATGATCCAGGTCAAGGCACACCATTTTAGCGGCACGCCGGGTGGTACCACCTGATTTAATAGCACCAGCTGCCCGGTCTCCTATCTTCAGAAAACTCATTAATCCACTGGAAGTTCCTCCTCCACTTAATTTCTCTCCATCAGCCCGTACCTGGGAATAATTGGTACCCACCCCGGACCCATATTTAAAAATACGTGCTTCCCGCATCCAGAGATCCATAATGCCACCGTCATTCACCAGGTCATCATTTACACTAAGAATAAAACAGGCATGCGGCTGAGGGCGCTCATAAGCAGAGGTAGATTTTTCCAGCTTTCCAGTGTGTTGCTCTACATAATAATGCCCCTGGGGCTTGCCTTTTATACCGTAGCTCTCAAATAATCCCGTATTGAACCATTGTGGGGAATTAGGCACACAAGATTGGTTCAACATGCTAAAGCTTAATTCTTCATAAAATATCCGGGCATCCTTTTCAGTAGCAAAATAACCATATCTCTCTCCCCAGGCACGCCAGCAGTTGGCCATCCGATGTACCACCTGCTTTACAGAAGTTTCCCGCCCCGATGTGCCATCGGCCTGCGGTACACCCGCTTTCCGGAAATATTTTTGCGCCAGAATATCAGTAGCTATCTGCGACCATGCCGCCGGGACTTCCACGTTGTTCATCTCAAATACAATGTCGCCACCAGGATTACGTATAACAGAGGAGCGGAGCTCATACTCAAATTGATCGTAAGGACTCACACCTTCTTTAGTAAAATGACGGGAGAACGCGAGACCACTAGTACTATTGACTGGATTTTTCATGCCCATGACTTTTTCTTAAGTGATACAAATGAGTTAGTAATGCGGAGTACTCTAAAATTAATTTTTAAATGTGGGGCTCATTCCATTTATTTTGCACAGATTGTGGATAATTGCTCAAACAGTTTGCCAACACGATTGTTATACCCTCAAAAGAAATCCGGCTTAAAATTTGCCCTTAACAAAAAAATTTGCAGTTGTATAACATATATGAAGTTCATGAATAGATAATGAATTGAATGCTTATTTATATAGCACTGTGTGTTATTAATAAAAATATTATACATTTGCGACAACCGGAACAATGCGCTATTGATGTACAATAACATATACACTTCGTTCATCGAAAGAAAGGCTAAAAAGGAAAAGGCATTCGCGGTTTTAATTGATCCGGATAAGGTTACACCTGCCGATATCATAGAAATTGCTGCCAAATGCACTGCTGCCAAAGTCGATTATATCTTCCTTGGAGGCAGCTTGGTGATTTCCGATCATCTGGATGAATGCGTACAACAGCTGAAAGCCAGCTGCGATATACCCGTTGTATTATTTCCCGGTAGCCCCTCTCAGGTATCAAAATATGCTGATGCCCTGCTTTACCTGTCTGTTATTTCCGGCAGAAACCCCGAATTGTTGATTGGCCAGCATGTGGTATCTGCAGCTGCCGTTAAGAAAAGTGGACTGGAAGTAATTTCCACCGGCTACATGGTAATCGATGGGGGAGCACCTACTACCGTATCTTATATCAGTAATACCACTCCCATTCCGGCAGACAAGGCAGATATTGCCATGTGTACCGCCATTGCGGGTGAAATGCTGGGAATGAAAGTAATATATATGGATGCTGGCAGCGGTGCCCGCGTACCCATTACCGAAAGCATGATTAGCCGCGTAGCCAGCCAGGTACAAGCCCCCATCATTGTAGGTGGTGGTATCAGAGACGCCGAAAAAGCCTACCTGAACTGCAAAGCCGGCGCCGATGTCATTGTGGTAGGTAACGCCATTGAAAAAGATCTCTCCCTGATAAAGGAACTTGCTGACGCCGTACATTCTGTAAGCAGAAAGCAGAAAGCGTAAAGCAAAAAGCTATTAAAGCGAATGACCAGAGCGGATAAGTATTCACAAATACTCGCTCTGGTCATTCGCTTTAATAGCTTTTTGCTTTACGCTTTCTGCTTTTAGCTCTTTTTAAAGACTCATCATTTCTTTGAACTTTACCGCCTGTCTGCGGCTCACTTCAATTTTTTCTCCCCCACGCATTTCCAACAGTAAGCCGCCATTGAAGTAAGTATCAATCTTTTCGATCATCCGCAGATTCACGATATGCTTACGGTTGGCACGGAAAAAAGTACGTTCATCCAGTCTTTCCTCCAGTGCATTCAGTGACTTCAGGATCAAAGGCTTGTTGGTTTCGAAATACACACGGGCATAGTTCCCTACGCTTTCAAACAAACGTATCTCCTGCAGTTTCACAAACCAGCAGCGATCCCCGTCTTTCACAAAAACCTGGTCATTTTCAGACAGTAAATTGCGAATTCCCCCGGTAGCAGCCAGGCGGTCCTTCTCATCCTGCTGATGCAGCTTATGAATGGCATCCGCTAAACGCTTGGGCTCTACCGGCTTTAACAGGTAGTCCAGCGCATTGTACTCAAATGCTTTCAAAGCATACTCATCATAGGCGGTAGTAAAAATCACCTGCGGTGTTTTCTCCAATTCTGCTAACAAGTCAAAACCAGTCTTGTCAGGCATCTGGATATCCAGAAACAGTAAATCAGGATGCAGCGTTTCTATCTTTTCTATACCATCCTTCGCATTCACAGCTTCTCCYACCACCACTATTTCCGGGTGATCTGCCAGCAATTTCTTCAATTCACTCCTGGCCAGGCGTTCATCATCTATTATCAATGCTTTTTTCATTGGCAATATGAAGTTTGGTTGATGATTTAATTAGTTAAATAATAATAGCCATATCCGCTTTGAAGCAGCTACAGCCGGTTATAACAAGTGATTTAGAGCAAAGGCATGACTACTGTAGCTTCTACCGTCCGCTCATCTTTATTCCTGATTTCAAAAGAGGCCCTGTTGCCAAACAAAAGACTTAACCTTTGCCGGGTGCTCTGTAAACCAAAGCCATGGCCATTGATACTATTTTCTACTATTTGCCCGGTATTCTCTATGGTAATGATATGATGCATACCCTTCAAAGAAGAGTTAATGTACACCGATCCTCCCATAATAACACGGGAAATCCCATGCTTAATGGCATTTTCCACCAATGTCTGTAACATCATCGGCGGTACCTGCAACTCCAACGTATCCGGATCAATCTCATACTTTACATTTAAACGCTCCTCAAAACGGATATGTTCCAATGCAAGGTAATCCTTTACAATGTTTAATTCGTTTTCCAGGCTCACCGTCTCCGCTTTCTCCGTTTGCATTGAACTCCGCAATATGTTGGAAAGCTCTGTAATAGCCGTTCTGGCACGTTGAGGGTTCTCATCTACCAATGCCCGGATACTATTCAATGCATTAAAAATGAAGTGCGGGTTCATCTGCGCCTTGATCGTTTTGAGTTCCAGTTCCTTCACCGTTGTTTCCAGCTTCAGCTGATCTACCTGCGCACTCCGGTTCCGCTCTATGTAATGCCAGATGTAATAGATCAACCACCAGATAAAAGAAACAAAGAAAGGAGACACCACCCCCTTGATAATACTGGAGAAAAGATCTTCCAGCTTATAGTTAAGCATAAAATACATCAGTGCATTAAATGAAATAAATAATGTCACTGCAGTACCGGTCACCATTGTAAAAAATAGAAAAACCTGCTGCTCAGAACTATAGGTTACCCAATTGCGCCTGTTAATTAATGTGCGAAAAAGATGTGTTATCAAAATCCCTAACGTTGTAAAAATCAACAGGTTAACAAAATCAATAAGCTTAACTATCGATTTGTCCTGGGTATAGTAGATAAAACAATTTAATACGCAATAGGTCATCCAGCCCAAAATCTGACACCACCAGTATTTGTTTATATGCTTAAACATTAAATCAAATTAGTAAACTTCACCTATATTCCAAAAATACCCTACCATACCCCCTGTTGAAACCTAAATGTTATAAATGGTGAATCAAAACCGGTAAATGGCAGATGCCTGTATCTGAATGGCGGGATATCACTTATCTGTACTACTTTCCTGAGCCGGGATCACTATTTACCACATATTTTTATGTATTTTTGTTACTTCATATAAACCCTGAGCCCAATTATGAATATAAAGGCAGGTCAACTGTTGAGCCAGATAGAATATCCCGCTGATTTGCGAAAGCTGAGTAAAGAACAGCTTCACCAGGTATGTGAGGAGCTGCGTCAGTATATTATTGACGTAGTAAGTGTGCATGGTGGCCACTTTGCGGCCAGTCTTGGTGTAGTTGAGCTTACAGTGGCTTTGCATTATGTTTTTAATACCCCGTACGACCAACTGGTATGGGATGTAGGCCATCAGGCATATGGCCACAAAATCCTGACCGGGCGCCGGGAAGCATTTCCGACCAACCGGAAATACAAAGGACTCAGTGGATTCCCTAAAAGAGACGAGAGCCGGTACGACACCTTCGGTGTAGGACACTCCTCTACCTCCATCTCCGCTGCACTGGGTATGGCCATGGCCTCCCATTACAAAGGCGAATTTGACCGTCAGCACATTGCCGTAATCGGCGATGGCGCCATGACAGCAGGTATGGCCTTTGAAGCACTAAACCACGCCGGCGTAGCCAATGCCAACGTACTGATTATCCTGAACGATAACTGCATGTCCATTGATCCTAATGTGGGCGCGCTGAAAGAATACCTGACAGATATCACCACTTCCCCCACCTACAACAAGGTAAGGGACGATGTGTGGAACCTGCTCGGAAAACTGCCGGTAGGCAAGAAATTCACCCGGGACATGGCCTCCAAACTGGAAGCCAGCCTCAAAGGAGTGGTATCCAAATCCAGTAACCTCTTCGAAGCACTGAAGATGCGCTATTTTGGCCCCATCGATGGCCATAATATCACCAAACTGGCCGATACCCTGCAGGACCTGAAAGATATCCCCGGTCCAAAACTGTTGCATATCGTTACCACGAAAGGTAAAGGCTATGCCCTCGCAGAAAAAGACCAAACCACCTGGCACGCACCAGGCCTGTTCGATAAAATCACCGGCGAAATATTCAAGAAACCAGTCACCAGCCCTCAACCTCCTAAATACCAGGATGTTTTTGGACATACCATCATCGAACTGGCGGAACAAAACGATAAAATCATCGGTATCACACCTGCCATGCCTTCCGGCTCCTCCCTCAAATTTATGATGGAGAAAATGCCGCACAGAGCCTTCGATGTAGGCATCTGTGAACAACATGCCGTTACCCTATCTGCGGGAATGGCTACTCAGGGTATGCGCGTATTCTGTACCATCTATTCCTCTTTCTTCCAACGCGCCTTCGATCAGGCGGTACACGATGTATTGATTCAGAAACTGCCCGTAATATTCTGCCTCGACAGAGCCGGACTGGTAGGAGAAGATGGACCAACACACCATGGTGCGTATGATATCGCCTATATGCGCGGTATTCCAAACGTCATCATCAGTGCGCCTATGAATGAGGAAGAATTGCGGAACCTGATGTACAGCGCACAATTACAGGAAAATGAGATGCCTTATGTAATCCGCTACCCACGCGGACAAGGTGTAATGCCTGAATGGCGTACTCCGTTTAAAGCAATCAAACCAGGTACCGGCCGCAAAATCCGCGATGGTAAGGACATAGCGATCCTTTCCCTCGGACATACCGGTAACTTCGTAACAGAAGCCTGCAAAGAATTAATAGGAGATGGGCTCCAACCCGCTCATTACGATATGCGCTTTGTAAAACCACTGGACGAAGCCCTCCTCCACGAAATATTCCAGTCTTTCGACAAGGTTATTACAGTGGAAGATGGTACCATAGTAGGTGGCTTCGGTAGCGCCGTAATAGAATTCATGGCCACCAATGGTTACAGCGCACAAATAAAAAGATTAGGCATTCCTGATAAATTGATAGAACATGGTAAACCGGAAGAACTCTACCGCGAATGCGGCTACGATGCCGCCGGTATTGCCCGCACTACCCGGGAAATGCTGAAAGAAAAAATTACGGTAACCATTTAGGAATTTAGTTATTTAGCTTAGCTATCTGAGTACTTCGTTTCTTTCGGAAACCAGGTGTACAGGTAGCTAAATTTTTTTATACTATGTACTTTCAGCTCAGGATTACGGATATCATACGCGAAACACCAGGTACTTACACCTATAAACTGGAAAATACCACCCCGGAACCACTGGAATACCACGCAGGCCAATTCCTGACCTTTCTCCTTACCCTTAACAACAAAGAATACAGACGATCCTATTCCTTTAGCTCTACTCCGGGCATAGATCCGTTTATGTCCGTGACCATCCGCGAAAAGGAAAACGGCGAAATATCCCGTCACCTGATCCACACCTGGAAAAAAGGAGACATCGTAACAGCACTGGAACCCTCCGGACGCTTCACGTACGAGCAACCGGTCATAGCGGAGAGAGATATCTTTCTGCTCGCAGCCGGCAGCGGCATCACGCCTGTATTTTCTCTGCTAAAACATATCCTGAAAAACGAGCCTGGCGCACATGTTAAACTGATCTATAGCAACCAAACACCGGCAACCACCATCTTTTACCAACAGCTACAACAATGGCAGGCTCGATATCCGGAACAGCTACAAATCCTCTTTCTTTTCAGTAATGATCCGGATAGCGATCATACTTACAGAAGACTCAATAACATGTTACTGGAGCAACTGGTAACAACACACCTGCGCTACGCCCGTAATGCTGCTGCATTCTTCCTTTGCGGCCCTCCTGACTATATGCGCATGATTCTGCTCACCCTCACGTTTATGGGGTTTCAGGAAACACAGCTGCACAAAGAAAACTTCGTGGTCAATACGGATGCACGCATCGCTAAAACGCCACCTCCACCTGACCACCAACCCAAAAAGGTATTGATACGATACCGTAATGAAGAACATCATCTCGAAATACCCGGAAATCAAACGATCCTGAGCTATGCGCTGGAAAATGAAATATTACTGCCTTATAGTTGTAAGGGAGGAGTATGTGGCTCCTGTACAGCACAGTGTGTAAGTGGCAAAGTATCCATGTCCGTAAATGAAGTACTCACCGATAAAGAACTGGCAGAAGGCCTGGTGCTGACTTGCGTTGGATATCCCGCCAGCGATAACATCATTCTCGAATTATAATCACTTATAATACAAAAAATACTACCAATCATAACTCCTTGAGATAATTTTTTCTGTTGCTCAAAATTTAGGTAAATTATCTGAAAATCAGGTCATGCGGAATGCCCCTTTAAAGATGGCTTGCTTAGTTTTATTATTCATTGTCATTGTAATTAACAGCTATCTCCTCATAAAAACCGATCCAGGCCAGCACACATTCTTGCTTGCCGGGAGCATCTTATTATCTGCTGGTATCTTCATATTATTCTTCTTCACTACTGGTTGGCGTAATTATCGTTCCCTTCAATTCGAACATCTGTTCAACGAATATCCCATTCCCATGTGGATTTACGAGAAAGCTACCATGCGCTTTCTGTCTGTAAATAATGCCGCACTGGAAAAATATGGTTATTCCAGGAAGGAATTCATGGCACTAACGCTAAAGGATATACGCAACAAGGAAGATATACCCCTGCTCATAGAAAATGTCCATGAACGCTGCAGCAGCGGTGAATACAGAGGAATATGGCGCCATCGCAAAAAAGACGGCAGCAACTTTTATGTAGAGATATATTCGTTGCCGGCCATTTACTACGGGAAAAACGCCCGCTTTATTATGTCGAAAGATGTAGATGCTGAAGTAAGAGCCAGCAAAGAAGCACAGGAATTGGGCATGCGTTATGAATTGCTGGCGCAGGCCACCAATGACGCCGTGTATGATAAAAATATGGCGACCAATAAAGTCACCTGGAACCACGGACTCGCTAATCTATTCCAGTATAACAATATTCAGGAAACTGATCTCGTACTATGGTGGCAGGCAAATATACATGCCAATGACCATGCAAGGGTAACAGCATCTCTCGCAGCCTGTATATCTGCCGGCTTTAACTATTGGTCTGAAGAATATCGCTTCCAATGCGCCAATGGCGAATACAAATATGTGGTTGACCGCGCTTACATTATTTATGAAAATGGCCAACCCCATCGTATGGTAGGCACCATACAGGATATCGACAAACATGTTAAACAAGCCATGTTACTGGAAGATCAAAACAGAACACTGAGAGAAATTGCCTGGATCAATTCACATGAAATACGTCGTCCAGTAGTATCCATACTAAGTATTACCGGGCTATTCGATAAAAGCAACCAGGACCGGCGTCTCAACTCCCAGCTAATGGAATGGTTGCATGAATCCACACAACAGCTGGACAGTATCATTCATAAAATAGAGCATAAAGTCAAGACCCTCGAATAATCATTTATGGCTCACAAGGCATAAAATGATTGAAGTCTTCCTTTAATGCCACATATAATTTCTGGAATATTTCCATACGGGTTTGTATGGTATCAAAGTCATCAACCGGACGGTCGTCATGCACTACAGTGACAGGCGTGTCTGCTAACTTTTTGGCACATTGCTTAATGTCGTGATGCATTTCATCTGCTACTTCCCGTTGGCGTAGTAAACGGTTTTCAAAGTGTTCTACTTTAGTCATTACTTCCCTGGAAGCTTTACTAAGACTAATCTGTTCCAATCTCTCGCGCATCATCTTCACTTCATTTCTTACCTCATTTACTTCTTCTTTCCAGGAATTAAGCTGCTGGTGCAGTTCTTCGGTGGGAGTTGTCATTTCCATGGTGTATTGATTTATCAATTTAAATGATGATTGAAAAGCTATTCATCATACCAAACGCTGTTGTCAATATCCATATCAAATTACTTGCAAAGACCTATTCTAAGGTACAATCTTTTTCTCTTCTGCCCATCATTTTTCACCCTTCTTTTTGCAGATAAATACCGAATTCCGGGAAATATTCCATCGCCTCCAGAATGCCACCGGCTCCTGCGCGCTGTGCCTGTAATACATGCGCCATGGCAGCAGTTTGCTTCACTAATTCGGGTTCCGAATCACCTACTACAACGCCTTTAAATCCAGTAGCATACATGGAATAATCATTCATGGAATCGCCGGCTACTAATACCTCTTGATGTGGCAATGCCAGCACTTCCAACAACTGCTGTAAGGTATATCCTTTGTTTACACCAGCAGGTAATACATCCAGGTATTTACCGGCAGACAATACCAGATCGCATCGCAGGGAGGTAGCCAGCAGTCGCGCGCCGTCAATATCTGTTCCCTCATCATAGTAGTAGGAACAACGATACTGCTGATGCGCTTCCTGGTGTAATAAACCCCTCACTGTTTTAAGCGTTTCTCTTACATGATCACCCGGCCATTTGGCTGCAATATTGGCCTGTACCGGTTCTACAGCGGAAAGGGTAGGAAGGTGGGTAACCGTGGCGCCTACATCGCAAATGATATACTCGGGACGGGGCAGTGCCTTATCTTCCAATAACTGTAATACGCTTCGTATACCCCTGCCTGTTACAAATACCAGCTGTATCTGCTTATTATGATGCAACAGGTTATATAGGCGATTCTTATCTTCCGGTGTACCTCCCAAAAAAGTACCATCCAGATCGGTGGCTAATAGCATGATGATTCCTCTGTAGTGGCTGTTAAATAATGACGTCAATAAAAATATAAAAAAAAGACCAGCCTTACCAGCTGATCTTTTATATAACGGGTTAGTATATAGTGATGTGTATGATTAGCCCAACATTGCTACATCTAGCAGCAAAAACTCTGCCGGTTTAATCACTTCGATGGTAGCTTTATCATAATCAGACAATCCAATAGCATCACGGGTTTGCAATACTTCACCGGCTATCTTTACTTCTCCGCTCAATAAAAACAAATAACTGCCTATACCTGCTGCTTTGGGTGTGATGTCCAGCGTTTTACCGGCATCAAATTTACCCAATGAAAACCAGGCATCCTGGTGCAACCACAGCCCATCGCCATTTTTATCCGGCGATACAATTACCTGCAACACATTTTCACGGGACGCAGGATCAAATGTTTTCTGATCATACCGCGGTGTTACGTTCCGTTCCGCCGGTATTACCCATATCTGCAGGAAACTTACATCTTCCGTTTTTGAAGCGTTAAATTCTGAGTGTATTACGCCGGTTCCGGCACTCATAATCTGTACATCATTCTTGCGAATAACTTCCTGTTTACCAGTATTATCACGATGCTCCAATGCACCATCCAATACAATAGACACAATCTCCATGTTATCATGCGGATGCGCACCAAATCCCATTCCTCCCTTCACTACATCATCATTCAACACACGCAACGCGCCGAAGTGAATTCGGTTAGGATCATAATAATTAGCAAAACTAAATGTATGATGACTCTTCAACCATCCATGGTTAGCATAACCTCTGGTATCTGCACGATGAATAACTTTTTTCATAACTACATCTCCTTTTTAATACCTCACAAATATCGCTATAAACACGCCGCCAGAGAATGGATCAACCGTTGAAAAGGATGGACAAAAAGCAAACAGCCTGTTGTATTACTACAACAGGCTGTCTGCAATATGCTATAGACTTAATTACACCAACTTCGCGTCAGTAGTAATAGCAGCATTCAGTACTTTGCTCACAGGGCAGTTAGCTTCTGCATCTGCTACAAATTCAGCAAATTTTGCTGCATCCAGTCCTTCTACGCTGGCAGTTACTTCCAGGTGACTGGTGGTGATAGCGCCATTTTCCAGGGTGATAGTGCATTTGGTATCAATGTTACCAGGCGTAAAACCAGCACCAGTGATTACAAAGCTCAGTTTCATGGTAAAGCAACCAGCATGTGCAGCTGCAATCAGTTCCTCAGGGTTAGTACCAATACCATCTTCAAAACGGCTGCTGTAGGAGTACTGAGTTTTGTTCAATACAGTTGACTGAGAAGTTAAAGTGCCTTTACCTTCTTTGCCGGTACCTTGCCAATTGGCAGATGCAAATCTTTTCATGTTAAATTTTTATTTTTTCTTGTTAGAAAAATCAGTGTGGAGGCCCAAATTACAAATTAATCGGCAATAAAAAACGCCGGAGCTTCCTGCAGTCAAAACCAGCTCACTTATTTCCACAAAAAAGCCGCGCAATCTCTTGCGCGGCTCTATACCTGTTTTCCTGTCAATTGATCCTTATATCGTTTCTACCAATTCTGCTATTGGCTTACGTACTTTCTTAGCATGTTGCATCACATCATCCGCCGCTCTGAATCCTACTGCAGCAATGACTACGGTAGCAAGTCCTTTATCTTTCAATCCTAAAATTTCATCGTATTTAGCTGCATCAAAGCCTTCCATTGGACACGCATCTACATTTTCAACGGCTGCGGCAGTGAGCAGGGTACCTAATGCCAGATACGCCTGTTTGGCGCTCCATATGGCAGTTCCAGCTGCTCCCAGGCGATTTACGGTACCTTTCATCATACCCGAAAAACCTTCCAGTTGCTCCTGGTCTATCTGACGTGTAGTAGCGATATTACTCGTATAATCATCCACGTGAGAGTCATTCAGGTCTGTATATCTCGCAAAAACAATCAGGTGCGAAGCATCTGTTATCTGCGACTGATTATTCGAAGCCAATTTCAGTTGCTCACGTACTGCKGGATTTTCCACAATCAGTATCTTATAGGGTTGTAATCCATAAGAAGACGCCGACAGTCTCGTGGCTGCAATCAGTTTCTCCAGTTGGGCTTCACTTAATTGTTTAGCCGGATCAAATTTCTTAACGGCATAACGCCATTCCAGTTTACTCAGAATATCCATTCTCCTCATATTGTAATCCAGATATGCTGTTCAGGATACAGGGCTGTAAATAAACAGCATATCTGAATAATTGTATAAAATGCTTATTGTTTAACCATTTGCACACTTGCCAGTAACTTCACTTCATCACTCAGCAATATGCCGCCGGTTTCAGTAGTGGCGTGGAAAGTAAGACCGAAATCTTTACGGTTAATTTTACCGGTTAATTCAAATCCGGCTTTAGTTTGACCATAAGGATCTACTACTTCACCACCAAATTCTACGCTCAGTTCTACCGGACGGGTGTTGTCGCGGATCGTTAAATCGCCTATCAGTTTATAATTCTCTGCGTCTACTTTCTTTACTTCTTTTGACACGAATGTGAGCTTAGGATATTTCTCTGACTCAAAGAAATCAGCTGCCTGCAGGTGTGCATCACGCTGCGCATTCTGTGTGGAAATACTGTTGATGTCTGCTTCGAAAGAGATGTTAGCAGTACTGAAATCGTTGTCAGTGGTCTGCATGGTACCTTCAAATTTTGCAAACTGACCGGTTACGGTCGTAATCATCAGGTGTTTCACTTTAAATTGTACATCACTGTGTGAAGGATCAATTTTCCAGGTTGTCATATAAATTTTAGTTTTAGTATTATTAATAAATGTGAGTGTGATTAGTGTAATTCGCCCATTTTACCGGCGTTGTAGTCGTTGATAGCTTGTCTGATATCCTCTTCCGTATTCATTACAAAAGGACCGTAAGCGAAAATGGGCTCATCTATCGGCTCTCCGCTCAATACTACCATACTGGTATCTTTCAGCGCAGTAATGGTAATTTCAGTGCCTTTGCGTTCGAATAAGGCCGTTTCTACGGCTTTCACCGGCTGACCATTAATATCCACTTCGCCCTGAAATACTACCGCTACGGTATTGAAATTTTCCGGTACGGAGAAGGTGATGCTGTCATCTTTCTTCAAACGCACATCCAGTACATTCACCGGAGAAAAAGTAGTAGCAGCGCCTTTGGTATCATTATACGTTCCGGCAATTACTCTTACATAACCTTCTTCGCTCACTTTTACTACCGGGATATCTGCTTTTGCCAGATTCTGATAAGACGGTGGATTATTTTTAAATGCTTTAGGAAGATTTACCCACAGCTGGGCAAATTCTGCTTTACCCCCTGTTTTGGTGAATGCTTCACTATATTTCTCTTCGTGTAAAATTCCGCCTGCTGCAGTCATCCATTGTACATCGCCAGGATACAGGAATCCATGACTACCGGTAGAATCCCGGTGTTCCAGTTCGCCCTGATACACGATGGTAACTGTTTCAAAACCTTTGTGCGGATGTTCGCCTACACCACGCGGCCTTGGGCTCGGTGGAATATAGTTAGGGGCCGCATAGTCCATCATAATGAATGGGCTGATCACGTTATTTTCAGAACGGGTACCACCTGGTAAGGTACTTTGTACCCGGAAGCCATCACCCACCATGTGGGGAGCAGCTGCTATAACTATCTGATTTACATGTTTTTTTGTGTTCATATTGTTTGCCTCCTTAAGACAACACAAAAATACATGTTGCAACACCATTCAAGAATGGATAAAACGTCGGTAGTGATGGACTTTTTTCAAATTCCGGGAAAAATCAGGCAGAAGGGCTCATAGAAGAGCGGGAAGCATCCTTAAACTCAGACGGGCTCTGGCTGGTATACTTCTTAAAAAAGCGGCTAAAATAATGGGGATCATCAAATCCCAGTTTATAAGCTATTTCTTTCGCGGTGAGATCAGTATTATATAAATAGCGCTGGGCTTCCAGGATCACCCGGTTACGGATATGTTCTCCGGCTGTAATGCCAGACAATTGCTTGCTGATTTCATTCAGCAACACGGGTTTAATATGCAGTAATCCGGCATAGTCAGACACGGTTTTGAGTGTCTGGTATTTTTCCTCTATCAGATTTTTGAATTTCAGGAAGATGGAACTATTGTGCATCGCATGCTGTTCAGGAGAAATGGCCACATTCTCTCCTTTAATGCGGGATGCCAGCACCAGGAAATAGCGGAGCAGTCCATGGATGGCCATTTCATATTCCGGCTCCTGTGTAGTCAGTTCCTTCATCATGAGGCGCACCACGGCGTCAATATCTTTCTCCTGCTCATCATTGAGATGTATCACGCTGCTGAACTGGCTGTTAAAAAACAAGCCGGAATTAATACCTGATACCTGCGTCTGATCTTTCAAACACATAAAAGCATCCCGGAAGGCAATCATATAACCTTCAATTCTCTCGGTTGCCTGTATATTATGCACCTGGCCAGGCGCAACAAAGAAAAGCGTATTCTGGGTTACTTCATAAGTAGTAGCATCAATGGTATGCAACAGCTTACCACTTTTGATCCAGTAAATGGTATAGAAATCATGTCGATGCGGCACACCAATCTGATCGAAAAAGGGATTGCCTAATTCGCAAAGACCAGATACCACAAAACTGGCATCCACCTGCGCGTATTCCGGTAAGGACACAATGCCTATATTTTCACGTTTCTCAGCCATCTATTAAGGTTCCTGCGGGTTCTTCCTCCCTCTCGGAAGGATCAATATACTCAATAATAAAGTTGTTTCTGCCTTCTCCCACCATAATACCCATATGCTTCATTTGTACCAGTTCCAACATACTCAGAAACAGGAAAATAGCATGTACTCTGTCTTTACAGTGATCGAATATTTTTTCGAAAGATAGGGTTCGCTCGGCTCTTGCTAATTCTTCCATATACATCCTGGAGCCTTCCATCGTGTAATCATATTTATACACTACGTGCTGGGGCTTATTATCGCGCTCTTTCATGCGCTGCATCACCTTTTCAAAGGTTTTGGTCAGCTTAAAGAGGGTAAGGGTTTGCACCTCCGTACCTTCACTCGTCACTTCTCCAATTTCCGCCAGTTCTTTTGCTATATTACCCCGTTTAATCTGCAGCATCCGGTCGGCCTCCATTTCGGCGAGTTCCGCTGCTGCCAGCTTATAACGCTTGTATTCCAGGATTTTGTCTATCAGCTCCATACGTGGATCAATCTCGTTACCTTGCTCATCCAGCTCCTTGCGTGGCAACAGCATCTTGGCTTTGATACGCATGAGGGTGGATACAAAGAGAATGAACTCACTGGCCAGTTCAATATTCAATGACTCTATATGGTGGATATATTCCAGGAAATCCTGCGTCAGACTATTGATAGGGATATTATAAATATCCAGCTCATCACGCTCAATGAAGAACAGCAACAGGTCGAAAGGACCTTCAAACTGCGGTAACTTAATTTTATATACAGGTGCTTGCTCGCTCACGTATTGCGTTTAATAGTTGTTTAAAAAAGAATTCGCACAGAGGCACTACGGAAAACGAATAACCGATGCTTTGTGACCGGCTTCTTTTACACAAGGTGCCTGTGTGCGATATCAAAAATAACAAAAATCCGGCGAATCAGAACTTCGCGGCAAAACCCACCCCTATAATCTGCTTAATCTGCAAACGGGGGCCCATTACGCCAGTCTTCTTATTCTCAAATACTTTTACATCATCATCATAAATCATATCTACCGTCAACATGGCTGAAATCCACTTATTTACTTTAAGCTCCAGCGCATTGTTAAACATCACATCAATATTTTGTGGATTATGTCTGTAGTCGGAGAAAAGATCTAACCGGCCTTTGTAGGTCATATTTTTCGCGAAAGTCTTCACATAATTAGCAGACAGATAAGCGCCTATTTCATACTTAAAATGACTACCGGTATCTACCCCATAAGCCCCTTGTTTGGAAAGAAAATCATCCATCACAAACACAAAACGGGAGGTAATAGGAGAGAGAAATAAAGAAAATGAATTATTCGGTTTATAGTCAAAACCCGGTGATACCAACACATACGCAGGTGAAAAGAACTTAGACGACAGCTGTTTCGACGTATCAGAAGGATACAGGAAACCATTTGCAAACTGTGTACGCAAGTTGAGTAATCCGCTTAAATACCAATGTCTGCCAATATCATAGCCATATTTGGTAGTGAGGTCAATACGGTCATCACTTTTACGGCCACCTAAACTGGTGGTATTGAGGTAACCATAAGCCAGGTCAGCTACGTTGTCCCAGGAGTTTCTTCCTTTTTTATAAAAAGCCCAGGCATAGAGGTTAGAACCAATAGAGAATGAAAAATTATCTCCACCGGCAGCCCAGTTGCTCAATGATCCCTGGTTAATATTCACATTGATGTTCATCCCTTTTCTCCATAGTTTGGGGATGGTGTCGCTATCATCTTTTTTGATTTTACCAGCAACTTCATCTCTCGACTTCTTCATCCAGTCATTTTGCGCGTGTACAGCTGTAAACAATAGCATACAGCAGGCAATGGATAAAGTAAATTTTTTCATCAATTTATTATTTAAGGTGAGTATACATATATACCATTCACCTATTACCTCCCGGTGGGAAGAAATAGGTGAATGGGGATTTTAGAGAAGATATACTTATCTGGATTTTTTAAGTTCGTCACGAATTTCCGTGAGTAATTTTTCTTGTGTAGATAATTCTGCTGGGGCAGGGGCTTCTTCTTTCTTCTTCGTCAGTTTATTCATGAATTTTACCAGCACGAAAATACAGAGCGCAATAATCAGAAAATCGATGATGCTTTGAATAAATGCACCATAAGCAAATACTGCGACACCCTTTGCTTTCGCATCGGCCAGCGTGGTCACTACTCCCTTGCTATCATCCAGTTGATAAAAGATGTCATTAAAGTTTTTTCCCTTGGTAAATATGCCCACAATCGGCATCAGAATATTATCAACCAAAGATGTAACGATCTTTCCAAACGCACCTCCAATAATCACACCCACAGCAAGATCCATTACATTGCCTTTCATGGCAAACTCTTTAAACTCTTTGATGAACGACATAATGCAAGGTTTTAGTAGTTAGAATTAAGTGAGCAAAATTAAAACATAATCCCCGAAGGCGTTAATTATTAATTGATTATTTCTTTAACCGGGGATATTTCATATCCAGTGATTTCAGTGTATCCCTTAACGTTAGCGCAATCAGGTACTCTTTATACCAATTTTGATCAGCCGGTACAATGAGCCATGGTACGTAGTTACAATGATTAATAGCATCTTCGTAAGCTTCCATATACTTATCCCATAGCTTCGCTTCTTTCAGATCATTCTCATTATACTTCCACATCTTGCGCGGATCTTCTGTTCGTTCAACCAAACGTTGTGTTTGTGCGTCTTTCGATACATGCAAATAACATTTGATGATGTGTGTATTGTTATGTACGGTCAACAGTTTTTCAAAATCATTGATGGCTTCCATTCTTTTATGCACCATCTTGTTATCAATCCATTTGTGTACACGCTGTATCAGGATATCCTCATAGTGGGAGCGGTTAAAAACCTGGATCATTCCTTTACCGGGCGCATGCTGGTGTACCCGCCATAAAAAATCATGTTCAGATTCTTCTGTGCTGGGCGCTTTAAAAGAGTGTACCGTACAGCCCTGTGGGTTCAGCGTACCTGTTACGTTTTTGATCACCCCATCTTTACCACTGGCATCCATTCCCTGCACTACCAATAGTATGCTGTGTTTGTGCTGCGCATATAGCAGGTTTTGCAGTTCGTCCAGTTCCTGCAATATCTCCTGGGTTTGGGCTTTTACTTTCTCTTTATCCAGCTTCTTAGGGGCTGCGGTGCTGATCGCGGACAACTTGATTTTACTCATGAAAATTGCATTCTTATAAATAAATTTAACAAAATCAAATCATAACTGTTGCAATAACACGATTTATATTTTGTTGAATGCCCTTGATACCTGCACCTTTGTAGTCGAAATTTGTAGTTATGCATCAACGTTTTGCCCATTGGGGAGTTTTTATTTTACTCTCGCTTACCTGGGGCAGTTCCTTTATATTAATGAAGATCGGACTGGAATCATTCACCTCCTACCAGGTAGCCAGCTTGAGATTGGTGGCCGCGGGTATTGCTTTAGCGCCCTTTTTACCTAAAGCATTACAACAAACCCCACGCAACAAAATACCCATCATATTGCTTTCGGGTATCCTGGGTAACGGGATTCCTGCCTTTCTTTTTTGTTTGGCAGAAACGGAAATAGACAGTTCCCTGGCGGGCATCTTAAATGCGCTTACCCCGCTGATGGCGCTATTATCTGGGATTATCCTCTTTAAAAGTCCTTTTAAAAAGGCGCAGCTCACCGGTATCTTCGTAGGGCTGTTAGGGGTAGTATTGTTATTCACATCCAAAGGCATTAATACCAATGGCCATTGGTATTATGCACTGCTGGTTATCCTGGCAACGATTAGTTATGGGGTTAATATCAGCCTGGTACATCACCAATTGAAGGGATTTTCTTCCCTGCAACTGGGATCTATTGCGATGGCCTTTTGTGGTATTTGCACATTTCCAATTCTGTGGTGTAGTAATTTCTTTCCACAGTTTACTCAGCCTAATGCGCCATGGCGGTCCCTCTCAGCGGGTTTAATATTAGGTGTGATGGGTACTGGTATTGCGGCGGTATTATTTTTTCTCCTAATAAAACGTGCCGGGTCTATGCTGGCTTCCATGGTAGCATATGCGTTGCCGTTAGTAGCAGTAGGTTGGGGGTTATTGGCGCATGAGTCTATTACCTGGATACAAGTGTTATGTATGGGGATTATTTTGGTGGGTGTATACCTCGTAAACCGTGCCAGTCAGCCTCCGGCAGAGAAGGCAGTGGAACAGGCCCGCTAAAAACAGGCATAAAAAAGCGGAGATATCAACTGGAACGCATCCAATGATATCTCCGCTTTAATTTTTAATGGCAATTGTGTCAGGCTGCGCCTGATATCACTAAATCGCCATGATTTCCTTCTCTTTCACTTCGCAGTGCCTATCGATCAGGAGAATATGCTTATCGGTCATGGCTTGAACATCTGCTTCGGCATCCTTAGCAGTATCTTCACTTAAACCGTCTTTTTGTAATTTTTTTACAGACTCAATGGCATCGCGGCGAATACTTCTCACTGCTACCTTTGCCTGCTCACCTTCGTTATTTACTCTCTTCACAAATTCCTTTCTGCGTTCTTCTGTTAACGGAGGGAGGAATAAACGGATAATAACACCGTCGTTTTGTGGGTTGAGTCCAATATTAGATGCGATAATAGCCCTTTCAATAGGCTGCAGCATGTTTTTTTCCCATGGCTGAATAGTGAGGGTACGTGCATCTGCAATGCTCACGTTAGCTACCTGGTTAAGTGCAGTTGGCGCACCATAATAGTCAACGAAAATACCATCCAGTATTTGCGGATTAGCTTTTCCCGCTCTGATTTTTGTAAGCTCCAATTCCAGGTGCCCGATAGCTTTTTTCATTGTGTCCGCTGCGTCATCAATGATAAGCGTTAGATCATCTTGCATAACATAAATAGTTAAGTGCGTGCAAACCTACAGGTTTTCTTTTAATCGTCAAAGTAACGCCCTGATAATAGCAGGAGAAATGCCTGTAATATGCCTTAGCAGGAAATTATCGGGTGATAATTACTTATCCTGCAACACACCATCTGTTGTAACACGCAATATTTTGGTGGATTCTTTTCCAGGAACAGCTGTGGCAATTGGCTGAATCACCGGCTCAGGTATAGCCTTGGTAGCCAGTTTCTTTCTGCGGGCAAGGTATAACATGCCGGTAAAGAAGGTAGCAGAGCCAATCACCGCCATCAATAATAAGGTAGCTCCCATTCCCTGTAAAACAAATGCTCCCAGTATATAGGAGGCGTTAATGCCTACTGATACAAGCGTAGTTTGTCTGTGATTCAGTTTCAGGTCAAGCAGGTAGTGATGGATGTGATTTCTGTCGGCCGAGAAAGGAGATCTTCCTTGCAACATGCGCACAGCAAATACACGCAGGGTATCGAATAACGGAACTATCAGGATGGCAAAGGCCACTGCCGGAGTAGCTGCCACTGGCATCTTACCAACAGGATTTCCTGCCACATCAATAAACTTAAGTATCAATACCGCATTTACCAGCCCTATCAGTAAGGACCCCGTATCGCCCATGAAAATACGGGCCGGAGAAATATTATAAATCAGGAAACTGGCCAAACCACCTGCCAGTGCGAAGCCTATTACCGCATAGGTAATTTCACCCACATGCAGGAAGTAAGCACCCAATACTGCACTCACCAGTAAACCAATGCTACCGGCATGCCCATCTACACCATCAATCAAATTAAAAGCATTAATGACAACAATGAAGGTGAAGTAGGTCAGCATAAGGCTGATATTGGGAGGAAGTGTATAAATTCCCATGAATCCATACATACTGGTAATCTGCAAATTGCCCAGGTAGATAATTGCAAAAGAAGCTGCCAGTTGTCCAATCAATTTTTTGAGTGGCGACAAACCAACAATATCATCTTTCATACCCACCATGAAAATGATGAAGAACGCAGCCATCATATACTGAAACGGCGAATTGGCCATTGCGGGCACACAAATAGCCGATGCAATAATAAATCCGGAGAAAAATCCAATTCCTCCGAGTGTGGGTATGCGCTGCTTATGCGTTTTTCTTTCGTCCGGTTCGTCGTAAAGATGCTTTAATTCCGCGACTCTGATTAGTATTGGAATCGAAAAATAGGTAACCACAAAACTTAGGACGGTAGCAATTAATACATTCTCCATTAGTGGGGCTTAATTGTGCAAAGATATTAATTTCAACGAAATGTGAAAAGAAACGTTAAAAAAATCAAGTTTTTTAATACATTGGAACCGCAAAAAAAACATTCAACAACCACAAATTCTACGAAATTCGATTAGTTTTGCGGTACAAAAATTAACAACTATCATGCCACAGCTCAAAGATATTGCTACTCAGGTCAGAAGAGATATTGTACGGATGGTACACGGGGTTCAAAGTGGACACCCCGGAGGTTCGTTAGGTTGCGCAGACTTTTTAACTGCACTGTATTTCAAAGTAATGGATCATACACCAGTACCTTTTGATATGGATGGTAAAAATCAGGATCTGTTTTTCCTTTCCAATGGTCACATATCTCCTGTTTTCTATAGCGCCCTGGCTCGTTCAGGATACTTCCCGGTACAGGAACTGAGTACTTTTCGTAAGCTGAACTCCCGCTTGCAGGGCCACCCCACTACACACGAACACTTACCAGGTGTACGTATTGCATCCGGCTCCCTCGGCCAGGGAATGAGCGTGGCCATCGGCGCAGCACTCGCAAAAAAATTAAACAACGATAAAAACCTGGTATTCTCTCTCCACGGCGATGGCGAACTGGAAGAAGGTCAAATCTGGGAATCTGTGATGTTTGCTCCACACCACAAAGTGGATAACCTCATCATCACTGTGGATCTTAATGGTCAACAAATTGATGGGACTACTGATGATGTGGCCGGACTCGGCGATGTAGGCGCAAAATTCGAAGTATTCGGATGGCACGTACTGCACATGAATGGTAATGATATGGACGATGTTGTTGCTACACTAGAAAAGGCTAAAGGTCTCACCGGTCAGGGCAAACCAATCGCCATTATCATGAAAACCGTAATGGGACAGGGTGTTGACTTCATGGAAGGGCATCACGAATGGCACGGTATCGCTCCAAGCGATGAACAATTAGCCAAAGCATTGGCACAATTACCGGAAACTTTAGGTGACTACTAATATTGTCAGTCTTTAAAAAAACTTAAAAAGGGAATGCTTAATTATTAAGCATTCCCTTTTTAAGTTTTTTTAAAGACTGACACCTCATATCAATATCCTAGGTAGATTTCAGCGTTATTCCTTCCACAGCCGCTCTCCGCGCAGGATACCAGCTGGCTGCCACGCCAATAATCATGATCGTAATAAATACCAGTAGAAAATCTTCTACATGCATACTTACTGGATAAGTATCTACCAGGAAAGAGGTTCCTTCCAGCTTAATAATCCCAAAGTGCTGCTGTAACAAGCAAAAAGAAATACCTAAGCCCAACCCGATCAGTGTACCAATACCAGCTATAATTAATCCCTCTGCCAGGAAAATGCGCATGATCAACGATCTACGCGCTCCCATAGCTTTGAGAATAGTAATATCTTTCTGCTTCTCCATCACCAACATATATAAAGACCCTATCATGTTGAAGGCTGCAATAATCATAATGAAACTCAGTATAACATATACCGCCCATTTCTCCGTTTGCATGATGGCATACAACGATTGATTTTGCTCATAACGCGTCTGCACCTTATAATCCTTCCCTAACAGTTGTGTCAGTTTCTCCTTCAGCAGCTTTTCGTTTACGCCTGCCCGTGCTCCTATCTCCAACGCCGACATTTCATGATCCCCCAGCTCCAGCAGCTTACGCATGAATTCAATATTGGTAATTACATATTTGCTGTTAAACTCCTGCTGGATAGCAAAAGTACCTGCAGGATACAATACCCCGTTATTCAGGGCATCTTCAGGTGTTACAAACGCATTGGCATTCCTGCGTGGCAGATATACTGTTACCGGCGCCAGACTATGTACTACATCCACTCCCAGCGCACCTTCCAGCTCCAAACCAAGTACAGCACGGTAAGCCACGCTATCGCCAGTATCAAAACGCCCTCTTACAATATTATTTTTAACATCCGTTACTTCGTTATAATTATCATCTACCCCTTTTAGAATAGCAATCGTAGGCTCATCACCGTAGCGCAACACTGCTTTTTCTTCTATAACTTCCGAAAAGTGGGCTACACCGGATATTTTCGATATCTGTTGTAACTGGGCAGGAGTGAGGAGAATTGTTTTCCCACTGGCGGGGGCAATTTTTATAGCAGGATAAAAAGAAGAGTAAAGGGATTTTACCAGGTCTTCAAAGCCATTAAATACACTTAATATCACAATCAGGGCGCCTGCCCCCACTGCAATGGCTACCACACTTACCCAGGCAATGATATTAATCGCATTGGTAGATTTTTTAGCCCGGAAGTAACGGGAAGCAAATTGCCAAACCATGTTTCTTTAATTACGGATTTTCAGATTTTTTGATGTTGGAGTATAGTTTTCGGGAGATATTAAACTACCGGGAACAACTGCCAACATCAAAAAATTCGCGGGTCCGGCATAATTTATTTATTGCCATCCTTAATATTTGCATCATCTTCCTTGATCTTTTTAAACAACTCCTCCATCTTGAAAACATAGTCCAGTGTGTCGTCTAAAAAGAAACTCAACTCAGGGATTCTGCGCAGTTGCTTGCCCAGTCCCATACCCAGGGCTTTCTTTATTTCACCCATTCTTTCCTTGATACGCTCCAGCATCTCTGCAGGCGCTTTTATCTGAAACATGCTCAGGTATACCTTCGCTTCCAACAGATCCGGCGTCATTTTTACGGCAGCAACAGATATCATTCCTCCTTCTACCACATTAAACCCCATCCGCTGAAGAATACCACTTAGTTCCTGTTGCACTAATTGTCCTATTTGCTTCTGCCTTTTAGTTTCCTGCATCTCATTCAATTTTAATCGTTAATAAAATGGGGGCCCCTGTACGATAATAACGTTTTTACAGCACAGCGCCAAACCATAACGGGCTGCCCAACAGCCCGCTAAATGCGAAATTAACCTTTTCCTGCAAAGAATCGTGGCAATTAGCCACCGGCATATAGTATTTATACTATTTTTGCAGGCAGTTTAAAAGCAAGAAGAATGAAGACATTCAAGCGATTATTGAAATTTGCCACCCCATTACATCATTATTTACCTGAATATGTTATATATACTTTGATCGGTATTATATTCGGTATGGTCAATTTTGCCATGCTGATACCACTATTGACGGTTATTTTTAACCAGGTAGACGAAGTCCCCAAGGTAGTAGCACAGCCACATTTCACCTTTTCCATCAATTATTTTATAGACCTGTTCTACTACTATTTCTACGACTTTATCAAGGCCAGCGGCTCAAAACTAAGCGCTTTATACTTTGTATGCGCAGTGATTGGCGTATGTGTGATCATTGCCAACTTTGGCCGGTACATGAGTGCCCGGGTAATGGTACGCCTCAAAATGGTGGTGCTGTCCCGGTTACGGGTGCGCTTATACGAAAGATTTACAGAGCAGTCTCTTTCTTTTTACAGCGAACAGCAAAAAGGAGATCTGTTGTCTTCCATGACCAACGATGTGCAGGAAATTGAAAACAGTGTGATCAATGCCATTCAAACCCTCCTGCGCGACCCTTTTATTATCATTGGTTACTTCGCTGCATTATTTTATATCTCCGTAAAGCTGACACTGTTTACCATCGTTTTTTTCCCTATTTCCGGTTTACTGATTTCCTATGTTTCCAAAAAGCTGAAGTTAAAAGGTAAGTTCAGCCAGGATCTGTTGGGAAAAATTCTTTCTGTTACGGAAGAAACACTCGGCGGAATAAGGATTATACAGTCTTTCACAGCAGAACGGTTTATGAAAAATAAATTCGGAGACGTCAATAACCGGTTCGTAAAAGTCAGCAAATCCATGTACAATCAACGGGAACTGGCATCTCCTATCTCTGAAATACTGGGAGTAATAGTGATTATCATCCTGGTGATTTATGGCGGATCATTGGTACTTTCCGGCAGCGAACTACTTACTGGCGCTACTTTCATGACTTATCTGGTTTTCTATTCCCAGATTATGACACCCGCTAAAAACGTATCCACCTCCATTACTACCATACAAAGAGGAATGGTATCCAGTGAACGGATATTCAAAATACTGGATGCACCCGTAACCATTGAAGAAAAGCCTCAGGCGCAGTCTATCGGGGAATTTAACAACAGCGTTGAATTCGATAACATCTCCTTTAAATACGAACAACAGTATGTGCTCAAAGACATTCAACTTCGCATTAATAAGGGACAAATGATTGCACTGGTTGGACGTAGCGGTGCAGGGAAATCCACGATGGCCGACCTTTTACCACGTTTTTATGATGTAAATAAAGGCGCCATTCGTATAGACGGTAAAGATGTACGCGATCTCAAAATAAAGGATCTCCGTGGCTTGATTGGCGTAGTATCACAGGAAGCAATTCTGTTTAATGATACCGTGATCAATAATATTGCATTTGGTCAGCTCAACCCCGACAGAGAGGCCATTATAGCCGCTGCTAAAATTGCCAATGCCCACGAATTCATTGAACAACTGGAGCAGGGTTATGATACTTCCATTGGCGATCGCGGGCTGAAACTCAGTGGGGGGCAACGTCAGCGGCTTACCATTGCAAGAGCGATCTTCAAAAATCCACCTATCCTCATTTTGGATGAAGCTACTTCTGCGTTGGATACCGAATCTGAAAAACTGGTACAGGCGGCACTGGATAAATTAATGCAAAACCGCACCACTATTGTGATTGCGCACCGTTTAAGTACCATACAACATGCCAATGAAATCATTGTCATGGACCAGGGAACAATCAAAGAACGCGGCACTCATGAACAATTGTTGCAGCAGCACGGCATCTATCACAAACTGGTGGAAATGCAGGAATTCAAATAAAGGAATCCTAACGTTTAAGCATATACGTAAACGAAGAAGGTCCCGCCAATGTGCGGGACCTTCTTCGTTTCGGGCAGTCTCCACGGGCGTTTCCAAAGTATTATCATTTCGAACTGCTCCGGTAACAGGTATGGTTTTTGTTATTATTGCGCCCTGACATGCCAATACCAGCTCTTTGCAGCACTATTTCTTAACCTTTTAACATAGCGAACTCCTATGATATCTATCGTAATTCCTGTATTAAACGAAGGTGCTACCATACGCCAGGTTATTAAAACCGTAAAAAAAACATCCCGCAAAATTGAGATCATCGTAGTGGACGATAATTCCATTGACAATACTGTAGAAGAAGCCATGAAAGAGCAGGTAAGAGTGATTACCAGCAGCCAGCGCGGCAAGGGGATTTCCATGCGCGAAGGAATGATGGCGGCTAAACATGATATTATCGCTTATGTTGATGGTGACATTCTCACCTACCCCGACAATATTGTAGACCTCTTAACTGGTCCTATTGAGAAAGATGAAGCTGACTTCGTCAAATCCTATTTTGAACGGCAGGCAGGCAGGGTCACCCAATTGGTGGCCAAGCCACTGCTAAGTATCTTATACCCGGAGTTGTCGCACTTTCAGCAGCCACTCAGCGGTATGATTGCAGCGCGAAAATCATTTCTGTCGCGTGTGCATTTTGAAAATGATTATGGTGTAGATATCGGCCTGTTGATAGATATGCATCACCTGGGTGCACGCATCACAGAAGCCAATATCGGCAAAGTAGAAAACGCCATGCAAACGTGGGAACAGCTGAGCAAAATGTCGAGAGAGGTATCCCGCACTATTCTTCGCAAAGCAGAAAATATACCGCAGGAAAACCTGGAAACACTGGGGAATATCAACCTGATACGGGAACAAATGGAATATTCCATCCTGGAGTCTATTGATAAGTTACAGAAGATGGTCATCTTTAACCTGGACCACGCCGTATTTACGCAGAGCTATTTGCAATGGGCTGCTATTGCATTTGACCAGGAAGATGCGCTGCAGCAGATATTAGCGGAACGGCATGATGACGTTACCCGTATGCAATTAACCGCTACACTATTTGAAGGACGCAATATTGCTGAAATGCTGGAAGTAGCAGATGCCATTCCACTAGTACCTGGCATCCGGGAAATTGTACGGGAACTGAAGAAGCGGGGATATGCCTGTGGCCTTATTACAGAGGGTTATGGCACGGTAGCTCGTCATATAAAAAATAAGCTGGGAATGGACTTCGTATTCGCTAATAAACTACACCTGGTGAATAGCGTAGCTACTGGTGAATTTTCTGTTGCTGATTATTTTCTGAAAGAAGGAGTGTACAGCAAAAGCCATATGTTCCCGCATATTGCACAGCAATATCAAATTAACCGGCAAAATATCATTTATGTGGGCGATGGAAAGCACGACAGCAACTTGTTAGCGGAAGCAGGTATCGGCGTTGCGTTTTGTCCACAGTACCGTGGTGAAATTGTAGAAAAGGTTGCCGATAAGATTATCAGTGGGCTATCGCTGGCGCCATTGCTGGATATTGCACAAGCGGGTCCTGGTAAGTTCAGGTTACCGGCTATCAGTAAAAAACAAGCAAGGAAAATTGGGGTCGGTAGTTTGGTGGGGCTGGCAGGTGCGGGGTTGATTTACCTGGCCGTTCGTCAGTTGCGCAACAAAAAGCAGGCGGCCTGCTGAAACCTGATTACAGTGAAATAAAAAAGGCGCCCCTGCAGTTCGCGGGAGCGCCTTTTTGTTAGGTCTTATGCAGACTATTTACTTTTAGCCAATTTAGCTTCGATGCTCAATGTAGCGTGAGGAACAGCTCTGAGACGCGCCTTGTCTATGAGTTTACCGGTTACACGGCAAATACCATAGGTTTTGTTTTCAATACGCATCATAGCTTTTTCCAGGTGGTCGATGAACTGAATCTGACGGCTGGCCATTTGGTTCAGCTGCTCTCTTTCCTGGGAGCCGCTACCATCTTCCATGCTCATGTATTTGTTTTCAGTATCATCAGTACCAGCTTCATCTTTACGAGTGATTAAGCCTTGCAGGTAGATGAGCTCCTTTTTAGCTGATTCCAGCTTCTTTTGGATCAGTTCTCTAAATTCCTGAAGGTCAGCATCACTGTATCTGTATACTGGGCCGGTGGGCGTAGCTGGTTGATCCAGCACTGATTTGGTAAACTCGGGTTGATAAGTTACCAAAGTAGCTTTTCCACCTTTTTTCTCGGTTTTTTCCGTTTTTTCGGGTTTATCGGCTTTCTCGGGCTTCTCGGATTTTTCAGCTTTTACTGATTTCTCAGCTTTAACAACTGGTTTTTCAGCTGCTTTTTTTGAGGATTCTTTTTCCTTAGCAACTTCTACCTTAGTATCTGCTTTCTTTACTGCCATCGTTTTAAGTTCTTTTTCTTCTGACTTAGAAATAAATGGTTTCTTTTTTTCAGCGGAAACACTTTTCGTAACCACTTGCTGCTTTACAGCAGGCTCTTTTTTAACGGTCGATTTTGCAGGTACAGCAACGCTCTTGACGGATGTTAATTTACTGTTTGGTAAGGCAGAAGCCTTTTTTACGGCTGCTTTAGGCGCCACGGGGGCGACTTTTTTAGCGGTACTTTTGGCTACCACGGCTTTTCCGGCTGCTGGTTTTGCTGCTGCTTTAGGGGCCGCCTTTGCAGGGGCGACTTTTTTCGCAGCGGCTTTCTTAGGCGCTGGTGCGGCTTTTTTTGCGGGAGCAGGTTTAGCAGTTTTTTTTGCTGCCGGAGCCTTTGCCACCGTTTTTTTCACCGGAGCGGCCTTTTGGGTCGTTTTACTAGCAACCTTCTTTTTTGTTGCCATGGGGGATTAGCTTTTTTTGTTAACTAATACATTAAATTTAAGGTCATTCACCTCTATTTCTGTACCATCGTGCAATCTCTCCACTAATTCCAGGCTATCTGCCAAAATTTCCGTGCAAATATAGTCATTATAGTTCACAATGGCCGATTTGAGCGTCTCCACGCTTTCAACGGCAACACTGATTCTATCTGTTAAAGCAAAGTCACTATCCTTACGGATTTTCTGTATCCGGTTTACCAGTTCGCGGGCGTTTCCTTCGTCCTGCAACTGAGGAGTAATAGTAATGTCAAGCGCTACCGTTAAAGCGCCTTTATTAGCTACTGTCCATCCCGGAATATCTTCGGAAATGATCTCAACATCAGAGAGTTGAATTTGCACTTGCTCTCCTTCTACAACCAGGTTGAAATGGCCGTCGCGTTCTATGGTGGCAATATCTGTCTCCGTGAACCCGCCGATAACGGCAGCTACAGATTTCATCTTTGCACCCATTTTACCACCAAGCGACTTGAAGTTCGGCTTAATCTTTTTCTTGATAAAACCTTCCGTTTCCGTAAGATAATCAATCCCTTTGACATTCACCTCACTTTTTATCAAGTCTGCTACCTTTTCCATTTGCTCCTGTATCCGAACATTGGTTACCGGAATTAAAATTTTCTGTAACGGCTGACGAACCTTGATATTCACCTTCTTACGCAAGGATAATACCAGTGATGAAATATCCTGGGCCAACTGCATTCTTTCTTCCAGATCTGCGTCAATAGCTTTCTCGTCGGCTACCGGGAAATCAGTATGGTGGATAGAAGCCGCCTTGTTACGCCCGCTTACACTGTTCAGGTTATTAAATAACCAATCGGTGAAAAATGGGGAAACCGGGGCCATCAATTGTGTAATTTTTTCCAAACATTCATATAATGTCTGGTAAGCGCTGATTTTATCGTGCTCATATTCTCCCTTCCAGAACCGGCGACGGCAAAGACGCACATACCAGTTGCTCAGTTGCTCATCCACAAAACGTTCGATCGCTCTGCCCGCCTGGGTAGGCTCGTAATCATCGAAGCTGGCAGTAACATCCTTCACCAGGGTGTTTAATACCGAAATGATCCAACGGTCAATTTCCGGACGCTCTTCTAACGGAATATATGCCTCCTTGAATGTAAAGTTATCAAGATTGGAATACATAGCAAAGAAGTTATATGTATTGTACAGGGTACCAAACAACTTACGCTGTGCTTCGCCAATACCTTTTACATCAAACTTCAGACTATCCCATGGAGACGCATTGGTGATCAGGTACCAGCGGGTAGCATCTGCACCATATTGCTCAATGGTGTCAAATGGATTCACCACGTTACCGAGGCGCTTACTCATTTTATTACCATTGCTATCCAATACTAAACCATTGGATACCACAGTCTTATATGCAACTTTATCAAAAAGCATTACACCCAGTACATGGAGGGTGTAAAACCAGCCACGGGTCTGGTCTACTCCTTCTGCGATAAAATCAGCAGGGAAAGATTCCCCTTTTTCTATTAATTCTCTATTCTCAAACGGATAATGCCACTGTGCATAAGGCATGGCACCACTGTCAAACCAAACATCCACCAGATCAGGTTCACGACGCATTGGTTGGCCGGAATCACTTACCAGTATGATCTCATCTACATAAGGTTTATGCAAATCCAGAATACCTTCGTGCAGGTACGACTTATTCACATCTCCTCCTAATACTTCACTTGCTTTGCGGATCTCCGCATTCAATTCCTCAATTCCACCAATACATTTCTCTTCGCTGCCATCTTCTGTACGCCAGATCGGTAACGGTGTTCCCCAATACCGGCTGCGGCTGAGGTTCCAGTCGACCATATTTTCCAGCCAGTTCCCAAAACGACCGGTTCCGGTAAACGCCGGCTTCCAGTTAATAGTCTTATTTAATTCCACCATTCTATCCTTCATGGCGGTGGTTTTAATAAACCACGCATCCAGCGGATAATATAAAACTGGTTTATCAGTACGCCAGCAGTGAGGATAAGTATGTTCGTATTTTTCTACTTTGAAGGCACGGTTTTCTTTCTTCAGTTTTACCGCAATATCCACATCCACATCTTTATACTCAGGATCATCCTTGTAGTTCTTCACGAATCTACCGGAAAACTCACCCACGTTATCTGTGAACTTACCTTCTCTATCTACCAGTGTTAAAATACCGATGTTGTTCTTTTTACCTACGCGGTTATCGTCCGCACCAAACGCAGGCGCCGTGTGTACGATACCAGTACCATCTTCAGTAGTGACAAAATCTCCCAGGATAACACGGAAAGGATCTCCCTCTTCAGGCTGTGCAAATGGCAACAGTTGCTCGTAGCGGATATTTTCCAGTTGGCTGCCTTTAAAGCTGCTCAGTATTTTCCATGGAATTACTTTATCGCCTTCTTTATAGGCATCGAAGTCTGCATTTTCTCCTTCAGGCTTAAAATACTTACCCAGCAATACTTTCGCCATTACTACATTCACCGGAAGGTGAGTGTATTGGTTGAAAGTACTTACCAGCACATATTCTATATTAGCTCCAACGGTTAATCCCAGATTGGAAGGTAATGTCCATGGGGTGGTAGTCCAGGCGAGGAAAAACACCTCAATGCTACCGGCAGCATCAAAAAGGAATTGAGAATTATCCGCCTGTAACGCTTTAAACATGGCCACTATAGTAGTGTCCTTTACATTCTTATAGGTACCTGGCTGGTTTAATTCTGCCGAGCTCAAACCTGTACCGGCAGCGGGGGAGTAGGGTTGGATACTCACGCTTTTATACAGCAAACCTTTTTTATACAGGGTTTGCATAGCCCACCATAAGGTTTCTATGTATTTATTCTCAAAGGTGATGTAGGGATCTTTCAAATCAACCCAGTAACCCATCTTACGGGTCAGGTCATCCCATTTATCTTTATATTTCAGTACTTCTTTACGGCAGGTTTCATTATAGTCTGCAATAGAGATTTTGGTACCAATATCTTTTTTAGTAATTCCCAGCATTTTTTCCACGCCCAGTTCAACCGGCAACCCGTGGGTATCCCAGCCTCCTTTACGTTTTACCTGGAAACCACGCATGGTTTTATAACGGCAAACGAGGTCTTTTAACGTACGTGAAATAACATGGTGAATGCCCGGCAAACCGTTGGCGCTTGGGGGACCTTCATAAAACACAAAAGGAGTGGCGCCTTCGCGCACTTCCACACTTTTTTCAAAAGTCTGGTACTGCTCCCAGTGCTGGAGTATATCTTTCTCGATCTGAGGTAAATTCAACTGGTTATATTCCTGATATTTGCTGGACATAAAACAATTCCCCGCCCTTTGATGTTATTTAGACAATAATTGATTAAAATTGTGCGAAGTTAAGAAAATACACTGGCTCCTAAAGGGAGAAGTTTACTAAAAACAAGCCTTTTTGAATATTTTTTATTGTTTTTTTCGTAATTTGCAATAAAGAGTATATAAATTACGTTTTTGGCATTGTTTTAGCGTATTTGCCAGGAAGATTAGAAAAACCTAGTAGTTAAATTTAACCCAACGGAAAAAACCATATCGAATATGAAAAAGTTGACGTTAATTTTTTGCGCGGTTCTATTCACTTCCGGCATAACTTTTGCACAGCAAAAAAAATCAATTAAAAAAACAAAAGTAGTTGCTAAAACGGTGCAAGCACCTGAAGCAGTTAAAAGTTCTTTTGATCAGAATTTTGCGGGAACAACAGCTGCCAAGTGGACGAAGACAAGTGCAGGACATTGGACAGCAAGTTTCCAAAAAGACAATATAAACACTATTGCAGAGTATGATGCGGATGGCAAATGGATTGCCACAAGAAGCGCTTATGATGCTCAAACTCTTCCGGAATCAGTGTCTGGTACACTGAAAACAAAATATCCGGCAGCAACCATAAAAGATGGCTGGAAAATTGAGAGATCAGATGTAGCTTCATACTACAAAATAAATATTCAGGACAACGGTACAGATAAAGCAGTGTTATTGAACGAAGCAGGTACCATTACTGAATAACACAAACACGTATTTCATAGGTATAGGGATAAATAGGACAGACCCTGCTCTTTTGGGCGGGGTTTTTCATTTTATATCTTCATCACGTCTTCCCTGGGACACAATAGCTCTGCCATTTTGCACCTGCTGTCATGAAAATATTTCACAAAAAAAAGTCGCCCGCAAAAGCGAACGACTTTATAAAAATCTGGTAGAAACTTTTCTGGCAAGATGCACTTAACTTCAATGGTGTTTGATATTTCATGCAAGTACATTTATGGCTTTACTTACTTTTGCCAGCAAAGCTTCTCCCATGGTCAAATCTAATAAGGAAGCTTATAGGAAGTGCAAATGGATATTTGCTTATCGTGCTACAAAGAAACACCTATATTTTATCTTCCACTTTTCAAATCGGGAAAACAAATGATCGAAAAAGGAAAATACATAAAGTTCCTTTACAGCAGCGGATTTACCGATACCATCTCCCTATAAATTATTCAGAAAAGTAAACGAATAGCGGCGTATTAACGCAACAGCAATTCACACGGCTTCAGACCGGTGTGCTTTTTAAAAGCAGTAGAGAAGTGAGAAATACAGGAATACCCCATCAACATAGCTACCTCTGAAACAGACATGCCTTTTTCATACAAGAGGCCTTTGGCTTTTTCCATTCTTTCTTTCTGGAAGTAGTCATATATAGTAGTACCATACATGGCCTTAAAACCTTTTTTCAGGTAACATTCATTCATAGCCACCCGACGCGCCAGATCCCTGATGGTAATAGGCGAATCCAATTGTTCCAGCAGAATGCTGCGGGCATTTTCTATTTTTTCGCGGTCTTCCAGGTGAGTCAGGAAGCGGCAACCATAGCGTTCATCGGTATCATTCTGCATAAACTGGTCGGAGCTGTATAACAACAGATCCAGCGCCCGGCTTTGCAGGAATATATTTTTCAGAATGCCCTCATAATCGTGATGCACCATGGTTTCCAGTACAGACTTTGATTTTGTACATGGTTGAATGGTTTTCACGAAAGGCTTTTGCGACTGATTTTCGAACAAAGAGAAAGTAGTGGTGCCTTTCTGCAATGATTGTATGAAGGCTGGCTGGAAACGCACACTGATAACGTCTACAGAGGGAACCCGATCTACGCAGGCCTCTTTATTGCCTTCTACACAAAGTTGATCCGTACAGGACGGATTTTTACAATATTTGCTGCCGGCCACACAGTACCGCAGTTCGATAGCAGCAGACTGGCCTCTTTTGGCGGGTTGATATATCACCATCGCCACATCTTCTACGGGCAACGGCTTATCATAGGTAAAACGCTGTAAAGTAAAGTCCAGGCAATCAGGGACCAACACGCTATCCTGCTCCGCCAGTTGTAGCTGGTCGCTCATCGCTGGCTGCGGAATGGCTAATGACAATATTTCCTGTATTTCTTTCACTTTAGCTATTTTTTTAATGCCGTGCTGTTATCGAAGTCACAAATTTAGGGATTCATTTTTTAAACAAATACGTTTTTGACAATACACTTACAATGCCACTGGACCATTTAATGCCTGCCAACCGGCTGCAGTGCCCCATAGCAGAACTTATTGGTATAAATTTCGTTTATGCTTTACAGATATGGCCCTAAAAGGATTTAACATACGCAGACTCCTAAAAATCGTGTTGATCACGTTCGGTATACTGACTTTATTGGTGATGGCCACCGGCTGGTACCTCAACCGTTATTGGAACAAGCTGTTGAAACAGGAACTACAGGGCTATGTAACGGATCTATCTGATAGTCTTTATACCATCAAATTCCAGGACCTTCGGCTGGACGTACTCTCAGGTAGCCTCGTGCTGGAAAAGGCGGTCATGATGCCCGACACCACTATCTACCAGCGGCTGCTAGCTCAACAACGGGCCCCATCAGCGTTGTACACCATTAGTGTAGACAAAATAGCCCTCCGGTATTTCAAACCGTGGCGATATTTCATCGGAAAAGAATTCAATGCCGCCGTTCTTACAGTGAGTAGCCCCAGCATCGTGATGGAGCAAAATGCCACTGTCAGAGATACCAGTGCGCCTAAAACGGCGTATGAACATATATCAGCCAAGATGAAGTCCATTTTCATCGGCAAGCTAACATTGGACAGTACCAATTTTAAATACATTTTTACGCGGAAAGATTCTTCCCGCGTCATTCACCAATTTCACAATCTCCGCGTGCGCGTCAATGATTTTCTGATAGACTCCCTGGCGCTGGATGATCCTACCCGCTTTTTATATGCCCACAACTACGAAATCGGGATGAAAGATTATATGAATCGTACCAGGGACAGCCTTTACTGGTTGAATGTACGGGGAATCCGCTATGATGCGGCGTTACGTACCCTGCATATTGGCAGGTTTGAAGTGCAGCCCCGCTACGAAAAGGCCAACTTTCAACAAAAAACCGGGGTACAACAAGACCGCTTTGATATAGTATTGAATGATATCAGCCTGTACAACCTTAATCCGCGCCTGCTATTGCAGGAACAGCAAATATGGGCGCAGCGGGTCAACATCAGGGGAGGCAGTGTGGAGATATACCGGGATCGTACCTTGCCCATGCCACCAGGCAATAAGTTGGGCCAATTTCCCAGCCAACTGCTCCATAAGCTGAAGATTCCAGTGAGCTTAGATAGCCTGGTGGCCAATAACGTTAATTTACAGTACCTGGAAATGAATCCTGTTACCGGCCAATCCGGTCATATTAACTTCAGCCATGTACATGGGCTGTTCACCCATATTACCAATGTAGATAGCCTGGTGGCTAAAAACAGGCATATGGTGGCCAACTTTGACGCTGTTTTTATGCAAAGCGGGAAGCTCACCGCCAGGTTTGATTTCACGCTGAATGATAACGCCGGACACTTTGCCGTGTCGGGAGCACTGAAAAACATGAACGGCAAAGACCTGAATGTGGTGACCCAACCGCTTGGAAAAATCGAAATCCGTTCCTGTGATATCCAGGAATTACTCTTTCATATTAAAGGAGATGAGCGGAAAGCAGAGGGGCAGATAAAAATGCGTTACCAGCACCTGAAAATAGCCGTGCTTACACAAGATAAGGAGCAGCGACAATTTAAACGGAAAGGCCTGGCCAGTTTCCTTGCTAATACACTGATTATCAGAGAATCTAATCCCCTGGAAGGTGAAAAAGAACGTACGGCAACGGTGGTTTACCAACGGGACGTGCAGCGATCTTACTTTCACCTGGTGTGGAAAACTTTATTTACCGGGGTAAAAGACATAGCCGGCGCCGGAAATCTATAAAGATAAAATTGGCCTGTCCTCACCTCTTAAAAACAGGCATTCTTTTGTGGAAATAAGGCTTATTTTTCGTATTTTTGCATGATTGTCTACCGTTTTTATTTCTAATAGATTTTACACCAACATATGAGCGAAGAATTAGTGCAAGCACCCAGCCCCAGCAGCAACGGATATGATGCAGGGAGTATTCAGGTATTGGAAGGACTGGAAGCCGTACGTAAGCGTCCAGCCATGTATATCGGCGATATCGGCATTAAGGGACTTCACCACCTGGTTTATGAGGTGGTAGATAACTCTATTGATGAAGCCCTTGCCGGATACTGCAAAAACATTGACGTAACTATCCTGGAAGACAACTCTATCCGGGTAAAGGATGATGGACGTGGTATCCCCACCGGCATTATCCCTAAGGAAGGTCGTTCTGCACTGGAAGTTGTTATGACTGTACTCCACGCCGGTGGTAAATTTGACAAGAATACGTATAAGGTATCCGGAGGTTTGCACGGTGTGGGTGTAAGCTGCGTGAACGCCCTGAGTGACAAGTTATATGTAACAGTAGAACGTGAAGGCAAGTTATTTGAACAGGAGTATCACCGTGGCGTACCACAGTATGCTGTTCGCGAAATAGGCAACAGCGAAGTCACCGGCACTACTGTACATTTCAAACCAGATGGTGAAATTTTCAAGGAAACGACTTACAACCGCGAAATCCTCGCCGGCCGTTTACGTGAATTGTCTTACCTGAACCGTAAGATCAACATCACCCTGACCGATGAACGCGAAAAAGATGAAGCAGGCAACTTCTTCACCGAAAATTTCTATAGCGAAGGCGGTATCAAGGAGTTTATACAGATGCTCGATAAAAATGGTCGCCGTAACCCACTGTTACCAGCGCCTATTTATGTAGAAACACATGATCCTGCTTCCAACGTAGCAGTAGAAGTGGCATTGGTATATAATGATGCTTTCAGTGAAAACATCTTCTCTTATGTAAATAACATCAACACCATTGAAGGAGGTACGCACGTAGCTGGTTTCCGCCGTGCTATTACCCGCGTATTCAAATCTTATGGTGATAAAAATAAGATGTTTGAAAAATCGAAGGTAGAAGTTACCGGAGATGACTTCCGCGAAGGATTGAGCGCCATTATCAGCGTGAAAGTACCTGAGCCTCAGTTTGAAGGACAAACCAAAACCAAACTCGGTAACTCCGATGTAATGGGAGTGGTAGATAGTTCTGTAGCAGCTGTATTAGATGCGTTCCTGGAAGAAAATCCACGCGAAGCTAAAACGGTGATCAACAAGGTAGTATTGGCAGCGCAGGCACGTGAAGCAGCCCGTAAAGCACGGCAGCTGGTTCAACGTAAAAGCGTGATGACCGGTAGCGGTTTACCAGGTAAACTGGCCGATTGCTCCGACAACGATCCTACCAAATGTGAACTGTACCTTGTCGAAGGAGACTCCGCGGGTGGTACTGCCAAACAAGGCCGTAACCGTAACTACCAGGCTATTTTGCCATTACGTGGTAAGATCCTGAACGTAGAAAAAGCCATGGAGCACAAAATCTACGAGGATAACGAAATCAAAAACATCTTTACTGCATTGGGTGTAACCATCGGTACAGAAGAAGATGATAAAGCACTGAACCTTTCCAAACTGCGCTATCACAAGCTCATCATCATGACGGATGCCGACGTGGATGGTAGTCACATTGCGACATTGATCCTGACCTTCATTTTCCGTTACATGAAAGCGATGGTAGAACAGGGTTACGTGTACATTGCACAACCACCACTGTACCTCGTGAAAAAAGGAAAGGAACAAGTATACGCCTGGACAGAAGAACAGCGTAAAGCTGCTACTGTGAAATTAGCTGGCGGTGGTAAGGAAGACAGCGTTACCATTCAGCGTTATAAGGGTTTGGGAGAGATGAACGCAGAGCAACTGTGGGATACTACCATGAACCCTGAACATCGCACCCTGAAACAAGTAACCATTGAAAGCGCTGCAGAAGCAGATCGCGTATTCAGTATGCTGATGGGTGACGAAGTTCCGCCACGCAGAGCATTCATCGAATCTCACGCGAAGTATGCAAAGATCGATGCTTAATTACGTATATACGTTTAGGTTATAAACAGAAAAGGCTTCCGTAAACCGGAAGCCTTTTCTGTTTATAACAGCTTTTTTTATTTTTCTTTCGTCAGTATAAAATTCGCTAAAATCTGGTAGCCGAAGACGCCTATCAACATAACGGTAACGAATATATTAAATGGTTCGTTTGTCATAAAAGTAAAGCAGGTTCCCAATACTCCCAATGCCGCAAGTGCCAGCACATACCACTTTGTGAAATTACGGTACTTCTTTCCTTCGGCTACATATAGCCCGGCGGAAGGTAATAACATTACGCCGCTGCAAATACACAAGGCCAACAATCCGTTTATACCAGTGAGCAGGAATGCAACGCCTGTGAGTAGCGTGGCGCCCAGCAGGATACCTACAATATTGGATACCTTGGTTTGTTCCGGGCTCAAAGCATATCTGCCGTAGGGGTTCAGGCGAAGAAACAGGTTACTCACCGGTGTAATCAACCACGTAGAAACAGCAATCAACGCCAGTATTACATATAGCGGGAAATAATACTGATTAGCCACCTGCGTGAGCACAAAAATCGCAATGATAATTCCCCACTGCGTGCTTGCTTTCTGGCGACTCATAAAGAAAGAGTAATTCAGGAACTGCCGGTATAGCCAGTATTTTGCCTTCATGGCCTGTACCATGCCGTTGCGGGCCAGTTCATTATTGGGATCTATCTTCAAAGACTCTCTAAAATGCTCCAGCGCTTTGCGGTGATCGCGTACTTCCAGCCATTTCCAGCCAAGATTGGCGTGGGTATAGGCATTTTCCGGATTATGCTCCAGGGCTTCATGCAAATTGGAGAACGCTTCTTCTTTTCTGCCCAGGCTAAATAGTGCATGGGAGCGCAGATTCAAACAAACTTCATCTTCCGGATTCAATGCCAGGCCTTCTTCTGCTTTTTGCAGCGCCGCCTCATACTCCTTTTTATTCAGCAGTATCTGGCTCCACATGGCAAAATAATGCGCATAGCCGGGATTGATAGCTACCGCGCTGCTAATAGCACGGATAGCCTCGTTATATTGATTTTTAATGAAGGCAATTCTTGACTGCAGATACAAAAACCGGTCGTCGTAAGGGGCGAAGCTAAGGGTGTTAGCCGCTACCTGTTCTGCTTCCACGATATTGCCTGTTTCCAGGTAACAGATGGTAAGCAGGTAAAGGCCTTCCGTATCATGTGCATTGGTGCTCAGGTGCTGCCGCAAGGCAGTAAACGCATCATCGAAGCGACCTTGTTGTAACAAAATATGAGCGCGCTGAATTAATACAGCCATAAACGTTATTTCTTAATATCCAGATATTTCAGAACATCATCATAAAGACCGGTTTCATTTGAATACAACGCGTAGTTACGGGCGGTATTAAACCATTCCCTGGTGGTAGGCTTATGTATTTTAGCGGCTTTTAATAATTCTTTCTGTGTGATGGGTTGTGGTGCGCCTTTCTGCAATGCTTCGAGCAGTTTTTCTTCTATGGCAATGTCTACAATGGCTTTGAGATCGGCGCCGGAATAGCCGGCAGTAACTTTCGCCAAAGCGTTGTAGTTGATATCGCTCACAGGTTTATCCCGCAGTTGCAGCTTCAGTATTTCTTCGCGGCCATCTGCTTCCGGAGGCGCAACAAAAATGATTCTGTCGAAACGGCCGGGGCGGCGGAATGCCGGGTCCAGGCTCCAGGGGGCGTTGGTAGCGCCAATGATGAGAATGTTTTCATTGTTGGCGGCGATGCCATCCATTTCAGCGAGGAACTGGTTAATAATATGCGTTGCGCCGGACTGCCGGAGTGCGGAACGATTAGCGCCTAATGCGTCTACCTCATCAAAAAACAACACACAGGGCTTACTTTGCCTGGCCAGTTCAAACAGGCTGTGGAGGTTCTTTTCACTGGTGCCTACCCACATATCCAACACATCATGGATGCCAACGTTAATGAACTCTGCCTGTATTTGTCCGGCAGTAGCTTTGGCCAGATAGGTTTTTCCACAGCCAGGAGGACCATATAATAAGATACCACCACCTGCTTTTTTACCGTAGGCTTTATAGAGATCCGGGAATTGCAGGGGCTTAATGATCTTCAGATCTATTTCCTGCTTTTCTCTTTCCATACCACCTACATCAGAGAAATTGATTTCCGGTTTTTCCAGCATGAACAGGTTTTCGCTTTCTTCGTCTTCTTCGTCGTCATCGTTAAATGAAACAGGAGCGGACTGAGCAACGCGGAAAAGGCTGTCCAGGGCTTCATCGCGGAAACCGGGGTTTATTTGTAATAAATGCTGATAGATCTCTTTTGCGGGTGGCATGGATTGTTCCTTCACCAAAATGCGGCAATGTAACAGCAATGCGTCAAAGTGGTCTGGTTCGCGGTGTTCCAATTGTTCCAGTACTACGATGGCTGCAGAGAATTTCTGCTGGTGATAAAAGGTACGCGCCAGGCCAAGCTGGGCGGCAGTATTAGTGGAAGAAAGCTCTAGTACTTTCCTGTATTGCTCTTCCGCTGCTATATATTCATAGTCTTGCAGTAATACCTGCGCCAGATGCATACGTAAGGGCACATTCTCTGGTGAAAACTGCACCGCCTCCTGTAATTGCTTGATTACTTCCGATGACATAATGTGCTTTTAAATATTCAGTAACGCCGTAATAATACGTAATTCGGGCCCAAAAAAATTGTTAATTATGGTGTGTAGTCCGTGTTACATGATACCAGGACGAAAAAAACATCTCCCAGAGATAGTAATATATTAAAGGTGTAGGTTCATGATATGTTGAAGGAGAACAATTTCCCGGTTTACTTTCCGGGGAAATAGCCTGTGTTGGTGGAGGGAATGTTTTGAAGGCCATCTCACCATATATACATTTTTTTAATTCGTATTTTTTTATATATATTGCACCCACATTATCCCTATGCCAACAGTCTTGACCAGTATCCTATGTTAATTTAAATTATCGCTGGCCGCCACCATAGCGGCCGGCACTGGTTTTCCTGATAAAAAGCGGCATACCAAACAAAAACAATTACGTAATGCGTATTACATTATTATTGGTAGCCATCATTACCGTATTGGGCTTTAGTGCCTGCAATCCTAAGAAAGAAGACGTAAAACCTAATGGTAGTTTTTCCTTTAAGCTGGATAAGGATACTTATCAATCCAACGCTACAGAAGCTTATGTTACCGACACTGTATATGCAGGAAAGAAGACCCTGGTAGTAGACGGCGTTACCAACAACTTCGGTTACCACATGGAACTGATGATTACCTTTCCCAAGGATAGCCTTACCACTGGCGCATTTGACGGCGTAGAAATGTCGCTCATGCAGATCCAGCAAAAGGCAATGGGATACACCAGTCAAAATATCAAAGTAAATATAACGAGCATTAATAGTAAGCATGCAGAGGGTACATTCTCTGGTGTATTATCAAATGGTGATACTGAAAAACCTTTAACGGACGGGACTTTCAAAGTCGAAATTAATTAACATCATTTTCTGATGACATTTCACATCAGCCCTGCCTTTACAGGCGGGGCTTTTTCGTATATACATTAAGGTTATATTATGTTGTTTATTGTTTACCGCCAGTTAACAATTAATTTGTACCCCCTTTTTCCGGCGCTGTTAACATTAAGGTTAAATTGGAGCGCAAAACCAATGTTATTTTAACCCAAAAAACAAACACAGCCCTTTTTTAAGCTCACTTTATGCACTCCTTAACAATTCCGTAATAATCTGTTAACATTCTGGTTGTTTTAGACTGTTTCCTTTGCACCTGTAAATACTTACAAAACAGTTTATGAAATCATTCTTTACGCTATTAGCTAGCTTTCTTGTAATTCTTTTTTACAACAACGCGCAGGCACAGGTAACTACTTCCGTTATATCGGGTAAGGTATCCGATCCGGGTGGTCAGGCTATCCCTGGCGTTACAGTAGTAATAGTAAACAACAGTACCGGCGCAAAATCCGGCGTTCAGACCAACACAGACGGCCGTTATATCTTGCCGAACCTGAATCCAGGTGGTCCTTATACCATCACTGTTTCATTCATTGGATATAAAAAAGAAATTAAATCAGACGTTAACCTCGGATTGGGTACCACCAATTTCAACTTTAAATTAGCCGAAGAATCTACTGCACTGAGTGAAGTAGTAGTAACCGGAACGCCTGGTGCTGGTAAAGCCGGCGGTACAAGAGTAGGACAAGAGCAAATCAAAACGCTCCCTTCTATGAGCCGCAGCCTGCAGGATCTGACGAAAGTAACCCCACAGAGCAACAACAACTCTTTCCTGGGTACTAACTATCGTTATAACAACGTAACCCTGGATGGTGCTATCAACAATGACGCGATTGGTTTCAGCCCTTCCTTAGGTGGACAGAGCAGCACCAGCGGTCAGCCAGGTAGCTCTACCCGTACTAACCCCGTATCTCTGGATGCGATCCAGGATGTACAGGTATTACTGGCTCCATTTGATGTGAAAGTAGGTAACTTCCTCGGTGGTAGCGTAAACGCTGTAACCCGCAGCGGTACCAACGAAGTACACGGTTCCGTGTATGGTTTTGGCCGTAACGCTTCTATGATCGGTAAAAACAATGCCGGTGATGGTTCTAAATTGCCTAGCGACTTCCACGAATACCAAACAGGTGTACGTGTTGGTTTCCCTATCATCAAAAACAAATTGTTCTTCTTCACCAACGAAGAAATCACCCGTCGTGTAGATCCGGTTATCCTCGGTGCAGGTTCGGCTGATAACGGTGGTATCTTAACTGAACAAGATGCTATTAAAATCACCGATTTAATGAAAACCTACGGCGTAGACGCAGGTACTGCAGGTAACACCAGCATCTATTCTAATTCCAACAAATTCTTCAACAGAATTGACTGGCATATCAACGCGAAACATCAGTTATCTGTTCGTAACAATACCATTACTTCTGAAGCTACCAACCTGGAACGCGATCAACAAAACTTCCGTTTCAAAGGTATCGACTTCAAACAGACCAATAACCAGTCTTCTACAGTAGCAGAACTGAAGAGCAACTTCAACAACACCCTGTCTAACAGCTTGATCCTGGGTTATTCTTCTGTGCACGATTTCAGAGATCCATTGTCTGACCCTGCAACACCACAAATTCAGATTAAAGGAAGAACCCCGGGTTCTACTATCTTCCTCGGTACTGACCGTGAAGCAAGTATCTTTAATATGAAACAAAAGACGTTTGAAATCACTGATAACGTCACTATATTCAAAGGTAACCACACCATCACTGTAGGTACACACAACGAGTTCTACAACATCACTTACGGTTTCGTAAACTCATGGAACGGTCGTCTGGATTACGACAGCATCCAGGCTTTCCTGGATAACAATCCTTCCCGTGTACGTGGTAACTTCAACTACGCTAACAACTCACGTGATAACATCATGGCTAATCCGCCAGCACAGTTTAAAGTAAACCTGCTGAGCTTATATGGCCAGGATGAAATTCAACTGACTGATCGTTTCCGTATCACTCCAGGTTTACGTTTAGACTACACCGGTATTCCGAACAAACAACCACTGAGCGATAAAACTATCAAGGCACCAGAAGATCCTAACTACGGAACTACTTATACCTACACTAAACCAAAGGATATCAAAAACGATTTCCTGAATAACGTACAGTTCTCTCCACGCTTAGGTTTCAACTACGATATCAAAGGTGATAACAGCCTGGTATTACGTGGTGGTAGCGGCTTGTTCACTGGTCGTATTCCTTTTGCATGGATTGGTTATGCTTACTATAATAATGGTGTTACTTACGGTGCATATGATAACAAAGCATCCAGCAAACCATTCGTAAACGGTCCGTTACCTGCAGCTAAACCTTCTGCAAATGGTATCGCTGATTTCGCCAAACAAAATGGTGTAGACGTTAATAATGCAACTGGTCCTACTCAGGTAGATATGATCGACAACAACTTCAAAATGCCACAGGTATGGAGAAGCAGTCTCGCCCTGGATTACACCACTCATGATCAGTGGAAATTCAGCATCGAAGGTATCTATACCAAAGTAGTAAAGGATCTGCAGTTCCAACAGGTGAACCTGGTAGATAACCCTACTTACTATGCTTACGACGTAAACAAACAACAGCCGATCTTCTCCGGTAAAAAAATCAACCCGTCATATACTAACGCTTACCTGCTGTCTAACACCGACAAAGGTTACCGTTACAGCATCACTGGTCAGATCTCTAAATCTTTCCCATTCGGTCTGAACTTCATGACGGCTTATACTTATGGTCAAGCTAAAGATATCACCAATGGTATCCGTAACTCCATGGAGTCTAACTGGCAGCTGAACCAGGCCCTGAATCCTAACAACCCAGGTCTGGCTTACTCTAACTTTGATGTTCGCCACCGTATCGTAGCTACTGTTAGCTACAAACAAGATTGGGGTTCTAAAGGTAAATGGGTATCTACTTTCTCTGCCTTCTTTAATACCTCTTCCGGTTTACCATTCACTTACGGTTTCGTAAATGCTACTGTACAGGGTACTCCACAGCAGGTGAGCCTGGCTTACATCCCGAAAGATGTAGCTGAAGCCACTAACTTCTTCGCTGATAAAGGTGGTGTTACTGCCGCTCAACAAGCAACTGCTTTCATGGATCACGTAAACAGCGATAAATATCTGAGCAGCCGCAAAGGTGACTTCACTGAGCGTAACGGTGGTCGTACTCCGTGGAATACTCAAGCTGACTTCCGTTTTGCACAGGACTTCAACATTAAAACACACAAGAGAGTACACACGATCACGTTTACTTATGACATCGTGAATGTTACTAACCTGTTGAACAAAAACTGGGGTATCCAATACTTCTCACCAAACACTTTCAACTCTTCTGCGAGTGTTGGTCTGACACCTACTGGTAAAGCGGTTAACAATTATCCAACTTACACTTATACCAACCCAGGTACTCCTTATTCCAAAGACTTCTTTGGCTCCCGTCATCAAATGCAGATGGGTCTGAGATACAGCTTCTAATTTAACTGGATCTTTATAAACGAAAATCGCCCCCCGCTATATAGCAGGGGGCGATTTTTTTTTATTACATCTCCAGTGTAATTATTTTATCTCAAATACTGCTCTTACTTCTGCACGCACTTTAATGGTTTTGAATTCGATATCAGAACCCGCATCATCCGCAGCAGCTGCAGATTTAAAGTTAGCCATCATCATCGGACGTACATCGGTGTAGTTATCAGTATTCATTTCCTGGATTTCGATCACACTATATACTTTGTTACCGATAGCCGCCAGCATATATTCAGCTTTTTCTTTTGCGGCCAGCAATGCTTTAATTTTTACTTCTTTACGGTATGCTTCCATTTTGCTGGAAGAGTAAGAAGCCACTCTGGTATTTTCAATTCCTTCCGCATCTACTGCACCCAGGATTTGATTGATTTTATCCAGCTTGGTTAATTTCAGGCGATACTGTTTGCGCGCCATAAATTCCTGTGGATCTTTCTTTTTACGTAATATCTCAAAGTTGTTACCATACACGTTTTCAACAGTCAAATCATTTTTGGAGATGCCTGCTTCCGCTACTGCTTTTTCCAATTGTTTTTCCAATGTGCTGATGTCTACTTTGGTTTTACCTTTCAGGTATTCACGGAGAGAGATGTCGAAATAAATTTCATCTGGTGTTATTTCTATTTCTGCAGAACCATTTACTTCAATCTTTTTTACCGGTGGTTTATTATCGGCCTGTTGTGCAAAAGTGCTCAGGGCAAAAAATAAACTAGCTGCTAATAACATTACCTTTTTCATGTGTCGATGTTTTTCTATTGTTTAAAAAATTTAGTTTTCGTTGTTGTTTACGCCCTCATGATGCGTGGTTAGAAAGTGATTCCACAAATGGGATTTTATAAAATTTTGTTAACGCTCAGTTACAGAAATAGAATTATACATTTCATGTTATAAATGAAACGATTACAAAGAGATTATGTTACAGGGAAATTATTTCCGGCTATCAGTCATGGCCTTGAGGAAGTCGTATAAATCATTCATATGGCGGATGCGGGAAGCCACCAGCATGAAGTTTTTGCCTACCTGTTTGAGTTTGGCGTTATTAGTACGGGTTTGTATATACGTTAATATATGATTGAACGTAGGGGATTCAAAGTAAGGGGAGTCGGGGTTATTGATAAAGTAGCAACGCAGGTTTTCTTCTTTCAGCATCATTTTCTCGAAGCCCAGTTGTATAGCCATCCAGCGGCAACGGATCATGGTGAGCAGGTCTTTTACCGGCTCAGGGAGCGGACCAAAACGATCGGCCATATCCACTTCAAAAGCCTGCAGCTTGCCTTCTTCCATGATATTATCCAGTTCCTGATACAGGTTTAAACGTTCCTGGATGCTTTCTATATAAGTATCCGGGATGAGTATTTCCAGGTCGGTGTCAATGGTACAGTCGCTAACGAAATCTTTCTTCTCTTCCAGCTGATCTTTAAACAGATCGCGGAATTCATTTTGTTTCAGTTCCCGGATGGCTTCGTCCAGGATTTTCTGGTACATATCGAAACCTATTTCGGCCATGAAACCGCTTTGTTCACCACCCAGCAGGTTACCGGCGCCGCGGATATCCAGGTCGCGCATGGCAATCTGGAAGCCGCTTCCCAGCTCACTATGTTGTTCGAGTGTTTGCAGGCGTTTCCGGCTATCAGAAGGCAGCGTGCTCATAGGCGGCGCCAGCAGATAACAGAAAGCCTTTTTATTACTGCGTCCTACGCGGCCACGCAGCTGGTGCAGGTCGCTCAGTCCGAAGTGATGTGCGTTATTAATGATGATGGTATTGGCATTGGGAATATCCACGCCACTTTCCACGATATTGGTACATACCAGTACATCGTATTTACGGTCGATGAAATCAAGGATCACTTCTTCCAGCTGATGGCCTTCCAACTGCCCGTGTGCGGTGGCAATAGACAGATCGGGGCATAATCCCTGAATCAGCCCAGCCATTTCCTTCAGTCCTTTTACCCGGTTGTGGATAAAGTACACCTGACCGCCACGTTCTGCCTCAAAGTAAATAGCATCACGGATCAGGTCCTGGTTAAACACCTGTACTTCTGTTTCAATGGCCTGCCTGTTGGGCGGAGGTGTATTGATGACAGAAAGGTCACGGGCACCCATCAACGAAAACTGGAGCGTACGCGGTATAGGCGTTGCCGTTAGTGTGAGGGTGTCTACGTTGTGTTTTATTTGTTTCAGTTTTTCTTTGGCAGAAACACCGAATTTTTGCTCTTCATCTACCACCAGTACGCCAAGGTCTTTGAACTTCACTTCCTTACCCAGCAAGGCGTGGGTGCCGATAATGATGTCAATTTTTCCTTCTTCGAGGCGCTTGAGTGTTTCTTTTTTCTCTTTGGAAGATTTGAACCTGTTCAGATAATCCACTGTGCAGGGGAAATCTTTCAGACGATCTGCGAAAGTTTTATAGTGCTGGAAAGCCAGGATGGTAGTAGGCACCAGTACGGCAGCCTGTTTACCATCTACAATTGATTTAAAAGCGGCACGGATGGCTACTTCTGTTTTACCAAAGCCCACGTCGCCACATACCAGCCGATCCATTGGAGCGGGTGATTCCATGTCGCGTTTTACGTCGGCAGTAGCTTTGCTTTGATCCGGGGTATCTTCATAAATGAAGGAGGCTTCCAGTTCTGTTTGCAGGTAGGTATCCGGGGTATGTGCAAAGCCTTGCTGGGCTTTACGTACCGCATACAACTGTATCAGGTCTTTCGCAATATCTTTTACCTGCGTTTTGGCCTTCTCCTTGAGTTTATCCCAGGCATCGCTACCCAGTTTATTCACTTTAGGTTCTACGCCTTCTTTGCCGGTGTATTTGCTGATTTTGTGCAGGGAGTTGATATTTACATACAACAGGTCGTTGTTTTTGTAAATGATGCGGATGGCTTCCTGCATTTTTCCTCCTACCTCAATTTTTTGCAGACCGCTGTACATGCCCACGCCATGATCAATATGCGTCACAAAATCTCCGGATTGCAGCTCCCGCAAGGTTTTCATGGTAATTGCCTTATTCTTGTTGTAGGCTTGTTTTACCTTGTATTTGTGGAAGCGCTGGAAGATCTGGTGATCGGTATAACATACCAGTTTCAGCGAATGATCAATAAATCCGTTGCTGATGGCTACGGGAATCGGGAAGAATACGAAATCTGCTTTGAGGTCTTCGAAAATACTCCGCAAGCGTTCCAGCTGGCGGGGATTGTCGGAGAATATAAAGAGAGAATATTTACCGCTATTATGTTTGCCCAGATCTTTGATCAATAAATCAAACTGTCTGTTAAACACGGGTTGTTCCTGGGTATCGAATACAATGTCAGTGGGGGAGTAGCCTTTATCGCTTAACCAGTCTTTGTTACCAAAAACGATGGTGGGCTTTTCCAGCAGCTGTTGCAGCAGTGGGGCGGCTTTCACGAAATCGTCTTCTTTCAGCACCATTTCGTCGTCTTCATCCACTTTTACCTTCTGACCGGTGAGCAGGAAGTCGTCCAGGCGTTGTTCCAGCTGTTCTATCACACCTTGTACATAACCAGGATCTTTCATCCACACCACGGTGTTAGCGGGGAGGAAGCTGGTAAGGGGTGTTTTGCCGTGATCTGTGCTGGTGCCATGGGTATCCATGTTAGCGATCAGCGTCACCTGGGTGAGTTTGCGTTCACTCAGCTGAGACTCAGGATCAAACAGGCGTATAGAGTCTATATCTTCCCCAAATAATTCAATACGGTAAGGCTTTTCATTACCAAAAGAGTAGATATCGAGGATACCTCCTCTTACGGCGTACTGGCCGGGTTCATACACAAAATCGGTGGCATGAAAGCCCCAGGATACCAGTTGTTCCAGCAGGGGATCTACTTTCAGTACATCGCCTACTTTCAACTGCACCATATTGGCGCTGAAAGCCTGATTGCCGGCCACTTTTTCCCAGAGTGCTTCCGGATAGGTGACCAGTATTTTTTTATGGACTTTATCTCCGGAAAACTTCATGAGGGCTTCTGTCCGCAGCATACTGTGACTGCTGTTGATTTCGTGAAACTGCCCTACTTTTTTGAAGGAATCCGGGAAATAGAAAATGTCCAGTGCCTGGCTGAGTTGTTCCAGATCGTTATGGAAATAGGCTGCCTCCTCTTTATCGTTTAAGATGAAGAGATGGTTCGCATCTGCATGCGCCCAGGTGCTAACTGCCACAAAGTTTATTGCACTCCCACTAATGGAGGAAAGCTGAAAGTATTGTGGGGTGGGTGATTGTATCCCCTTCACCAGCGACTGCAGGCGAGCATCACGTTGAAATAATTGTAATACAGCCTGTAAATTCATGAAGAATGCAAAGGTAAAGAAGATTTACCGATTTTGATATTGGCGGATCAAGATATTTAGAGAAGGAGGGGCTGGTATAATCAAATAATGAAATATCCAAATAATAAAAATGCCAGATTTTTACTATATTCAGTAATACCAAAATTCAACTTCCATGCTGGACCTATGGCATACAGGCATCGTTACAAAGTTGGTGGATGAAACCCACAATACCCGCCGCTTTTGGATCCAGGTACCGGACATGGATCGTTTCGACTTCAAACCCGGACAGTTTGTTACGCTGGACCTGCCTATTCACGAGAAAAAAAACAAGCGCTGGCGTAGTTATTCCATTGCCTCTCATCCTGTTGGCAGCAATGAATTTGAGCTGGTGATTGTATTGCTGGAAGGCGGCCTTGGCAGCACATATCTGTTCAACGAAATAAAAGTGGGCAGCGAATTACTGTTGCGTGGACCGCAGGGTATTTTCGTACTACCGGAACCGTTAGATAAAGAATTATTTCTGATCTGTACCGGTACCGGCATTGCGCCTTTCCGTTCTATGGCGCATTACATACAGGAGCATCAGATTCCACATGCGCCTATACATCTGATTTTTGGTGTACGGTATCAGCATGACCTCCTATATGCAGCCGAAATGCAGCAGCTGGCAGCATCGCTACCCAACTTCAATTACATTCCTACCTTATCGCGCGAAGAAAACTGGAGCGGCAGAAAAGGCTATGTACACAACGTGTATGAAGAATTATTGCAAAATGATAAACGGCCAGCCAATTTCTTTCTGTGTGGCTGGAAAGCCATGATAGATGAAGCCAAGCAACGCATACAGGCGATGGGCTACGACCGGCACGCTATTCACCAGGAGTTGTACGGATAATTAAAAGCGATATCCCAGGCTCCACTCGGGCGTGGGGAAGTTTGCTATATAACGCTTTGAGCCTACAATGGATGCACCCACTCTCATCAGCAAACGCTTCCCGATAGTACGGCGATAGTTGGCAGAAATCCAGCCCAATACGGCGTAACTGGTAGTAATATCATCGTACCATAGCGAATCTCCGAATAGATAGGTAGCACCAGCGCCAAATTCCACCATATTTTTGGAGTTGGGAGTAGGTGCCAGCACATAGTTGAGGCCCAGCAATACCGTGGGTTTACCATCATACCATCTATAATATACGGGAACATCCCCGGTGCCCTTCCATGAGTCTTCGTATGGAGGCACATATGCAACAGCTGCCCTGGCGCCTAATCCGGTATGACCGCTATTGAAACGGATATCATATTGCAATGATATACCACAGGCCGGGCCGGCGAAAGCTACAGAGGCAACCTGATTATAATTGCCGGAAGTTTTCTTTGAAGTATTTACTGTGGAAGACGAGGTTTGTGCAGCAGCATACAAACCGGACATAGCAAGGGCTATGACAGTTACAAAAGTACGTATAGGCATAACAGTGGTTGCTTTTTGTACTTATTTAACGGCCATAGCCCTTAAAAGTTACTAGAGTATTTTGCTTAATACCAGTGCTTTCACTTCAGACAGTGGGATACGCTCCTGTTCCATGCTGTCGCGGTGACGGATGGTAACAGTGCCATCTTCTTTGGTCTGGTGATCAATGGTTACGCAGAACGGTGTACCAATGGCATCCTGGCGACGGTAGCGTCTTCCAATCGCATCTTTTTCTTCATAGAAGCAATGGAATGCCTGTTTACATTCGTTCATTAATATTTTAGCTGCTTCTGGTAAACCATCTTTTTTGGTGAGCGGGAAGATCGCCAGTTTAATTGGCGCCAGTTTAGCAGGTAAGCGCAGTACCACGCGGCTATCCTGTTTATCAGCAGTGCTCAGGTCTTCTTCTGCATAAGCATTACAGATAGTCAGCAGGAACATACGATCCAGACCGATAGAAGTTTCTATCACATAAGGCACGTAGTTCTGATTGATTTCTGTATCGAAGTACTGAATTTTCTTCTTGCTAAATTCCTGGTGTTGTTTCAGGTCAAAATCACCACGGGAGTGAATACCTTCTACTTCTTTGAAGCCGAATGGGAATTCGTATTCAATATCCACTGCCGCATCTGCGTAGTGTGCTAATTTTACGTGGTCTTTGAAATGGTATTTCGCAGGATCTGTGCCCAGGCTCAGGTGCCATTGCATACGTTCTGCTTTCCATTTCTCGTACCATTCCTGTTGGGTGCCAGGGCGTACAAAGAATTGCATTTCCATCTGCTCAAATTCGCGCATACGGAAAATAAACTGGCGGGCTACGATTTCATTTCTGAAAGCCTTACCAATTTGTGCTATACCGAAAGGCACTTTCATCCTACCGGTTTTCTGTACGTTCAGGAAGTTCACGAAGATACCCTGTGCAGTTTCAGGACGCAGGTATATTTCGCTGGCTTCGTCGGTTACGCTACCCAGCTGGGTGGAGAACATCAGGTTAAACTGACGTACCTCTGTCCAGTTAACAGTTCCGCTAACGGAGCATTTTATTTTGTTAGATTCTATTAATGTTTTGAGGCCTGCGAAGTCGTTTTCCTTCAGCAGTTCATCCATCTGTGCCAGGAGGGCGTCGCCGGCTTCTTTGGATAATGTTTCTGCGTGACCTTCGATGAGGTGATCCACCCGGTAGCGTTTTTTGCTATCCTTGTTATCAATCATGGGGTCGCTGAAATTATCCACGTGTCCGGATGCCTTCCAGGTAGTAGGATGCATAAAGATGGCAGCGTCAATCCCCACGATATCTTCGTGTAATTGCGTCATGCTTTTCCACCAATAATCCTTGATGTTTTTCTTCAGTTCTGCCCCGTATTGACCGTAGTCATATACTGCACTGAGTCCATCGTAAATTTCGCTGGACTGAAAAACAAAACCATATTCTTTACAATGCGATATGATCGCCTGGAATTTATTCTGATCTGTAGACATAGTGGCGCAAAGATAAATGCCAATTTTGAAAATACGTATGCGATTATTAAATTATATTTAAGGAGATGGATAACAAATTATTTATCCTTCTTCTACGGTTTGTGGCTCGTGGGGTACCTCTATTTGTTTGATCCAAACGGCATATTCGTTGGGATAAATCTGTGCCCCGGAATGCTGTACATATACCCGTGTAAACACCGCCCCAAAATAGAGGATGGCCGCGGAATAGTATACCCAAAGCAATATGATCACAATAGATCCTGCAGCGCCATAAGTAGAACTTACTTTGCTGGCTCCCAGGTAGTACCCGATAGCAAATTTACCCAGCATAAAAAGAATGGCCGTGGCAATAGCGCCTACCCGCACATCTTTCCATCGGATGCGTGCATCTGGCAGCACTTTAAAGATGATGGCAAACAAGCAGGCGATCACTAAAAATGGTACTACAAAATCGGCCAGTGAAAATAAGATGCCGGAGGTGACCTTTCCCGGCAGTAATCGCACCACCAAAGCAGAAAATAATTCTACCAGGCCATTCACCGCCAGTGATACCAGCAGGATGAAACCCAGGCTCACCACCAGTGAGAAGGAGAGGAGCCGGTTCAGGATCATGCGTAACAAGCCATTCTTTTTAGGCTTTGATTTCAAGCGCCAGATGTGATTAATAGAATCCTGTATTTCGGCGAAAACCCCGGTGGCACCAATGATTAAAGTAACGAAACCTACTATGGTAGCCCAGCTCATATCACCGGACAGCGAGGCATTTTTGATCATATCCTGGATTTGCGTTGCCGCATTACTGCCTACCAGGCCGCTGATTTGTCCATAGATATTGCCTTCTATCGCATCTTTACCTAAAAACAAGTCGCAGAAGAAAATAATAATGATCAGCATGGGCGCCACGGAAAAGATCGTGTAATAGGCCAATGCAGCACTCAGTTTCAATACTTTATCGTCTATAAATTCGCTACCAGATTGCTTTAGTATCTGCCATAAGGTTTTTAGTCTTCCCTGTTTTCGCATAACTGTATTTTAGAAGCTGTACACAAAAAGCGTGCGTACCGCATCAGGGTTTTAGTTTGGGGTTATTATGATGCCGCTGAGCATCGCGGATATTTTTCTTTTCGAAGTTCTTTTCGAGGGCTACGGTCATGTCAATACCGGTTTGATTAGCGATGCAGAGTAACACCCACATCACATCGGCTAACTCGTCTGCCAGCAGTTTTTTGTTATCGCTTTCCTTCGATGACTGGTCCCCATATTTACGGGCCATTACACGGGCTACTTCACCAACTTCTTCAGTAAGAATGGCCATATTGGTCAACTCACTGAAATAACGCACGCCGGTGGTGTTGATCCAGTTGTCTATTTTTTCCTGGGCTTCCTGAATGGTCATGGGTTTTATTTATTTTATTAAAGATAATGGATTGACTTCATTGCCACCGGGTTTATTCCCGCTGCTGGGAATCGATGATAATGGTAACAGGGCCATCATTTACCAGCGCTACTTTCATATCTGCCCCAAAAATCCCTCTTTGAATAGTTGTCCCTAAATCTTCTTCCAGTTGCCCGATCATTTTTTCATACATCGGGATAGCGATATCCGGCTTACTGGCACGGATATACGAAGGACGATTTCCTTTTTTGGTAGCAGCGTGTAAGGTGAACTGGCTCACCAATAAAATATCGCCATGTATATCTTTTACAGAAACATTCATGACACCCGCATCATCATTGAAAATGCGGAGGTTCACTATTTTACTGCTTAACCACTGTATATCTTCGATGGTATCTGCATCTTCTATTCCCAACAGTATCATTAACCCCTGTTGAATTTGCCCGGTCACCGCCCCATCTACTGTTACAGAGGCGGAGCTAACCCGTTGTATAACTACTCTCATGGCGCCATTTTAGTGCCGGGAAATTAACGCAAATCGGGCGAATCTGTAACTTTTCTCTGTTACAGCCCGTTTAATGGAAACCAAAATCAATTGTTTATGTCCCAAAGAACTTATCTGCTTCTAGCAGGGTTCATGCTATTTATCTCTTGCGACCCCTGGGGTTACAAACCCACTTGTGAGGGTACCCCTTGTCCGGCTGTTTATAATCCGCCCACTTACGCTTTCAGATTGATAGATCCCGTTACCAGCCATGATCTTGTTTATGGTCCTCATGCACAGATTCCACTGGATAGTATCAAGATCCTGATGACGGACACTGTGCGACAGGTGGGCCAACTCATAGATACACCTCACCAGACAGCAGTATTAACGTTCTACGCAGAAGGACCGGAAACCTTACGGGTTGGCAGACCAGGTAAGATTATAACAGATAAATTAAATTTCACTACCAGGCCCAAAGGCTGCTGTTTTAAAGAAGTATCCGGTCTTACCTTGAACGACAACCCCGTTCCTATAAAACAGGATAGCGCTGGTGTATTCCTGATTCCTTATCCTTTGTAAGCGCTGCTTTAATGCATATCACCTATCCGGCGCCTCACGGTTGCCGGATAGCTTTGTTGCCCTCCTATATTGTTAAAAAGTGGCTCCTGCTCCGCATATTCGCTACAGTTTTAATAAATTGCCCTTCCTAAGTACTTTTTTATATTAAAATTTAAATTCAAATGAACATTAATGTGACCACTGAAATCACGTTCCGTACAGCCCGCAGCGGCGGTAGCGGCGGACAAAACGTGAATAAAGTGGAAACCATGGTAGAAGGTTACTTTGCCGTAATGACTTCTGCCCTGTTAACCCCCGAACAAAAAGCAGTGCTGATGGAAAAGTTAGCCAACCGAATTAATGCTGACGGCCTGCTTCAGGTGAAATCCCAAACTGCGCGGACCCAATTGGGGAACAAGCAGGAGGTGATTACCAAAATGAACGATTTGATCAACAAGGCGTTGATACCGCGCAAAAAGCGGGTGCCTACCCGGCCATCCAAAGCGGCCAGGGAGAAAAGGATCGAATCCAAAAAACGGTTGTCTGACAAGAAACAACAGCGCAGGGGCGGCTTTGAGTAGCCCGGAGTGGGGAATCACTCCCCATAAATCTGGCATTCATAATCCGTAATTCGTAATTTGCATCAAAATATCTGGGAATTGAGTATCAAGAAACTGGCAGGCCAAACGATGTATTATGGGTTGAGTAATATTGTGAGCAAATTGCTCAACTATTTCCTGACCCCTTTTTATCTGACAATTTTAACCCGTGCATCTTTCGGGGAAATGTCTAACGTTTATGCCTATATACCTTTTGCCAATATCGTGTTGACCTATGGCATGGAAACGGCATTTTTCCGTTTTGCCAAAAAGGAAAACAAAACGCATGTATTGGGTACCACTACCATTTCCCTGCTATTATCTACCATCAGTATCACCATTTTATTACTACTGTTGAGATCTCCGGTGATTAATTCCTATGCCGGAGAGTTGGCGGGCCTCAGTGGGCATCCTACCTATTATACGTATGTGGTGCTACTCATGGCCTTTGATGCGCTCACAGCCATTCCTTTTGCACAACTGCGACTGGAAGACAGGCCCGTTAAATATGCCGCCATTCGTATAGCCGGAATCGTTACCACTATCTTTTTCAATATTTTTTTCCTGGTGATTTGCCCGAAACTATATGCATCTGGCATCCACTGGTTACCAGACGTTCAAAACAGCAGCGACCAAACGGGGTATATCTACCTGAGTAATATGCTGGGCAGTGGTGTTACCTTGCTGTTGTTCCTCCCCCAAATCCGCAAAATTGAATGGAAATTTGATATGGGGCTGTGGAAGCAGATGTTGCACTATGCCTTGCCGCTGATTATAGTGGGCATGGCCGGCATGGTGAATGAAACTTTCGACAGAGCCTGGTTTTTACCTCAGTTTCTGCCAGGGAATGATATGGAAGCCAAAAAAGAAATCATTGCCTTATATAGTGCCAATTACAAGCTAGCCATCCTGATTACCATGTTCATACAGGCATTCCGGTTAGGAGCCGAACCATTCTTCTTTAAGCAGGCGGAAAGCGGTGACCCACGGAAAATGTATGCGCGCATCATGAAGCTGTTTGTGATCATGCTCTGCTTTATGTTCCTGTTTGTAAGCCTCTACCTGAGTATCTGGAAGGCTTTTCTCCGGGTACCGTTTTATTACCAGGGGATGCGCATTGTGCCGGTATTGTTACTGGCTAACATGTTCCTGGGCATTTATTATAACCTCAACATCTGGTTCAAACTCACAGACCGCACCAAAATGGGCGCGGTAATTACCATTATAACCGCCGTTATGGCGTTCCTGCTCAATTACTGGTGGATTCCGGTGATGGGTTACTATGGAGCGGCACTGGCTACTATGGTATGTTACTTTATTCAGATGGTGGTGTGTTATGTTTTGGGGCAGAAGTACTACCCAATTCCTTACCATCTCCCCAAACTAATTACCTACGTAGGACTGGCAGTAGGCATCTACTATGTATTCAACTGGCTGAATGTGCTGGTATTATCTCCTAAAGACATATACGCCCTCAAACCCCTTCCCCTCGCAGTAGCAACTGCGTTCTTTGCAGCTTATGCCTGGTTTATTTTCCGGATGGAGAAGAAGGAGTTTGCCCGGTTGCCGGTAATCGGGAAGTATATCTCGAAATAGCGATTAGCCGCTGCTGTTAGGGCCCCAATATGGTTAGACTAAGAAAGGATTATGTTTCTTTTCGAAGCCAATAGTCGTAGCCGGACCATGACCAGGGAATACCCTTACCTCGTCTGGCAGCACAAACAGCTTTTCCCGGATGCTTTTCAGCAGGGTGCTGTGATTACCACCGGGCAGGTCGGTACGGCCAATGCTCTGGTAAAACAATACATCTCCACCTATGACAAATTGCTGGTCGGCGCAATAGAAAGACACACTACCAGGGGAATGGCCCGGTGTAAGCAATACCGTTAGTTCGTTGGTTCCAAAGGGAATGATTTCGCCTTCCTGCAGGTAGCGGCCAGGCATGGGAGAGGGGTCAAAAGGAATGTTGTAGAGGGCGGCAGCATTCTGGGAATTGTCCAACACTGGCTGTTCCAGCTCATGGAACTCCGGACGCACTTTATACGTATCTGCTACGAGCTTATTACCAAATATATGATCAAAGTGACAGTGCGTATTCAATAATCTTATAACATTTAACTCGTGCGTTTGTATATATTGTAATAATTCTTTTCTTTCGTCCTGAAAATAACATCCTGGGTCTATAATTATACAATCCTTTTTACCGTTAATAAGCAGAAAGGTGTTTTCTTGTAATGGACCAAAAGTGAATTGTTGTATTTCAATCATTGTTACCCGGTTTTTTTAGGCTAATTTTAAAACAGATCACAATATTATCAATACTTTCTGTATGAACAGATTTATTACCAGGTTATTATTCCACGGTACCCTATTACTTGGAACGATAGTATCGCAAGCCCAGACTAATACAGTAGAATTCGGCCAAAATCGTGTGCAGTTCAAGAACTTTAAGTGGAGATACTATCAAAGCCGGCATTTCAATACCTATTTTAGTCAGAACGGACTTGAACTTGGTAAGTATGCCGCCCAGGTAGCCGAAAAGGAACTACCCCAGCTGGAACAGTTCATGGAAAGTAACCCCAGACAACGCATCAATATTGTGGTCTACAATTCGTTTGGGGAAATGAAGCAATCCAATATAGGGATTGGCGTAGAATGGCAGAATACCGGCGGCGTAACGAAGCTGGTAGGCAACAAAATGATCGTTTACTTTGATGGCAACCATGAGCACCTGCGCCGGCAAATAAGACAGGGTATAGCCCGTATTATGCTGGAAACATTGCTTTTTGGGGAAGATATCGGCGAATTTGCCGGTAACGCCGCCCTTATAGATTTCCCGAAATGGTTTACGGACGGCTTTATAGGGTATGCTGCCGAAAACTGGACCGCGGAGCAGGATGAAGAGCTGAAACTGATCATTATGTCGGGCAAATACAGCAACTTCAATGCCCTCGCCTATGATCATCCCTTTCTGGCAGGTCAGGCTTTCTGGTATTATGTAGAGAGCAAATATGGGAAAGATGCCGTACCCTATCTCATGTATATCACCCGTATTAACCGCGGACTGAAAAAAGGATTTGAGCAGGTACTGAACAAAACCCCTAAAAAAGCAACACAGGACTTCTTTGTTTTCTACCAGAAACGCTTCCAGGAAGATAACCGTAGAAGAAAAACATCTGCTAAAGGCCGCACCATTGTGGCACAGGAAATAACTCCCAAATCAGAATTCTATCGTTTCAATCCCAACCCTAAAAATAATTCCTACGCAGCAGTAGAGTTTAAGAAGGGTGTTTACCGGGTACAAATACAACTTGGCTGGAACAAGCCTAAAGTATTGCTTCGCAGCGGCGTGATGCAACTGGCCAACCAGGTGGACCCCAACTATCCACAGATGGCCTGGAACACCAAAGGCAATCGCCTGGCGGTGATCTATGAACATGAAGGCAAAACCAAACTGATGATCTATGACCTGGTGACCCGTACCACACTACGGCAGGAGCTGAACCAGTTTGACCGGGTAATTGACTTCAAATACATGCCAATACAGGAAAATACGTTGTTACTCTCTGCCGTGAAAAATGGCCACACCGATATTTTCACCTATAATATCAGCAATTCCAAAACAGATCAGATCACCAACGACGTATACGATGACCTGGACCCTTCTTTTGCCGCCTTCCCTGGTAAAAGCGGTATCCTCTACTCTTCCAACCGGCCTTCGCCCAAAGGAAGAGGCTCAGATACTTCGCTGATGAATCGTCCATTCAATATTTTCATGGTGGATAACTGGAATAAAAGCGCAGAAAAGCAAATCACTCAGCTGACTGATCTCCAGTATGGTAATGCTAAACTGCCCATGCAGTACAATACCACCCACTTCACCTTTGTGTCTGATGCTAACGGTATCCGTAACCGTTATGCCGGATTCTTTAAATCACAGGCCGACGGTGTGGACTCCCTGTTCTATGTAGGATCAGAAATTTTACATAACCCCGAACCGGAAGAACTGGATTCTGCCCTCGCAGCCTATGGCGCCACCGCGCCGGATTCTGTAGAAGCAGTCATGCTGACAAAAGATTCCAGCTATACTTTCCCTATTTCCAACTACCCTTATGGTATACAGGAATCCCGCATTACCGGCGAAAAGGGAGAAGTATCTGAAGTAGTGCAATACGCCAACATCAAACGCCTCATGAAACTGAAGGTAGATACAGTGGTGCTGAAGAAAAGAAATATCAATGCCCGTGCTACCAACTTCAGACGCGCTCAGATGCACGCTGACAGCCTTCGTTTAGGTTTGCCTACCTATATGGCGCCAACAAAAGACACCACAACGCACAACAATTTCTTCCAGAACGAATTTGGGAATGAGCCTGCCGATACCAGTACCGCGATGGCTATAAAGGAACCTGCCTTATTTGAAAAACGGAAAGAAGAAGAACCGCTACTGAAGAAAATGAAGCTCTTCCCGTATAAATTCAAGTTTGCTTCCGACTACCTGATTTTACAATTGGACAACTCCATATTGATCAATAAGTATCAGCCATTCACCGGGCAGCCCAATGGGCCAATCCGCCTTACCAATCCGGTGAACGGATTAATTAAGATTGGCGTGAGCGATTTATTTGAAGACCTGAAATTCAATGGTGGCTTCCGTATTCCGTCTTCCCTGCAAGGGTCTGAATACTTCTTTACGGCCAACTACCTGAAGAAGCGTTTTGATTATAAATTCACTTACTACCGTAAAGTAGATAAGAACCTCGCGCTCATTCTGACTGATCCCACTGATCCTTCGCCGATTAAGATGATCACTAACATTTACCAGGGCGAAATGCGCTATCCATTTGATCAGGTACGGAGTATCCGTTTATCAGCTGGTATCCGCACGGACAAAATGGTGGTACAGGCTAACAATAAACCAGCTTTACAGGTACCAGACAAGAGTGAAACCTACGCATTAGGGCGCCTGGAATATGTGTATGATAATACCATCAACCCGGCCATTAATATCTGGAATGGTACCCGCTATAAAATATATGGAGAAACGAATGCGCAACTCACCAATGGTGGATTGAATGAGTGGGCTTATCCGCCAGGAACAGCGTTTGCACAGGGTCGGTTTACCTATAACATGGGCGTAGATATTCGTCACTACGAGAAAATTTACCGCAACTTCATCTGGGCTACCCGCTTTGCGATGGATATGTCGTGGGGAACACGTAAGCTGCTGTATTACCTGGGAGGTGTTGATAACTGGTTAAACCCACAAATCAACGACAAAAGACCAGTCAACCTGAGCGAGAACTATGCGTTCCAGACATTAGCCGAAAACCTGCGTGGATACAAGCAAAATGCGAGAAATGGTAACAATGTGATGGTATTGAATACAGAACTTCGTTTGCCTGTATTTGCCACTTTTATCGACAAGCCTATCAACTCCGCATTCCTGCGTAATTTCCAGGTGACTTCCTTTATTGATATTGGAACTGCCTGGAATAAAAAGCTGACCTTCAAGGATGCTAACTATGGCTACTACGACGATGGAACGGGTGTTGTTACCCGTATCAAGGAAGGCATCCTGGGACCATTTGTGGGAGGTTATGGCTTTGGCGCCCGTACCACCATTGCAGGTTACTTCCTTCGCGCAGATGCAGGATGGCCAGCCATCGCATTTTTCAGAGGCAGCCCAATTTGGTATTTCGGTATGGGAGTAGATTTCTAAGCACATAAAGCGAAAAACATAAAAGAAAAAGCCATTGCGTAGTATTTGCTACACAATGGCTTTTTCTTTTATGCCTTTCGCTTTATTTTCTTTTAGCCATGTTGTTTCTTCACTAACGGATACATCAAACTGAGGAAAACGCCCATACAGATGGTAAACGCCCAGGCATGGCGATTATCCCAGGGGTGCAGAAAGATATCTCTCATATCTCCCAACAGCATCAGTGGGTCCTTCACCACGTCCCAGCTATTATATCTTAGAAAACGGCCAATATATACGCCTAATCCGCAGAGGAGCATCACAGGAAAAGTAAACAACCAGGCTGGCCAGCGGGAATAGCGCTGGCTCCACATATTTTCCATACTACGAATAGAAACATATCCGAGTATCATACCATTCCAGGCAAAAGAAAAAATCAGAAACAGATCGAACCATAAAGGTACTCCTCCATCAAAGAGGTGAAAGAGGTCTGTAAGTATATAAGGCGCGTTAGGAATGAACAGCAGCCAGCAAACAAAGCAGCCGTACCAGTTATAGCGGTTTTTCATTTGCTCCGGATGCCGCTCCATCCAACGGGTAATGGCAAATGGCACATAAGCCAGGAAGAGGTTCCATATCAGCGTAACCCTGAGGTAGGTTCCACTATGTATAACGCGACATAAAAGCAACGCCAGGCTAAACAGTACAGAGGCGTACAGCGTGTATTGCGGCCGGGAACGGCTGATACGGTATTGTGCTAAACGCAGGATTCTTTTCAATTGCATATGATGTGGTTAAATGGTTTTTAAAATGTACGGGATAAATACGACAGCCCCTATGATGGCGGCAGCGATGGCGGCAATGAGTGTTGCGCCGGCAGCTACATCTTTGACGAACTTCACTGTCGGATGTATTTGCGGTGAAAGGTGATCCATTATTTTTTCAATAGCCGTATTCAGCATTTCTGTGGCCCAAACCAGTGCTATAGATAGTATAATCCATATCCACTCCGGCGTTGCTATTTTATACCAGCAACCGGCTGCTATTACTATTACAGTAGCAACAGCGTGAATGCGTGCATGTGGTTCACTGCGCAGGAAAGCGCCGATACCATTGAATGCATATCCGAAGCTGGCCAACCGTTTGCTGATATAAGAATTTCCCATGTTCGTGTTTATTGAGTAATAGTGTCCGTGTTTTTATGTCCTAATTTATCCCATTTGATGGTGGTGCTGAAGTACATGATCAGGGCCAGGATAATAAAGAGTCCTAAGCTTCCCATCAACAATGCCTGATCTTCCGCACTGATGATCACATAAATAAATCCGTAAACGATGGCGAGTGTAGCGCCAATGCCTGCTGCAATACGGGTGCTTTTAAAGGCAGCAGCCGTATATGCAATAATCAGACCTATCGTTAAGATACTGGCAATAAGGTAAGCCATAATAAAGTTAATTTGTTCTGAAATAGAGATGAGCAAGGTATAAAAAATACAAAGGGCTAAGCCGATGAGGGCATATTGTATTGGATGAAGGGCGCGGCGCTGTGACAATTCGATAAAATAAAATATAAAGAAAGTAAGTCCTATGATGAGAATGGCATATTTCACCGCTCGCATCGACATCTGGTAACTTTCTGCAGGCATAAATAATTTAATACCGAAATCGGCAGAATGGATATTGTACTTTTTGCCTTCCCAGCTCTGGGGGAAGCTACGGCTCAGGTTTTGTACCTGCCAGGTAGCGGCAAATCCTTTATCATCTACGCGTCTTGTTTTAGGAGGAAAGGCTTCGTCAAAGCTGGGGTTCGCCCAGTTGGAATTGATGGCCACGGTAGTAGATTTACCAATGGGAGAGAAAGAGATCCTGCCAGATCCTTTTATGCTCAGTTCCAGTGAGAAGTGGGAAGACAAAGCGCCGGTGTCTCCTGGCGTAATAGCCACTGGCGCCTGAATCCCATTGGCAAACAAATCGTTGCTGACTACTCCCGCAGTGAACACGTAGTTTTTGCTATTCCATGCCATCTGCACCTGGTTGTCGATACCGTGTAAATCGCTGACGCCAATGAGTAAAGTCGCATGTTCCCAGTCTAAGGCGGAAGAAGAGGTGTTGAGCGCGGCGATGTCGGCGCCATTGAAGGCGCCACTCAATTGCAGTTTGGCGTTGTACACGGCTACGTTGAAAATACCACGTTGTAATTTCTCCGGAAGCAATTCTCCGTTAATTTTAAGATTCTCCGGCAGCACGTATAGGTAATTGGTCTCACTTGCGGTCTTGCTTTTATAGGGAATAGCCAGCACCGGACCTGTTATATTTTGTTCATTTCCCCAGCGGCTGGTTACTTCTTTGACCGCTTCCTCCTGCCTGTCGCGACGCTCCAGGATGAGGTTTTGTATCATGTTGGTGGGGATCAGCAATATCATGATCATTACTACAATAATACCTGCTTTAAAGGCGTAGGCGTACCGGTCAAAAAAAGACAGTGGTTCTTGTGTTGAAGGTTCCATATTTTTATTTTTTAAAAAGCACTTTGTATTTCAAAGTAAAAAGACAAAAAAAATTTACTTAGTGAATTTTATCATGTGTTCCAGGGCCGCCAGATGCCCTTTAAAGGCTTTTTCACCGGCAGCGGTAATGGCGTAAGTGGTATTGGTTTTTCGGCCAATAAAACCCTTATGCACCTTCAGATAACCGTTTTCTTCGAGTGTATTGAGATGGGAAGCCAGATTACCATCTGTTACTTCCAGCATTTGTTTAAGGTCGTTGAAATTAACTTCCTCATTCACCATCAACACACTCATAACGCCCAGGCGTATACGGCTCTCGAATACTTTATTTAAATTACCAATTGGGTTCATGCTATTGATTAAATAGTCTTTTTCCGTTCATATTTCCACCACATCAACGCTCCATAAATAATGTGAAGCAATCCGAAGCCCACTGCCCAAAAATAAAGGCCTTTACGCAAAATGAAAAGATTAACTATACCGAGGATGGTTTCACAGATACCCAGGTACCGCACATCTGGTAACGTATATTTACTGGCGTTAATGATAGCCAACCCATAAAACACCAAACAGGTAGGTGCTACCAGCGTTTCCAGGTGATTAAATAACAACCCTGCAATAAAGGCGCCGCCTGCCGCCAGTGGAATAGCGGTATTAATCAGCACTTTCCTCGCAGTCAAATCCCAAATCGGTAAATTATTCTGTCTCGCTTTGCGCCAGGTGAAAAAGGTACCCGCCGCCAGGGCTGCTGCCAACACAGCCAATGCCAATGCTATTAAACGATATTTTAAAATACGGAAATCTGTATCACTATAAGCGCCGGAAATTTCCCACCGGGTATAATATTCCACCAGCCAGACACGCGCTATATAAGCGCCAATCAGTCCGCTGATACCAGCAGATATTCCACTCAATCCACTTAGCGAAATGAAACGGCTGCTCCGCTCCATGAGGCGCTTTATATCTGTTAATGCTTGCAGATGTTGTTGGTCTGTCATACAGAAAAGTACTTTGCAATACAAAGCTAAGAGAAATATTTGAATCTTAAAATATAATTTTTTGTTATAACTGCGTTACCTAAAAGAAAGCAGGCGCTTAGAATAGCGATAAATAATATAATATTGTTGTCAGATATGGTTGGCTGGAAAAGAATATTAGCAATAATCATCGGCGTAAGCGTTTGGTGTTCGGGTTTGATGGCGCAGCAGTACAAGGTTAGTGGAGTGGTTAGGGATGCGCACTCACAGGAAATCATTCCCTTCGCCACTCTTCAATTTGCCCATACCCAAACCGGTATGGTAAGCAACGCGGAAGGTAAATACCTCTTCGAACTAAATGTTATCCCATCAGATTCATTACTGGTAAGGGTAATGGGGTATACCATTCTTCAACTCCCCGTTAACAAAACCCTGAAAGAACAAACTATTAACTTCGACGTAACCCGCTCCGATGTTTCACTGAAAACATATGAAATAAAAGCCAACGTAAACTGGGCACTCATTCTGCTCAAACAAATTATTAAACACAAACCGGAAAATAACTACAATCGCCTCGACAACTACAAATACGAGGTATATAATAAGCTGGAACTGGACATGAAGAATCTCAACAAAGAGAAACTTGGCCGGAACCGCTTCACCAAACCATTTGCGTTCATCCTGGAGAACATCGACAGTACCTCGGAAGACAAGCCCTTTCTACCCATCTTCCTCACAGAAACCTTGTCTGATTATTATTTCCAGTCGAGCCCGCGCAGAACAAAAGAAATTATCAAAGCCGCCCGCACCTCCGGAATCGACAATGAAAGCGTCACAAAATTCCTGGGAAGTATGTATCAGAACATCAACGTATACAACAACTTCATCCCGGTATTTGATAAACAATTTGTAAGCCCGATACACCACAACGGCGCCTTCTACTACGATTACTCTATTGCCGATACCCAATACATCAGCGGGCAACGGTTTATAAAACTAAACTTTACGCCTAAACGAAAAGGAGAGAACACCTTTATCGGCGACCTGTGGGTACACGACACCACCTATGCCGTACAAAAAACCACCCTGTCCGTTCCCAAAGATGCGAATATCAACTTCGTACATAAAGTGAGCATGGTACAGGAATTCCGGCAACTGCACGATAGTTCCTGGTTTCTGTATAAAGATAAATTCATCGCCGACTTCTGGGCGCCAAGCCCCAGACCGGGAAAAACATTTGATTTCATTGGCCGGAAGACAACGACCTATGACAACGTAGTAACGAATGATACCGCCGCCACCAACATCTTCAGTGACAAAAGATACCCGGAACCAGTGGTAGTACTGGATAGCGCCCGCATACGGAAAGACTCCTTCTGGATGGATAATCGCCCCGAAGATCTTAGCAAAAATGAGGAAGGCATTTATAAAATGGTGGATACCCTCCAGAAAATGCCGCTATTCCGGACTTATTCCAATACCATCCGTTTCCTGGCCACTGGCTATAAACCAGTAGGTCCCATTGAATTTGGCCCGTATTACTACCTGTTTTCCCAAAACAGGCTGGAAGGATTCCGCCTGAGAATGGACCTCGGTACCACCCCTAAATTCAATAAAGATTTATACCTCTACGGCTACCTGGCCTATGGCTTCAAAGACCAGGTATATAAAGGAAAAATATCTGCACTCTGGCTGCTGAAAAGACATCCGCGTACGTATATTTACGCCGCTTTCACCAAGGATCTTGACAACGGTACCCACTACTACGACGAGGTAGGTACAGACAACATCTTCACGCTGGCCATCCGCAAAGGCGGTGTTCCACAGAAATTTTTAATGGTAGATGAAAAACGCGTGGAATTCTTTAAAGAATATTACAGCGGATTTTCGCACCAACTGAACCTGATATACAAACAGGTAAGACCTTATGAACCACTGCCCACAGCAGCGTCTTACCCGAAGCTGTCTAACAACCGTGACCCGCTCACCAGCATGGAAGTGGAAGTGAAATTACGCTACGCTTTCCACGAACAATTCCTGGAAGGTAATTACTATCGCATCAGCCTGGGTAGTAAATATCCTATTGCAGAACTGAAACTGGCAGCAGGTATACCCGGCATCGGCAACAGTGGCCAACAATATCAACGCGCTACCCTAAGTGTATCTGACTACGTGAAACTGCCGCCTTTTGGCTCCTTCTACTACAACGTATTTGGTGGTAAAATTTTTGGTACCGTGCCTTATACTTCCCTGGAAGTACATCCKGGTAATGAAATTTACTATTACAACAAGTACGCTTTTAACATGATGAATCGCTTCGAGTTTCTCAGCGATCAATATGCAGGCTTCAACGTGGAACATACTATTGGCAATGGCATATTTGGCTATATCCCCCTGATCAAAAAACTAAAATGGCGCCAGTTCTGGACCGCTAAAGGTGTTATTGGTTCTCTTTCTCCCTCCAATCAACAGCTGAACCTGCACAACGGATACGCCTTCAAAACACTGGAAGGTAATCCTTATCTGGAATTAGGTACTGGTATAGAAAACATTTTCAAATTCCTGCGGGTAGACTTTATCTGGAGAGTAACACCGGATGTAACACCGGGAGAACCTGCCAACAAACGTTTTGGCGTGTTTGGTAGCTTCAAACTACAGTTTTAATTGTTTGCTCATGAAAGATGTAACGCATACACCATTGCTGGAAAGCATCACCCGGGGAGAGATAGATGGCTATCCTTACGATCTGCAACACGACTTCCAATGCATCAAAATACAATTGGATGCAGCCGAAAAAAAGCTGCAACTAAGATTTACCAACGATGACTTTAAAGTGATTATAGACTTTCACCAGGTAACGATGACCAACTTTTCCATCCATCCGGAGAAGACTGGTAGCAGTAGCATATTGGAGCATTTCTACCGTGGAAAATTCAAGTATAATAACAACTTTCATGAAATGACTTCCCAGGGTAAATACTATTATTACCTGGCAATAGGGGAGCAGGATACGATAGAGTTATTTGCTAAAAGTGTTACACTGTCTTTAAGCCGGTTGAACTCCTGATATTAACCAGTAAATAACTAAAAAAAAAGGGGTAACAATTGTTACCTCTTTTTTTAAATAGTATCTGCCGCTTCGCAAATCAGCTTACAGGCCCATACAATTTCTTCCGGTGTAATAATGAGTGGAGGCACAATGCGCATACATTCTGCCGCAAAGAGGAACCAGTCCGTTACCATGCCATTGGCAATGCAATAATCAATTACTTTTTTATTGACAGGGAAATTTTCAAACTCAACAGCGATCATCAATCCAAGTGAGCGCACTGATTTAATGGCTGGATGTTGCAGATGCTGCAGAAATAATTGCTCCTTTGCTTTCACATCTTTCAGTAAATCCTCATCCAGCAAAGCTTTAAAGCCGGCAAGACCTGCGGCACAATTCACCGGATGCCCACCAAATGTGGTGATATGTCCAAGCACCGGACTGTTGGTGAGTGACCACATGATATCGCGGGAAGCAATGAAAGCGCCTAATGGCATACCACCGCCTAATGCTTTTCCCAACAGTAGAACATCGGGGACAATACCGAATTGTTCAAATGCCCACAGCGTACCATTTCTCCCGAATCCACATTGAATTTCATCCAATATCAACAGGGCGCCGGTAGCAGTACATTTATCACGAAGTGCGTGTAGCCATTTCCGTTGTGGAACGTTTACGCCGCCTTCTGCCTGCACCGTTTCTGCTATCACTGCCGCTGTACGCTCCGTGATTAATTCCAGCGACTCAAAATTATTATACTCCAGGTGTTGTATGCCTGGCAACAAGGGCCGGTACGCATTGCGCCAGTACTCGTCGCCCAGGATACTTAAGGCGCCTTGAGTTGAGCCATGATAGCTGCGGTTAAAAGCGGCGATTTCCGTTCTGCCGGTATAGCGCTTAGCCAGCTTCATAGCTCCTTCTACCGCTTCTGCACCGGAGTTGGTGAAATATACACAGTTCAGTTGTTCCGGAAGATGTTGCGTGAGCAGCGTAGCAAAAGCTACCTGTGGCGATTGCACAAATTCTCCATATACCAACAGGTGCATATATTGCTGCGCCTGTTCCTGTATGGCCTTTACCACTGCGGGATGGCAATGTCCCACATTACATACACTGATGCCGGCAATAAGATCCAGGTATCGCTTGCCATTTACATCCCACATATACATGCCGGCTGCTTTCACTATTTCCAATGCCAGCGGAGCATCGGATGTTTGCGCTACGTGCTGCAAAAAAAGTTGCCTGTTATTCATATCACTAACTACTCTGTTCTTTGCGAAGTTAGAAAACAACTGCTAATTAGTAATTGTTATATTTGTAACATAAGCATTAAAACACATTATTATGGCGCACATTATACCACTCAGAGGCATCACTCCTCAATTTCCTGAAGACTGTTTCATTGCCCCCAATGCTACCATAGTAGGGGATGTAGTAATGGGTAAAGGTTGCACAGTATGGTTCAATGCTGTGGTTCGCGGCGATGTAAACAGTATCCGCCTGGGCGAGAATGTAAACGTACAAGACGGAGCAGTGATTCACTGTACTTATCAGAAATCTAAAACCATTGTTGGTAATAATGTGTCTATTGGCCACAACGCTATCCTGCATGGCTGTACGGTAGATGATAATGTATTGATTGGCATGGGTGCTATTGTAATGGATAATGCGCATATCAGCAGTAATAGTATTATTGCCGCAGGAGCCGTAGTACTGGCTGGTACGAATGTAGAACCTGGTACTATCTACGCCGGAGTTCCCGCCAAAAAAGTAAAAGATATTGATATGGCCCTGATTAACGGGGAAATTAACCGTATTTCTAAAAACTATAGCATGTACGCCTCCTGGTACGAGGAAGCACAAGAAGTAAAATAACCGCCTTCACATGTTATAAAAAAATATTATATTGCAGGCAAATTACCCTCCCTATGAAACCTATTTTGTGCCTGCTCCTATTAGGCAGCATCCTGTTTACCGGCTGTTCATCGCAGAAAACAGGATGCCCCGCTTCCAACTACTACACGAAAGATATCAAGCAAAGCAACCGCAAGGCGGGTAAACAAATGAGTCGTTTATTCTAAAAAAATTCCTCATGCGTAAAGCCCTTCCTATTGCCTTATTGCTGACTATAATCCTGTTAGGGGCCTGTCGTACCCAAAAGAAAGGTTGTCCGCAGCCCAGACGTAACTGGGGCGCAGAAAAAGTATTGGACGAATTAGGTAAGCCGGGGAAAGGATAATCAGTATTGTTCTTCTTCGATGGTTTCCAGGATGGTAGCATAGCTAATGTACCGGTCTGCATCAATATCACCTTCCTCTACAGCAGCTTTCACCGCGCAGCCAGGCTCATTGATGTGCAAACAGTTATTGAACTGACACTGGCTCAGATAGGGTTGCATTTCCAGGAAATAATGGGATAACTCTGCCTTGGCAATATCTACGATACCAAATTCCCGTACACCAGGGGTATCTATTAAACAACCGCCAAAAGGCAGGTCGTACATTTCAGCAGAAGTAGTGGTGTGTAATCCTTTGCCACTCCAGCCACTCACGGCCTTGGTGCGCAGATCCAATCCCGGCATCAGCACATTGATCAGGGAAGATTTTCCTACCCCGGAATGCCCGGACATCAGCGTGGTTTTATCTTTCAGCAGTGCTCTTACGTCATCCACTCCTTCTTCTTTGGATGCAGATATTAACAGTACCTGGTAGCCGATACTTTCGTATAGGGCTGCCAGTTCTTCGAACTTTTCTAATTCTTTCTGTTTGTAAATATCCTTTTTGTTGAATACCAGTATTACCGGGATGTGATAAGCAGCTGCGGTAACCAGGAAACGGTCAATGAAACCCTGAGAGGTACGGGGCTCCTTCACCGTACAGATCAGCATAGCCTGATCCATATTAGCGGCTACAATATGTTTTTTGTTTTTCCCATGTGGAGAGCTACGCACAATATAGTTCTTACGGTCGCCGATGGCAGTAATCATCGCGTTCTTGGCATTGGCATCGCTATCATCCGGCGTGATGGTAACCCTATCGCCCACGGCAATAGGATTGGTAGAAGTGATGTCTTCATCTTTTTTGAAGATTCCTTTCATCCTTGCCTGAAATGTTTCGCCTGTGGCAGTTTTTACCACGTACCAGCTTCCCGTTGATTTATATACTATAGCTTCTTGCATAAGAAGCCCAAAGGTAAGACAAAACCCACTATGGTAAGCTTTTGAAAACGCTATACCGTAACACCACTTCCAGCAAAATACATCCCAGCGCAATCATGGCCAGGAGGAAGAAATGTTCTGCAAAGCGTTTATAAGAAGTGATTTCCACCTTGGTTTTCTCCAGCTGATCAATTTCACTATAAATACTTTTCAGATCAGTGGTATTGGTAGCACGGAAATATTTTCCGCCGGTTTCTTTAGATATTTTCTTCATCAGCGGCTCATCAATCTGTACATCCTGCATCACCATTTGCACGCTACCATCCGCCATAGGCATGGGGAAAGGCGCTTTACCAATGGTACCCACCCCGATGGTGTATACCCTGATTTTAAATGCTTTGGCAATATCCAGTGCCGTCAACGGATCTATGAGACCGGTGTTGTTAACTCCATCTGTAAGCAGAATGATGACTTTACTTTTCGCATGACTATTACGTAAACGATCTACAGAGGTAGCCAGTCCCATACCGATGGCGGTACCATCTTGCAGCATACCGCTTTTCACCTGCATGATCTGGTTTTTCAATACCGCATGATCTGTGGTAATAGGGCATTGCGTAAAGCTTTCTCCGGAGAAAACGACCAGGCCTATACGATCGCTGATACGTTTATCCACAAAGTCGGCGGCCACTCTTTTAGCGGCTTCCATCCGATTGGGTTGCAGGTCTTCCGCCAGCATACTACCGGAGATATCTATTGCCATTACGATATCAATACCCTCGCTATCGATACTTTCAGAGGTATTGGATGTTTGCGGCCGGGCCAGTGCTACTATTAGTGCAATGATGGCCAGGAGACGCAGCACCAGTAACAAGGGTCTGAAACGCACTTTCCAGGATACCGGCAAGCCTTTCAATCCTTCCAGGGAAGAAATCATCATCACACTTTGCCGGCCTTTGCGTCGGGCGAAGTACCAGTATATCAGCACCGGCACCAGCAGCAATAGCCACAGGAAAACCGGGTAGGCAAATTCAATATTTTTCCACGTTGAAAAATCCATCAATTTTCTAATTAAGATCCATTCTGGCTTTATGCTTGTTGTTTTTCACCTGCTGCTGCATCTTCTGCAGGACCTGTTTTCGGTTTGGTCCACTCCAGAATCTCTTCTGCCATATGCATACAATCCTCATGCTCATCAGCAGTAGGCTGCAACTTGGCGAACTTTGCCAGGTCAGCGATAGCCAGCAGGCTACGCAGTTTGTCTCTTTGCTGATTCAGCTTGGTTACTGGTTTAATATTCTGCAGCAGTTCCTCGCTGGTTTGCTCCAGCGCAGCAATGTTAAACTGATGCTCAAAGTAGGTGCGCAGAATATCCGTTAACCGGGTATAATATTGTTTAATATCCCCTTGTTGCCATAATTGTTGCTCCTTCAGTGCTTTCAATTCCTGGGAAGCAATTTCATATGGAGATACCGTAGGGACATATACTATTTTTTCTTTCAAAGGCCTTGACCGGATATACCATACCACGCCGATAGCCACCAATACAATCACCACCGGGATGAGCATAAACAGCCAGTAATCCCAGATACTCCAGGGCGCTGCCTGCACCGCTTTAATGGGTTTAAATGCTTTAGACGTATCTACCGCTACAGTATTTACATCTATTCCTATGGGCAGGGTAATGGCAGAATCGGAAGCTGCATTGGCGCCAGTAATGACTTCAAACCGCATAGGAGGAATTTCCCAGTGGCCGGAATCAAAGCTGGTGAGTGTAAATGTTTGGTGAAGAATATGCTGATCCTGGTTTACTGACGTATCTACAGAAGTACGGGTAACCACATCAAAATGGTCCAGGGAATCCGGCAATACAGGGAACAGTATTTTAAAATTAGCGTCCTTAAACTGTGCCGGCGTAAGCGTGGCGGTAAGCTGTAGTTTTATCTGCTCGCCAAGCCGGATACTGTTAGTATCTGCTTTAGCCGTTACATCTACCACCTGCTGCGCCAGCAGGCTGAAAGGATACAACAACCCCAGTAAGCAACATAAAAATATACGTCTTATAACTTGTGGTTTATACATGTTTAATTTGCGCTCCATTATAACTTAGGCCCTCTTAAGGAAAAATGTTTGTAATGCTTTCACGTAATCTTCATCCGTGCGTACACTTACCAGTTCAGCGCCACTTTTCAGGAACGCATTTTTGCAATACTGTGCATGCTGCAGGAACTGCTGTTCATAATACTGACGTACCCGGCGGTCGGCGGTATCTACCCATTGGGTAGCGCCTGTTTCCGCATCGGCCACCTGTATTAATCCAACGGGTGGTAAATCTTTATCGCGCTGATCGTATACCTGAATGCCTACTACATCGTGTCGTTTAGCAGCGATGTTTAAGGCATCCTGATAGTTGCCGGAAAGAAAATCACTCAGCATAAAAACGATGCTGCGCTTTTTAGTGGCATTATTAAAGAAACGAAGTGTTTCGTTAATATTGGTTCCCTTGCGTTTAGGCGTGAACGATAGCAATTCCCGGATAATAAAGAGTATATGTGACTTTCCTTTTTTAGGTGGAATATATTTCTCCATTCCATCGCTGAAAAAGATAACACCTACCTTATCATTATTTTTGATAGCAGAGAAAGCCAATACAGCGCAGAGTTCTGTGATCAGATCACGTTTATCCTGCTTTTGGGTACCGAAGGAAGAGCTTTCGCTCATATCCACCAATAACATCACAGTCAGCTCTCTTTCTTCTTCAAAAACTTTAACAAAAGGGTGATTGAATCGTGCTGTTACATTCCAGTCGATAGACCTTACATCATCTCCGAAATGATAATCTCTCACTTCGCTGAATGACATACCACGTCCTTTGAAGGCGCTATGATATTCGCCTGCAAAAATGTGGTTGGTAAGCCCTTTTGTTTTTATTTCTATCTGTCTTACCTTTTTTAATATTTCAGCCGTATCCATCATGAGAAATTACGAATTACAAATTACGAATAACTTTTAGCGCTTAGACTGGCTGCCAACAGCTACTATGGCACTTCTACAGCGTTCAGTATTTCGCTCAGGATGTTTACGCTGGTTACATTTTCAGCTTCCGCTTCATAGGTTAAACCAACGCGGTGACGCATTACATCGAAGCATACATTACGTACGTCTTCCGGAATTACATAACCACGGCGTTTCATGAACGCATATGACTTAGCCGCCCAGGCCAGGTTGATGCTGGCTCTCGGAGAACCGCCGTAAGCGATTAACGGCTTCAATTTATTCAGTTTATAATCTTCCGGATTACGGGTAGCAAAAACGATATCGAGAATATACTTCTCAATTTTCTCATCCATATACACTTCTTTCACGAGCTTGCGGGCTTCAGTGATATCAGAGGTCTGTATAACAGGACGGATAGGCGTAGCGGCTTCCGGATTGAGATTCTGACGAACAATCAGTTTTTCCTCTTCTTTGGTAGGGTAACCGATCACTACTTTGAGCATAAAACGGTCCACCTGCGCCTCCGGGAGGGTATAAGTACCTTCCTGTTCAATAGGGTTCTGGGTAGCCAGTACCAGGAAGGGATCATCCAGTTTAAAAGTGGTATCGCCGATGGTGATTTGTCTTTCCTGCATGGCTTCCAGCAGGGCACTCTGTACTTTTGCCGGGGCACGGTTGATTTCATCTGCCAGGATAAAGTTAGCGAAGATGGGACCTTTGCGTACCACAAACTCGTTCTTTTGCTGGTTATAAATCATAGTACCTACCACATCCGCGGGTAAGAGGTCAGGCGTAAACTGGATACGGCTGAATTTGGCGTTGATAGCGGATGACAGGGACTTGATAGACAAGGTTTTTGCCAGACCGGGTACGCCTTCCAGCAGCACGTGGCCCTGGGCCAGCAAACCGATGAGCAGTCTTTCCACCATATAACGCTGGCCAACAATTACTTTACCTAACTCCATTGTGAGCAGGTCCACGAAAGCGCTTGCCTGGTGGATCTTCTCATTCAGTTGCCGGATGTCGGACGATGTATTTTCCATGCTAATAATTTTTCAGGTGTGCTAAAATAAACATTCTCTGGTCAAATAAAACTTATCACTATGTGAACGAGCCGTTAAAGTGCTGTTAAACTTGCCACTGTGGCCATTTTAGGTCACTTATCCCTTTTTTTAGCGGGCTGGAAGCTTACAACAGCAAGCAAAAAGCTAACTTAGCGGATCATTTTGGCGGCTGATTTAGCGGATAAAGATAAAAAAGATGTTCATCCGCCAAAATACCTTTTTGCTTTAAGCTTACCGCTTTCAGCTCCACCTATAAAACAAACAGAATATGGAAGATTTCGAACAGCGCTGGCGGCCGATAGAAGATATGCTTACCGAAAGATTTGGCAAGAAACCCAATATGGAAGCCATTCTTTTCATGATCGGCGTCAATGAATTAAATAACCTGACGAAGAAAAAATACACCAAAGAACAGAAGCAGGACCTCATGCACATCGCGGTATGTACGCTCCTGAGCCAAAGTGGCTATTTTGAATTAGAGGGCCTGGATAACGAAGGATGGCCACACTTTAAAGAATTACAACCCGTCCCAAAAATGGAAATGGAAGAACAGGAAGTATTCCTGAAAGAGCATATTATTGCTTACTTTACTGACCACGAAGAAGCGTAAAAATATTTTATGAAGAAACTATTACCCCTGAGCATCCTTTTGTTGTTCTTTGTTTACGCAAGTACCGCCAAAGACAGAAGAGTGAAAATGATTACCCCTTATGGTACCATGATTATTAAATTGTATGACCAAACCCCGAAACATCGCAATAACTTCATAAAGCTGGCTAAAAAGCATTATTATGATAGTACCCTGTTTCACCGGGTGATCAATAATTTTATGATACAGGGGGGTGATCCGGATTCAAAATATGCGCATCCTGGCGATACGCTGGGCGAAGGGGATATAGGTTATACGATTCCTCCGGAATTTCAACTCGACTTATACCATCGCAAAGGAGCATTGGCTGCGGCCCGGGAAGATCGGCCAGACAAGGCTTCTTCCGGTTGCCAATTTTACATTGTGCAAGGCAAAGTATTTACAGACGAGCAATTAGATAAGCTGGAGAAAACAAAACTGGGCGGCCGCAAAATACCGGTAGATCAGCGTAGGGTATACAAAACAGAAGGAGGCACGCCTCACCTGGATCAAAACTATACCGTATTTGGACAAGTGATTAAAGGCATGGATGTAATCGATAAAATTGCAGCACTGAAAACGGATAGCCACGACAGACCACTCGAAGATGTACGGATAAAAGTGAAGGTGCTGAAAAAGTGGTGGCTATTTTAAAACCGTAACTATTCCAATTGTCAAATTCATAATACTTTCTGTATTTTTACGGCTCAAAATCAAACTTGATATGAATTTTCCGTCAAACCTGCGCTACACAAAGGACCACGAATGGGTTTTATTAGAAGGTAACGTAGCTACCATCGGTATAACTGAATTTGCACAGCGTGAATTAGGCGATATCGTTTTTGTTGACATTCCTACTGCTGGCAAAGACATCGCTGCTGAAGAAGTATTTGGTACCGTAGAAGCAGTAAAAACAGTATCTGATCTGTTTATGCCTGTTGCTGGTACTGTTAATGAAGTGAATCCTGAACTGGAGAGTTCACCAGAACTGGTAAACACAGACCCATATGGCGATGGCTGGATGGTGAAAATAACCGTTAAGAATCCTGCTGATGTAGCTGGCCTGTTAGACGCAGCTGCATACCAGGCTCTGGTAGGTGAATAATTACACCCATAACTTATTTATATACAAAAAGGACAACAGGCCACGTTATCTGCGATAGGCCTGTTGTCCTTTTTTACTAATTGCCAGCAAGTGCATATAAGATGAAACACTTTAGATATTATATTCCTGCCATACTTTGGATACTCCTGATTCTTTTTTTGTGTACCCTACCGGGAAAAGATATTCCATCCAGTTCGTTTTTAGATAAAATTCATTTCGATAAGTTTGTTCACTTTGGCTTGTTTGGAGGTATTGTATTACTCCTCAGTCTGGCCATCTACTGGCAAAAGAAATTCATTTCTCCGCTTACCCTGGTGATACTGGTAATAATGACAGCGGCTTATGGCCTTGCTATTGAGTATATACAGAAATACTGGGTAATAGGACGCAGCTTCGATATGTTTGATGTATTAGCAGATACCCTGGGGGCTATTGCAGGTGTATGGGTATTCCATATAGTACGGCGCTGGTTTCTTGCTGATAAGAAATAAAAAATCCCCCCCGCTAAAGCGGGAGGGAATGTATATCTGCTTATGAGAAATAAGTGTTCTTAATATGGATTATTGCTGACCAGCTTCTTTCTTAGCGTCGGATTTCATCTTGTCATTTGCAAAGATAGAGAACTCACAACGACGGTTAATAGCGCGGTTAGCATCTGAATCGTTTGGTACTTTAGGCTGAGATTTACCATACCAGAAGCCTTGAATACGGCTGGCAGCAATACCCTGCGCCTGCAGGAACGCCATCACCGTTTTAGTTCTTCTTTCAGATAATCCCATGTTGTATTCATCTGTACCCTTATCGTCTGTATGACCTTCCACACGTACGTAAGTATCAGGGTATTTGTTCAGAATAACAGCCAGTTGTTTGATGTTGTCCTGTGCTACAGAAGACAGATTTGATTTATCGAAACCAAATAATACGCCTGCATCAAAAGTTACGTTAATACCTTCACCTACACGTTCTACGGTAGCATTAGGCACTTCTGTTTTAATTTCCTGCGCCTGCTTATCCATTTTCTTTCCAATCAAAGCTCCACCAGCGCCACCAACTACGGCACCAATAATGGCACCCAGTGCAGTGTTACCTGCTACTTTACCGATGATAGCACCAGCTGCAGCACCACCACCTACTCCAATAGCAGCACCTTTTTTTGTATTGTCCGCGCTCTGCCAGGTTTTACAACTGAACAACATGGTTACAGATAAGACTAAAGCTACCAGAACATTGAAATTTTTCATCATAATAATTTTAAACATGAAGGTTTTTAAGCATTAGTTCCGTTGACAAAACTAATTGAAAAACTTGTAATCAAATATGTTGCCAACTTGATTTAACATTCACAACTTATTGATTGGTACTAATAAACAGGCAACAAAAATTTTGCAAGTTTTTAACACATGACAAATAGGTCATATACAATCAACACGACTGTTAACTAATAAACAATGCAAACGCCCAAAAAGATTAACCTAACAGATTTTTTAATAATCCGCCTATACCACCGCCCGTATTCGCTTGCTGCTGTTGTTGGGCGCCATTGGATAACAGGCTTTTTAAATCTTCCAGATCTACGTGTCCATCACCGTTTTTATCTAACCCACCGGATAACTGTCCCAGTATACCCTGCAAATTGATGCCCTGTGCAGAGCCACCAGTCAATGAATTGAGAATACCATCCAGGCTGAAGCTACCATTGGAAGAATCCTGTGTTTTGCTAGCCAGAGAACCTAACACAGTTGGGATTAATGAAGAAGCCAGTTGCGTAGCCACACCTTTATCCAGGTTGAATTTTTCCAACAAAGTACCTACCAGGTTATTGGAAATATTGCCTACTACGGGATTGCTGGCATCAGCAGCGCTATTGCCACCCAGTAAAGACAGTACGCCTTCGGTATTACCGTTAGCCAGTTCCTGTTGTAAACCGGATGCAATAGATTCAGTAGCGGCGCCGATAACGGCTTCATTGTGTTCATTAGGAACATCAGGGTTGTTCACCACAGCGCCCTGTGCATGTTCCCGAACGAGGTCCATTAATTGCTCTAACATTTGAAGATGATTTAGGGGGAAGAAAAGGTTTTCTATTTCCTTAGTGCTGTCACGTAAAATGAGACCGCTAACTAAATGTAGGATATTTTGAGAAATTAGCGGGCCATTGCAGAAAGATAACACAGCATTCATCTCGCTGGTATCTTTCTGCAATAACATGGCTGGTATCCCCTTAGTTTCCTTGCTTTAACTTCTCTGCGTTTTCAGCGAAGGAGAGGGCATCAATCATATCTTTGATTTCACCGTTCATGAAGGCATCCATGTTGTATACCGTCATACCAATACGGTGATCGGTAACCCGTCCCTGAGGATAGTTATAGGTACGGATTTTAGCGGAACGATCGCCGGTAGACACCAAACTTTTACGCTGGGAGGCGATGGCGTCTTCATGTTTGCGTACCGCTGCTTCATAGATGCGGGTACGTAACATTTTCATGGCGATTTCCCTGTTGGAGTGCTGGCTACGTCCTTCCTGGCACTCTACCACCACGCCGGTAGGAAGATGCGTTAACCTTACCGCCGATTCGGTTTTATTTACGTGCTGACCACCCGCACCGGAAGAGCGGAAGGTATCCATCTTAATATCTGCTTCGCGTACGTCTACGTCTACTTCTTCTGCTTCTGGTAATACCGCCACGGTAGCCGCAGAGGTATGTACACGGCCCGAGGCCTCTGTTGCCGGTACACGCTGTACACGGTGAACGCCTGATTCAAATTTCAGGGTACCATATACATCGTCGCCGCTTACTTCCATGACAATTTCCTTGTAACCACCTGCAGAACCGGGGTTTTCACTCAGCAAACTGGTGGTCCAGCCTTTCAGCTCACAAAAACGCAGATACATGCGGAACAGGTCGCCCGCAAAGAGGCTGGCCTCATCACCACCGGTACCGGCGCGGATTTCAAGAATGGCATTCTTCTCATCCTGGGGATCTTTTGGTATCAACAGGTTGCGAATGTCTTCTTCCAGCGCGGTTTTCTGCTCCTGCAGTTCTTCCGTTTCCGCTTTCGCCAGTTCGCGCATTTCGTCATCGCCACTGTCCAGCACTTCTTTATTGAATGCAATATTGTCCAGTAGTTTCAGGTAGGCGTCATATGCCTTCACGATCTTTTCCAGCTGGCGGTATTCTTTGCTCAGCTGACCAAATTTCTTGTTATCACTAACAACATCAGGGTTGGTGAGCGCCATTGATACCTGCTCGAAACGACCTTTTATAGCTTCCAGTTTGTCTATCATAATTATATTTGACTTTTGAGTATCCCTTCCCAACCGGAAAAAGATACTGCCAATCGGGTTGCAAAATTAACACCATTAACTTAATTAAACAGCAGGTAATTGAAACAGATCAAATTAAAGGGAAAAGATATATTTAACGGCACCCAATTATTGGGGCCGGACAAAGTACTCATCCTGCAGGAAGATGGCTTAGTAGTGGGCATTGTAGCCGATTCCCAGGCAGGAACCGGCGTGCAGGAACTGGACGGAATTTTATGCCCCGGCTTCATAAATACCCACTGCCACCTGGAATTATCGCATATGAAAGGGGCTATTCCGGAAAAAACCGGCCTGCCCACCTTCCTCACCCAGGTGATGCAATCCAGGAATAATCATACCGGCGACCTGAACGCAGCCATTGATGCCGCCGAACAAGCCATGTGGGAAAGCGGTATCTCCGCGGTGGGCGATATTTGTAATGGCACCGCCACCCTGGTAAAAAAGCAGCAAGGCAGAATGTATTACCACTCTTTTATAGAATGCATGGGCGTTGCAGCTGCTGGCGCCAATAGCCGCTACCAATACAGCATGGATGTACTGGCCGCCTTCCGGGAAATCAATAGTTCCAGACACCAATGCTCTATTGTTCCGCACGCACCATATTCTGTGAGTGCCACACTCTTTGAGCTGCTGGCCAATACCCCCGCCAATACTCCGGTATCTATCCATAACCAGGAAACGGCCGCAGAAAATGAATTGTTCCAACAAAAAACCGGCGATTTCCTGGCCTTTTATCAACAGTTCGGGATGGACGTCAGCGGCTTCCAACCTAGCGGAACAAACAGCCTGGAGGCCTATTTGCCTTACTTCTCCCAAAACAAAATACTACTCGTACACAATACCTTTACTACGGAACAGGATATACGCTTTGCGCAGCAACAACCGCTGGAAACCTGGTGGTGCCTTTGCCCGCAGGCCAACCTTTATATAGAAAACCGGCTGCCGGATATTCGCCTGCTACGGCGCCAGCAATGCCAGATCACCCTGGGTACAGACAGCCTGGCATCCAACCATTCCTTATCTATCTGGGAAGAAATAAAAACCATCCGTCAGCATTTTCCGGAAATTCCGTTGGCAGAAATCCTGCAATGGGCTACTTTTAATGGCGCAAAGGCCCTGGGTATATCCGATACCTATGGTAGTTTTAATATCGGTAGTCAGCCTGGCGTAATATTGATTAACCAGGAAAGTAGCAGAATTATTTAGCCATCATTTTATGAATGAATTTTTGAATCAGGTTTTTTTAGACAACTCCGTGCGGGATTATATGATCCTGGTGGGTGTATTGTTATTTGTGTGGATTGTAAAGCGGTATATCTCCAAAGGGGTTGCCGCCATCCTATTCCGGCTGGTGAAGCACTGGTCGCCACAGATTGACGAAAAAGATTTTGTGAACCTGCTGTTGCGGCCACTGGAATACTTTCTGTTGCTCATCACCTTCATGCTCACCATTGACCGGTTTACCTTTCCAAGGCTCCTCAATGTACATGTATATGGTAAAGCTACGCTGCAAAATGTAACAGATACGTTGCTGGAGCTGTCGCTCAGTATGAGCATTATCTGGATTATATTACGGCTGATTGATTTCATCGCCCTGGTACTGGAAAAGAAAGCGGATCTGACAGAAGATAAAACGGATAATCAATTCATCATTTTCTTCCGCGACTTCTTCAAGGCCATAATATTCATCATGGGGGCCATTGCGTTTATCCGCATCCTGTTTGGGGTTGGCCTGGTGAATAAAATCATTGCTGGTCTTGGTATTGGTGCGGCGGCCCTGGCCCTCGCTGCCAAAGAAAGTATTGAAAACCTGATTGGCTCCTTCATTATCTTCTTTGATAAACCGTTCCGTGTAGGCGACAGCGTTAAAGTAGATGCCTACCAGGGATCTGTGGAAAAAATAGGGTTACGCAGTACGCGTATACGTACACTGGAAAAGACTTTCGTGACGGTGCCTAACAAAAAAATGGTAGATAGCATACTGGATAACCTTTCGCTTCGCACCCAGCAGCGGGTGGCATTAAAGCTGGAACTGGGTACGGATACCCCGGCTGACGCCGTATTATCATTCTTGCAGGATGTAAGACAGTCTTTAAAAAACAATGAAAGCGTGCTGGATAACTTCACCGTAAACCTGAATGATTTTACGAAGGATACCTACGTTATTCAAATCATTTTCAACACGTATATCATTGATGGTACGCGGTATGCCGCATTAAGAGAAAGCGTGAATCTCACGGTGATAAAGCTGCTGGAGGCACGGGGTATTAAATTGCCTACTACTTCTACTAATGTAACGATTACGGATCAACGCCCTTAGCAATTGATGTTAGTTATAAAGAGATGAGCGAAGAAAGAAGCATGCACTGCTTCGATCTTCGCTCATCTTTTATAAATATCTTTTTCCGTCCTGAGAAAAACTATATTCCTGATTACTCTTTATCTTTCTTTTCTTTTTGGCTGCTGGCCAGCAGAATGCGGGACAGATCAGCTTCGATAGACTCTTTAGGAGTGCCTACAATGCGGCCTTCTTCTTTACCATCTTTAAATACAATGATAGTAGGCAATCTCTTTACTTTATAGTCAACGGGAGCATCTGACTGTAATTTTTCATCTGCTGCAAACATCACAATCTGCTCTTCCGGGCTACCGCCGGTAATCATCACTTTGTAGAGTGCAGGTATTACTTCGCGGCTGGTTTCGTCCCAGGTACCCATTACCACTACCATGTTGAAGTTGGAGCGATTTGTTTTAATATAGTTCAACATATTGTCATTAGGCTGGTAGCTGTTTACACCTTTGTAGAACCACGTGGTGGAGGTATCATTCATCAGTGTTTTCATATCTATCTTGCCCTTCAATACCTTTCCACTCTGAGCCCAGGCCAGGGAGGAGAATAATAAGCCGCCGCCCAATAGTAATGTTTTCAATCGCATAATGATGTTTTTATAATTGATCTTTCAGTTCCGTTAAGAAACCCCGTACCTTCAGCAAAGCCTGTACCATTTCGAAATTGCGGGCTGCCAGTTTATGATCTTCTTTTAATTTTTGTTTGGCTCCTTCAATGGTATACTTTCTTTCGCGCAGCAGGTGGTAAATTAATTTGAGGTGCTGAATATCTTCCTGCCGGAAAAGCCGGTCGCCTTTTCGGTTCTTTTTGGGTTGCAGTATATCAAATTCATTTTCCCAATAGCGTATCAGCGAGGTGTTCACCTTAAACATGGCTGCTACCTCACTAATTGAATAATACTGCTTATCTAGTACCAATTTATCCAATTCCATAATCAGATCCGGGTCCTCCGATAACTCTTTCAATGATTTACGTCCCCGTTTTTTCCCATTTATAATGGGTGCTACGGCAGCTTTTGGGCTGCTTGCCTTTACTTTTACTTTAGCTGGTTTTGTTACCGCAACTTCAGCAGGATGCGGTATTCCAGGTGTCGAAAAAAGGTCTAGCTGGTGCATCGTAGTAAAAAACGAGGTGACAAATATCTTTTACGAAGATGAAGTTAAGCTTTTAGCCTTTAGATTTCCGCTTTTTAGTATTGGATTTTTTAGTTTGGTATGATTAGTAAGGACATATAACTTACTAAAAACTAATGATTAACAGTTCTGGGTTAGTCGAACGACTGATTTCCGGATCTGGCCATTTTCAGCATACGATCAAATTGTTCAGGAGTAAGGTCGTTAAAGAAGAAGTACACCGGATCTACTTTTTCACCGTTTTTCATTACTTCGTAGTGGCAGTGAGGTCCGGTAGATTTACCGGTACTACCTACCCATCCCAGCACATCTCCGCGTTTCACCACCTGGCCGGCTTTCACTTTCATCCGTAACATGTGGCCATACAAAGTTTTATAACCGTATCCATGGCGGATTACCACGTGGTTGCCGTAGCCTACATCGCTCAGGCTGGCTTCTTCCACGGTACCATCACCGGTGGAATAGATGGGGGTACCGCTGGGAGCCGCAAAGTCGAGGCCCGCATGGTACTTCATAGTTTTATAGATGGGATCTATACGATATCCGAAACCGGAGGCAATATGCTTAAGATCTTTATTAGATACGGGTTGTATAGCGGGGATAGAGGCCAGCATCTGCTGTTTATTCTTCACCATTTTATCAATTTCATCATAAGAGGCTTCCTGTGCTTTTACCCGGTTATTGAGTTCTTTCAGCAAAACGGCGGTAGAGGCAATGATTTCGCTGCTGGCAAAAGATTGCAGCTGGGCTGCTTCTTCATCCCGCTTTATTTTACCCATACGGCTGCTATCAGGAATAGGGGAGGCTTCAAAGATGACCCGATAAATTTCATTATCACGGTCTTCCAGCTCGGCCAGTTTGCCCTTTACTTCCTTCATACGGCCCTGTAAGGCGTCATATCTTTCCTTCATGCCTTCCAGGTCACGCCGGAGCGATTTCTCCTTGGGAGAGTCTACCAAGCGGTAGGCCACAGACAGGAAAATGGCACCAGTAACGATGGCCGCAGACACAAACCCCAGTATTCGCAGGACTTTAACCCGCAGTGATACTACGAGCTTCTCGTATTTTAATGTTTGGGTGTTGTAAAAATATTTAACCTTCTTCATGCACCAGGGTGTACTTTATGCGCCATAGTGCAGTGAACGCTATGACAACAGATTTATTTCACATGGGTACAAACTTATGGATGGTTTCGTTGGCATTTCTTTTCCCATAAAACTATTTTTGCCGGGTTATACATCCTGTTTTGCATAATCATACCAGTTTCGATATTTTTGCACTCCCTTTAACACGGCGGGAAAATAAGGCGCACAAACCTAATGTAATTAGATTAAAACATCAACCTTTTGAATGTCAATTTTCTAACTACTTTATAAGGGCTTGAAACACAAGTACAAGCCCAAAGCTGGTTGAAACGCCTTTATAAGATATAAAATACATATTAATTCGCATCAATATTTATGACAGCATCTGAAATAAGACAGCAATTCCTGGACTTTTTTGCGTCAAAAGGGCACCAGATCGTCCCATCTGCCCCCATCGTTATTAAAAACGACCCCACCCTGATGTTCACCAATGCGGGTATGAACCAGTTTAAGGATTATTTCCTTGGAAACCGGGTTCCACCGCACAAAAGAGTGGTAGATACGCAAAAGTGCCTGCGGGTAAGCGGCAAGCACAATGACCTGGAAGAAGTAGGTATTGATACTTACCACCACACTATGTTCGAAATGCTCGGTAACTGGAGCTTTGGCGACTATTTTAAGAAAGAAGCCATTGCCTGGAGCTGGGAATTACTGACAGAGGTATATAAAATCCCTAAAGACAAGCTCTATGTAACTGTTTTTCAGGGAGATGCAAGCGAAAACCTGCCAAAAGACGAGGAAGCATATAATTTCTGGAAAGAACATATTGCAGAAGACCGTATCCTGTTAGGTAACAAAAAGGATAATTTTTGGGAGATGGGAGATACTGGTCCATGTGGCCCTTGCTCCGAAATCCATGTCGATTGCCGCCCAGATGAAGAAAAAAAGCTGGTAGATGGTAAAACATTGGTGAATGCAGACCATCCCCAGGTGATTGAAATCTGGAACAACGTATTCATGCAGTTCAACCGCCTGAAGGATAAATCCCTGGAACCTCTGCCAGCACAACACGTAGATACCGGTATGGGACTCGAACGCCTGGTAAGAGTATTACAAGGCAAGACCTCTAACTACGATACTGACCTGTTTATGGGTACCATCCATACCACGGAAGGACTCAGCGGAAAAAAATATACAGGCACTGATGAGAAAAAAGATGTGGCTTTCCGCGTAATAGCAGACCATATCCGCGCAATCTCCTTTACCATCGCGGATGGACAGTTACCATCCAATACCGGTGCTGGCTACGTTATTCGTCGTATTCTGCGCAGGGCAGTACGCTACTATTACTCCTTCCTGGATATGAAAAAACCGCTGCTGCATGACCTTGTACCTGTACTTGCTGCTCAGTTTTCACATGTGTTCCCGGAACTCCAACAACAAGTGGATTTCGTGAGGAAAGTAGTTTTTGAAGAAGAAAACAACTTCCTCCGTACGCTGGAAAGTGGAATACGCCGGATTGAAGATTTTATTCAACATGCCGCTGTTAAAGCAGTTGACGGTAAAACCGCCTTCGAATTATATGATACCTACGGTTTCCCTTATGACCTTACCAGCCTGATTGCTGCAGAAAATAGTTTTTCTGTAGATGAAAAAGGATTCGAGGCTGCTATGAAAGAACAGAAAGACCGTTCCCGCGCCGCTACAGAGCTGGATATGGGCGACTGGGTAGTACTGGACGAAACCCCTAATTCTGTTTTCATTGGCTACGAACAACTGGAAAGCACTACCAAACTGCTGAAATACCGTACTGTAAAAGCTAAAGGAAAGGAACAATTCCAGCTTGTACTGGGCCAAACACCTTTCTACGCTGAAAGCGGCGGACAGGTAGGTGATACCGGTACCCTGCATTTTGGAGAAGAAGTGATTCATGTTACCGACACCAAAAAAGAAAATAATCTCACTATCCATTTTGCGGATAAGTTGCCAACACAACCCAACGCGGTTGTAAAAGCTGCCGTAGCAAAGGATAAACGTCATAATACCGAGCGTCATCACTCCGCTACTCACTTGCTCCATGCAGCCCTGCGCCAGGTATTAGGTACCCACGTAGCGCAGAAAGGATCACTCGTGAACGCTGAAGCGCTACGCTTCGACTTCTCGCATTTTGCGAAAGTAACCGATGAGGAAATGGCACAGATAGAAGCCATCGTAAATCAGAAAATCCGGGAAAACATTCCCGTAGTAATCCGCGAACTGCCTAAGGAAGAAGCCCTGAAACTGGGTGCTATGGCATTATTCGGTGAAAAATATGGTGATGTGGTACGCGTGGTAGTGATCGACCCTGCTTACAGTGTTGAGTTGTGCGGTGGTACCCACATCAGCAATACCGGCGAACTGGGCCAGTTTAAATTCGTAGCTGAAAGTGCAGTAGCTGCCGGCGTACGCCGTGTGGAAGCTGTTACTGGTGTTAAAGCGGAAGCTTTTGTGAATGAGCAATTGCTGCAACTGAAAGAAATTAAGGCAGCATTGAAAAATCCGAAAGAAATCGTTAAAACAGTAGAAACATTACTGCAAGATAAAGCTGCCCTGGAAAAACAACTGGAAGCGCTGGAACTTGAAAAAGTACGTGCACTGGCTACCAGCCTGCGTTCACAGGCAGAGTCAATCAACGGTATTAACTTCCTCGGACAAATTGTATMTGTCAGCAATGCAGAAGGATTAAAACAGTTGTCTTTCCAACTGAAAAACGATATCCCGGATCATGTGCTGTTATTTGTAGCTAATATCGGCGGCAAAGCCAGTGTAGCATTAACGATCGACGAATCAATAGTAGCTGCCAAAGGATTGGAAGCCACCAAACTAATCAAAGAATATATTGCACCATTGATCAAAGGTGGTGGCGGCGGTCAGAAAACCTTTGCCACAGCCGGCGGACAAGATACCGATAAATTAGATCAGGCTATTGCCGCAGTGAAGAAAGTACTGCAACAAGCATAAAGCAAAAAGCGTAAAGCAAAAAGCTATAAAAGCGAATGACCAGAGCGAGTATTTAAATTACTCATCCGCTCTGGTCATTCGCTTTTATAGCTTTTTGCTTTACACTTTCTGCTTTATGCTCCCTTTTTTAACTTTTTCTTTCCTCCCTCACTCTTTAATTTTGCCTCATTAGCTTACATTTAGTAAACAAAAACCATGAAGTGATATGACCAGGTTACTGCAAATCCTCACACTGGCAGGTTTTTCCAGCCTTATTACGGGCGCGGTATCTGCGCAAATAGCTAAAACGCCCAGAGATCAAATGGGAGAGTTTGATGAAATTGTGATTAAGCACAAAAATGATAAGGACAGTAAGGTGACCGTGGAAATCAAAAACGGCGATATCTTACTCGATGGTAAAAAAATAGATGAATACAGGGACCCTAACCTTTCTGTTTTTCGCAGAAAAATTATCCCGCGCGATGGCAATTCCCTCAGCTTTGATAGCGATAATCTCCCCGACAATTTTGATCTGTTTAATGGCGACGATGATGACGCGATAGCTCCACCCACCAACAAGGCCATGCTGGGCGTTATCACAGAAAAGAAAGGAGCTACCGGTGTTACTGTAAAAACAGTGGCTAAGGGTACTGCGGCTGATAAAGCAGGCATCAAAGTAGGAGATGTTATTACCGCTATTGATCAGGAAAAAGTGAATGAACCGGCGGAACTGTTTGAAATTATTAGTAAACATCAGCCGGCAGATAAAATAACGGTTTCGTATATACGTAATTCAAAATCCAGTAAAGTAACTGTTACGCTGGATGAAAGAAAAGACCCTGGTATTAATAGCTGGAATGACCGTTCGCCTTTTGGTCAGCCCAAAAATGGTCCTCGCATGTTTACCTTCCCGGCTCCTCCGTCACGCGGTGGCCAGGACTTCGGAAATGGTTGGTACAACCGGCGGGAAGAAGGCGTAAAGCTGGGCCTGCAGGTACAGGACACTGAAAATAACGAAGGTGCACAGGTGATTGATATTGCCACTGCCTCCGTTGCCGAAAAAGCAGGATTCCAAAAGGATGACATCGTAACTGACCTCGCCGGCACACCGGTTAAATCCGCTGCTGATTTATCTAAAGCATACCGTGAAAACCGCAGCAAAGGTACTATAACGGAAACGGTTAAACGAAATGGACAAACACAATCCATATCCGTAAAAATACCAAAGCAATTAAATAAGGCGGACTTGTAGAAGAAAGCTGAAAGCTATAAAAGCAAATGACCTGAGCGAGTATTAAAAATTACTCATTCGCTCAGGTCATTGCTTTTATAGCTTTTTGTGTTATACTTATTTCATAATCATTTTCATCAGCTTCAGCTTATTCTTAAATGGAGGATACTTYGTGGGTACATCCAGCCAGGTAGCTGTTTTCAGCATTCCCTTCTGGTGTGTAAACGTATCGAAACTGTATTTACCATGATACTTGCCCATACCACTGTAACCGGCTCCTCCAAAGGGTAATTCCGGATTTGTAAGATGTACTAATGCATTGTTCACACAACCTCCGCCAAAACGCACTTGCTCTATCAGCATTTTTTCTGTTTTCTTACTTTTCGTAAATACATACAATGCCAGCGGGTAAGGAAGCTGTTTAATGGCTTGTATCGCTTGCGGTAAATCAGTGTAAGTCAGAATAGGTAATACTGGTCCGAATATTTCATCCTGCATCACCGGATCGGTCCATTCCACATCATCCAGCAGGGTAGGGGCAATATATAATTGATCCCGGTTGGTTTGGCCACCATGCAAGACATGTCCTTCCTTTAAGTAGTCCGCTACCGTATCAAAGCGTTTGCTATTGATCATGCGGGCATAATCGCCACTGGCCGCGGGGTCATCTCCAAAAAATTCTGTAATAGTGGCTTTAAGTGCCGCTACCAGCGCTTCCTTTACATTTTGATGCACCAGCAAATAATCAGGCGCCACGCAGGTTTGGCCGGCATTCCAGAACTTGCCCCATACAATGCGTTTAGCCGCTACGGTTACATTCACATTTTCATCTACCACGCAGGGGGATTTACCACCCAGCTCCAGCGTTACCGGCGTCAGATGAGGAACCGCCATCTCCATGATTTTTTTGCCTACAGGAATACTGCCGGTGAAAAATACATGGTCAAAGCGGAAGCTCATCAGCATAGGAATCACGTCCATACCATCACCGGGTATAACGGTAACATAAGCCGGATCAAAAGTATCGGCAATTAAATCGGCTACTACGGCAGCTGTATGTGGCGCCATCTCCGAAGGCTTAATAATAGCACAGTTACCACCCGCAATAGCACCCAATAGTGGGCTGATCAACAACATAAACGGATAATTCCAGGGGCCAATGATCAACGTGAGGCCGAGAGGCTGTTTATATACCCTGCTGCTGCTGGGATACGTCACAAAGGGAGAGGTCACCACTTCCGGTTCCATCCACTGTTTAAGTCCATCCAGTATATAGCTGATTTCTTCATATAAGAATCCTACCTCGCTGCCATACGCTTCCATGGGATGCTTGTGCAGATCGGCATGTAAGGCCGCAATGATTTTTTCCTCATATTTCTGAATGGCTTTCTTCAACTTTTTTAACTGGGTTTTCCGGAAGGAATACGGAAGTGTGGCGCCAGAGTCGAAATACACCTGTTGCGCCTGATAAAGCTGACTTGCCTGGGCCTTACTGATCATAGGGAAGCTTTTTAGTTGTTGCTGACCTCAATTTAGGATTTTATTGGCACCCAATAGCCTGAAATCACGGCATTATTTGAATATATTTGTGGGAATCAGCATGGAATATGAGCGACATATACAGCAAATATGAAACAGTAATTGGGCTGGAAGTACATGCCCAGTTGCTTACTGAAAGTAAATTATTTTGCAGCGATAGCGCAGCCTTTGGCGGCGCGCCCAATACGCATATCAGCCCTATTACGATGGCACATCCGGGCACTTTGCCCCGCATGAACCGTAAAGCGGCAGAATATGCCATCAAACTAGGCCTGGCCTGTCATTGCGAAATTGAAAAAGATAATTATTTCGCCAGAAAGAACTACTTCTACCCGGATTTGCCAAAAGGCTACCAGGTATCCCAACATACTGCACCCATCTGTAAAGGTGGCTATATTGCCATTGTTACGGATGCCGGCGCCCGCCAGGTACAATTAAACCGCATTCACCTGGAAGAAGATGCCGGCAAACTGCTGCATGATCAGGACCCTCATAACAGCTACGTAGATTATAACCGCGCTGGCGTACCACTGGTCGAAATTGTGACCGAGCCAGACATGCACAACAGTGATGAAGCCTACGCCTACCTGACAGAAATGCGCCGCCTGGTACGTTACCTGGGCGTATGTGACGGAAATATGGAAGAAGGGAGTATGCGCTGTGATGCTAATATCTCCGTTCGCCTGAAAGGCACCACCACCCTGGGGACCAAGGTGGAAGTGAAAAATATGAACTCTATCCGCAACGTAAAGCGGGCCATAGATAATGAAGTAAAGCGGCAGATAGATCTGATTGAAAGCGGAGGCACGCTGATACAGGAAACCCGCAGTTTTGACGCCTCCAACGGCAGCTCTTTTTCACTACGCTCCAAAGAAGAGGCTAATGATTACCGTTACTTCCCGGAACCAGATCTGGCGCCATTCCGCCTCACAGATGCCTTCATTGACGGCATCCGGGCTACGCTACCAGCCCTACCGGAAGAACTGATCCGCAAGTATACTACTGAGTTTGGCTTACCGGAATACGATGCCCGCGTAATTTGTGATGACAAGTCTACCGCAGATTATTATGAGAGCCTGATTGCGGTAACTGCGCAGTATAAAGCAGCCGCTAACTGGATGCTGGGACCCGTAAAATCCTGGCTAAATGAAAATTCGGCGGATATCAGCGCTTTCCCGGTAACACCGGCGGCACTGGCGGCATTGATTACCTTAACAGATGCCGGTAAAGTAAGCTTCTCTATCGCTTCTTCCCGCATATTGCCGGAAATGATACAGTCGCCTGCCGATCCGATGGAAATAGCCACCAGACTCAATTTATTGCAAGATAATAACGCCGATAATATTGCGCCTATCATAGACGAAGTGCTGGCTAAATATCCAGACAAAGTAGCCGCTTTCAAAGGGGGTAAAAAAGGTCTGATGTCCTTGTTTGTGGGAGAGGTCATGAAACTCTCCAAAGGCAAGGCTGATCCTCGTCTTACTAACGAATTACTGGCTGAAAAGCTCAAGGGCTGAAAAACCATTACTTATAATTAACCTATATTGGGTAGCATTGGTCAGATGAATGTTCAAAAAAACAACAGCATGAAAAAACACTTATTATGGATTTCCGCCGGGGCTTTCCTGGCAGGATGTGCCGGACAAACGGAAAATGGCGCTTTTAAGATAGATGGGCATTTTAACAATCTTCCATTGGGCCCGGTGGTATTGGAAGAGCTCACCCTGGATAATGTGAAAGTGGTAGATTCTGCCAATGTGAAAGATGCCAGTGGAAAATTTTCGCTGAAGGGAATGGTCGCTGAACAGGGCCTGTACCGCATCCGCTTCGACAATGGCAAATTTGTATTGTTGGCGCTCGATGCTGGTGATATGAAACTGGATGGTGATATAGATAAACTGGAAGACGTTAAAGTAACCGGTTCTGAGCCTACAGCCGAACTGCAACAGTTCCTGGGCGATATCAGCAAACAATCTATTTCACTCACGGAAGAAATGCGTCAGCTGGACAGTCTGCACGGCGCCCTGCCAGACAGTGTATTCCAACCTAAGCTGGTGGCTTTCCAGAAAAAAGAAAAAGATTTCGAGAGCAGCTTTTTCCTGATGGCAGATAAAACAAAAAATCCCGCCAATGCGGTATTTGCGATCAGCCAGGTAAGAAGTCCGGAATCAATCATCGCACACAAACAAGTGTTCACTAACCTCACCACCCGTTTCCCTAAGAATACGCTGGTGAAAAGCATGACCGATAAAATTGCAGAACTGGAAAAATCGCACCAGGATGGTGGCAGCGATGCCGCCGGTGGTGAAGAACCCACTGCTGTTAAAGTAGGCCAGGTAGCGCCCGACTTTACCCTTCCTGATCCTACCGGTAAAATGGTTAGCCTCAGTTCTTTCCGTGGTAAATATGTACTGGTAGATTTCTGGGCCAGCTGGTGTGGGCCCTGCCGTCAGGAAAACCCGAATGTAGTGAAAGCTTATCAGCAATATAAAGGTAAAAACTTCACGGTACTGGGCGTATCACTGGATAAAACAAAAGATAAATGGCAACAGGCGATTAAAGAAGACGGTTTGGCCTGGAACCACGTAAGTGATCTTAAATTCTGGGATTCTGCAGTAGTGCCATTGTATGGTATCAATGCCATTCCTACTAATTTCCTGCTGGACCCTCAGGGCAAAATAATTGCGGCTAATCTGAGAGGCCCTGCGCTGGAAGCGAAGTTAAGAGAGGTACTGAAATAAGGTATTCATCTTCATAAACAAAAAACCTCACTGGAAATATCCAGTGAGGTTTTTTTATACAGGTGGTTATTTCACAATTATTATGGGTTCTGTGTAATCTTAGGATTCGCATTGATCTCATCCTGAGGGAACAGCCATTGCCATCTTATGTCACCAACAGGTATAGTCATTGCCACTGAAGATGCAAGGGAAGGATTATGATTTGAACCATTTCTATTAACACCTTCATTTTTACGTTTCAGATCAAAGAAACGGAAACCTTCCCCCCACAGTTCCAAACGACGTTGAGTAGAAATTTCATCTTTCAGTGCCTGGCCGGTATTACCTGATTTTACATATTTAACATCACGGCTATAGGCCACAGCAAACAAGGCATCCTGTGCTGCACCATCCTGCAACAATTGAGCTTTTGCCTCTGCATCAATCAGGTACATTTCTGATAAACGCATGTAAGGCACATCGCCTACACTGCTACCTGTTCCTTTAGCCAGGAACTTCTGGTTCATGTACTTGAATGCTTTAAAATTAGGAGCTGGTAACGTATATGCCTTTCCAGTAGAGTCCCACAATTGCGAGCGTATATCCGTTGCTGTTAACTTGTCATACAACAGTTTACTGATAGCTTTAGGATTACTACGGATATTGGTAGAACTAAAGTTGAAAGACATGTAGGCAAAGAATCCGTTGAATGATGTAGTCTGATCGTCAGTAGGACGGCTGGCCCAGATCCACTCGGAATTATCAGCATTATTGAACCCTCTTACATATTCAGTAGTACTCATCAGGCTGTAGGCTGTTTTTTTGCTAATCACCAGTTCTGCGTTAGTAGCAGCGGCGGCCCAGTCCTGCATGGCTAAAGCAACACGTGCTTTAATGCCCGATACCACCAGCGTATCAAAGTGAGATTTAGCAGCCCGACGGTAACCGCTGAGGTTCGTCATTGCGTCATTCAGGTCTTTGTTTACCTGGGTATATACTTCTTCTACACTGGCTCTTGGTTGTGGCTCAATAGTGAACTTAGTCAACACCGGAACACCAGGTTGATTATTAGGCTTCGCGGCAGCGTCATAGCGCGCACCAAATAACTGCACCAATTGAAAATGCGCCCATCCTCTGTAGGCCAGTGCTTCACCTCTGATGGCTTTTTTATCAGCATCACTTCCTGGAATAGCATCTATCCTTTCGAGGATTTTATTTGCATTTGCGATGATTCTGTAGTAGAAGTAATAAACAAACTTCAGATGAGTGGCAATGGTATTGCGGTGCATAGTCCATTGATAAGAAGCATTCCACCAACCGTTACCGGCGCTGGTCATCACCAGGTCTTCTCCCATCATATCGGCATCGATCATAATGGTAGTCTGACCAGTTTGATCCTGGCTATCATAGTCCTTATACATAGCTCTATGTATACCATTCAAAGCCGCCCAGGCGCCCTTCATGTCAACAAATACCTCGCCTTCTTCTACAGCTTCAGTAGGAGAAGTATTGAGATAATCTTTTTTGCAGGATGTCAGCGACACGCCGGATACTGCAAAAGCAATGAATATATAAAGTATCCTTTTCATTCTTTCAAATTTTAGAGTGTAATGTTCAAACCTGCACTAACAATACGGGCTGGCATATATGTATTTGTAGTAACACCAGTAAATGCCTGTGCTACGTTCATTCCTTTACGTGCACTGAATAGTGCCAGGTTTTCACCACTCAGGAATACATTGGCTCCACGCATATGTATTTGTTTTGCAAAAGACTCCGGTACGGTGTAACCCAGCTTTACTGACCTGAGGTTCAGGAAAGAAGCGCTGGTTAACCAACGATCAGAGGTACCAGCGTTAAAGTTGGTAGTCTGACTTTGATCCATACGTGGTACGTCTGTAACGTCACCTGGTTTCTGCCAACGTTTCAGGATGTCTGTGCTCAAAGCCTGACCATAGCTACCTGCATTCATCAATGCAGCGTAAGTTCCATCATATACCTTACCACCTAACTGGAAGGAGATCAGGAAAGACAACTGGAATTGCTTGTAATTGAAAGTATTGGTGATGCTACCAAATACATCAGGAATGGCACTACCAGCGTAATGATATGCAGCATTGTTAACATTAGTAGTTAAGCTATCTCCATTTTTTAAAACGCGAATACCTTTGTCGTTAGGATTATTTGCTTTGGAAACATAGAGAGCAGCACCATCAGTAGGATCTACACCATACCAATCGCGCAACCAATAGTCATACATAGAATGACCAACAGACAGTTTCTTGGTACCGCTGATAATTTCAGCCTGAGGTAATTTGGTAATTACGTTTTTGAAAGAACTCAGGTTTAAATCTACTGTCCAGCTAAAATCTTTTTTGCGAACAACTTCACCGGTTAACTGTAATTCCACGCCTTTGTTCACCATGGTACCCACGTTCACACTTTTAGTGGCAATACCGCTGGAAAGTGGTAATGGCAAATCAAACAACAGGTTATCTGATCTACGGTTAAAGTATTCCACGCTACCAGATAATCTGTTATCCAGTATGGCAAAGTCAACACCTACGTCGAAGCTTTTATTGGCTTCCCACTGAATCTGAGGGTTACCCAGTTTATTGAAGAATACACCTGGTTCCAATGCATTGTTGAAGCCCAGTTTATAGAGTGTTTGCCATGCATAATAAATTGGCGTTACGACCAAATTAGGATCTACATCTATTACCGCATCATTACCTGCAGTACCATAAGATGATCTCAGTTTCAGCATATTGACCCAGGAAGCGCTATGCATAAAGTCTTCCTTATCAATGCGCCAGCCGGCACCGAAAGAGTAGAAGTTACCCCAGCGATTGTCTTTGAAAAAACGGGAAGTTCCATCGCGACGGATTGATGCGGAAGCGAAGTATTTCTCATTGTAATCGTAGTTAACACGGGAGAAATAACCTTCAGTTCTGTATTGTCTTAGGTAAGAGTACAGGTTGCTGGTGGTAGTAAAGTCGTACAGTTCAGAGTTACCGAGAATGATCTGTGACTGACGCTCACCATAAAGCTGGTTTACGGTCTGATCATAATTCTCATGACCAACTAACACGCCCAGGTTATGTGCGCCAAAAGACTTGTTATAGTTCAATAACTGGTTCAGGGTATAGCTGGTAGTTTGTGTGCTGGTACGTGCGCCGAGACCACTTGGTGCACCATCACCTACTATTGTATTCCAATAAGTATTTGCTCTGTTATTGGCAATGTCTACGCTGAAGTTGGTAGTGAACTTAAAGTTTTTCAGGAAGGTTATTTCACCAAAAGTTCTTCCACTGAGAACGTTGCGAGTGAAAGAGTTATCGTTCAGTACGTTTTCTCCAACGGTGTTACGGCCAGCAGAAGCGCCAGGACCGCGAGAACCACCCACGTCAAAAATTCTATTACCATCTTTGTCCAATACATAAGCACCGGTTGCATCATGTTGATATACCGGGTAAATTGGTCCAATATTACGGGCAAAGAAGATCGGATTTACGTAAGAAGTACTGCTGGTAACATCTGTTTGATTTGATTTTACAAATGTACCTGACAGGTTAACACCAGTTCTGAACCAGTTGGTAGCCTGTGTATTTACGTTAATACGGGCACTGATACGTTGGAAATCAGAATTGATTACATAACCTTTATCGCTCAGGTAGTTCAGGGAAGCAAAATAATCTGTTTTCTCTGTTCCACCGCTATAGTTGATACCGTATTCACCACGGGCGCCGGTACGGGTTACTGCTTTTTCCCAATCCAGATCATCTGGGTAGAGCAATTTTGCATTAGGATTCAAGATACCGTTGGTGTCAACAATTGCATTGTCAGCTACGTTAAACGGATTGTATCCCAACAGATCTTTAATGCCTGCGGTAGCCGTTTTGTTAGCAACGCTTTTTAGAGTACCACCAGTTACCAATGCATTACGCTGTGCTTCCCACATAATTGGGTAGTACTGCTGTGCATTCAGGCGGTCGTACTCAGGAATACCACGGCTATTAAAACCCTGGATAGCGCTTACCTGCAGCTGGTTACGTCCATTTTTACCTTTCTTGGTAGTTACAATCACCACACCGTTCGCAGCGCGGGAACCGTAGAGAGAAGACGAAGACGCATCTTTCAGCACAGAAATACTTTCAATGTCAGCAACGTTTATGCTGCTCAGGTTACCGGAGTAAGGTACACCATCCACTACAATCAACGGATCACTTGAAGCGTTTACAGATCCAAAACCACGAATACGGATAGCAGGACCATCGCCTGGCTGGCCGCTTCCAGCATTGGTTTGGATACCAGGTGCAGCTCCATCCAATGCAGAAGCCACGTTAGAAATAGCTCTGGTAGCAAATTTCTTACTGTCGATTTGCGTACTGGCACTGGTGTTAGATCCTTTCTTAGTAGTACCATAGGCAACTATCACCACTTCACTCAGTGCTTTTTCATCAGCACCCAACGTCACATCAATGTTGCTTTTTCCGGAAGTAGGTACTTCTTTGGTGGAATAGCCTACAAACGTAAATTCCAGTACAGCGTTACCAGTTACATTCAGGGTGAATTTACCATCCCCGTTAGTAGTGGTACCAGTATTGGTATTTTTAATTTTAATGGTTACACCTGGCAAAGGTGCACCATCTTTGGCATCAGTCACCCTGCCGGTGATTGGCCGTGTTTGGGCCAGCGCCTGAACAACGCTGATGGCCGCAATAAGCAAGAACAATACTGCTTTCTTCATAAGCGATTTAGATTTGAAATAATTGTTACTACAGCTGAAGATTCCATTATAGGCATAGCAATCCCATTAGGTATCCTACCTTTATTTTTAACCAATATATGTGTGTGAAATAACAAACGCCACGTCTATAGTGAACGTAGCGGCCAACTTTACAGTACAGTGAATGTTATCTCATAAGCAATTCAAAAAATAACAAGTTAGTCAGAGTATTTCAGCGACAGGTGCGCCGTAATAGCTGTTAGTTTTTAGCCAATAACAATCATCAAGGAATGTACGGGAAGGAACTCCCTGGTAAATCCGGAGAAATAAATTTCCCGCCGGAATACCATTCCAGGCTTACAGGTTATTAACTCAATAAATATAAAAATGGAAAAAGTTCGTTGTAACTAGTTCCTCCTAAGCAAAAATGTCTCTACAAAAACCGCGTAAGCAAAACACCAATTAATTCATTCAGTTGTAACACAGGAAAAAACATCGTGGCTATCAATTTCGATTTAACGAAGTTTTCATGTTTAACGCAAATTTAACGAAACCATAATGCCATAAAATAACATGTTCGTGTTAGTTCGCTAAATAAAAAAATTAAAAAAGCTGCCTCATTTTGAGGCAGCTATACAAAATTCGTTGGTACGTTTTAGTTATCTTTTAATCGTATATGCCACCTTTAAACTGGAGCCCGTATAGCTACTTGCATCCGGTCCATAGGAGGAACCATACGGATTAAATATAGGTACCATCAGCCCATTATTCATGAACACATTGGCGCCTATTTCAAATATAGTACCATTGCGCATGGTATCTGCTTTAGCACCAAACAAATCGGCCAGCTGTTGAGCTGTAACGGTAAACGCAGTAGGGTAGGTAGTTACATCCGCCTTTAGCACTTTTACGTTTGTATATACTTTATTCAATGCTACTACCACATCCATTTTCTTTGGCTGTTCTTTATCAGCGAAATAAAGTCCCACACTGAATTTTCCTTGAAAAGCAGCTATATCGCTGATAATGGTACTGGACCCTTTATCTGCTTTAACCAAAGGAAGCGCTGCAGTTTTGGTATCCGACGGCAGTCTTGGATTCTGATCCTTCTTGCATCCGGTGATTATCATTCCGGTAAGCAACGTTGTTATAATGAAAGCTGTTATTCTATTCATAGCATAATTTTTTTTGCCAACAATCAATTCTTATCCCAGAATACCGGATAATTAGCCGGTATCTTCTGCTTTGGTGCATTTTGGTTTACGCTCAGATCCAAACTACTCCATGGTAATGACAATGGATAGTTAACGCTCAATGTTACCGGAATGGCAGGCTGATTTCCACCGTTAAACGGATCACCATTTATTGGTGGTTGGAAAAATCCACCAGGCGCCATTTGCGGATTTCTGGGATCAAAAAGAATAGGGTAACCTGTTCTTCTATAATCAGTATACTGATCGACGCTATTACCAAAACTTTGAATCCATTTTTGCGTCATAATGATTTCAAGTTTTTTAGCAGCAGATCCCGCATCGTACTCTGCAAGGACCTTGTCAGTATAGACTTTTTCGTCCGTACTTCCGGCAATTAAAGGTACTCCTTGCTGCTTGGATGCCAGTGTTACTACATAGTCAACTTGTTTAAACGACTCAGTCATCGCCGCTACCAGCTTAGCTCTTGCATCGCCAGCTAATACGCCTGCCGACATTAATTCAGCTTCAATGTAAAGCCGATCCGCATAAGTCAGCATTCTGAATGGTGCAGCACCTGTTGCCTGGGAAGCGTCTAAACTGGCGGTATCACTTTGATATCTTCCACCTACAGGATAAATACCAAATATGGTAAGTGATCCATCCTGTCCGAAATTACGATTCACGCCTACAGAACCAAAAACAATGGATACAAATCCACTATCTCTGTAGTCTGTAGCATTTTCAGCCTCGTCATTATAATGCAATTGCTCATAGAAATAATAAGGAATTCGAGGGTCTCTGTTGTTAGTGAAAATGTTCTTATTATATCCCTTCAAAATTTCATAAAACCAGGGACTCATATAGTGAGAGCGCTGTGTGGCGAAATAATCGTTATATCCCGGATTACGATCATCGGGGGTAGTGCTTCTGCCGTAGGTAAACATAAACCCATTGGCCGTTTGGCTAATCATCCGATTATCCGATTCCAAAGCTGCCACCTGTGTAGAAACATTCTGTACCAGCCGTACCTGGTTATACAATTTTAGCTTAATAGTACGTGCCAGATCAGCCCATCTATCTGTATCACCACCATAAAAAAGATCATCTCCCCTGGGTACAAGTACGTTGGGCGCAGCAACCGTAAGGTTAGCAATACCCTCATCCAACAGCGCAAACAACTTAGGATAAATATCTGCTCCTTTATCATATTTAGGATAGCGGATACCATTTGGAACACCGTTGATTAAAAACTGATTAGCTTCTGAATAAGGAATATCTGCAAAAGCATCTACAAACTGGCTGATGGCATAAGCTTTTATAATTTTTGCAATCCCTACATACACCATATTTCCATTGGTCGTTCCCTGAGAAATGATGGTTTCCACGTTCTGCAAAGTACCCAGTACATCTGATCCTACCTGCGCCTTTGAGCTGCTGTACATATCCGTCCAGGAACCAGTAAGATTGAGATCACTACCGTCAGCTCCATACTGATCCTGATCTTCTCTTACGCACACCTGGTGCATGTAAACAGACAGCACTTCTGTTAATCCTCTTGCGCCTCTGTTGTCATTGGTGAATCCCAATGCGTAAGAGAGTCCTTGCTCTGCTGCCGTCAACATACGATTCTCCGATGTTTTGGCCGCATAGTTAGGATCTGTATTTATATCCAGGAAGTTTTTAGTACACGCTGTCAATAATATCAACGTCCCTAAAAACACATACATCGATCTTTTCATAAATTCCGGTTTTGACTTGTTGATAATTTAGAAACTTACTTTCAGGTTAATACCAAACCTACGGGTAGTAGGCGCACTGGATAATTCAATACCCTGTGTAGTGGTATTACCAAAGCTGTTAGTTTCCGGATTGAAGTTGGTATACTTCGGAAAATTAGGTGCTACATACCATAAATTCCTTCCTGTTAACGTAACCGTTAAACTACCGATAGGCGTTCTGTCGAACCACTTTTTAGGCAGGTCATAACCAACGGCCAACTCACGGAAGGTATATACTGTAGCATCAAATACATTCCACTCTGTAGCTGAGTTGATGGCAAATGACTCTCCGAAATACATCTCCCGTAAACTGATGTTAGTGGTATTCGGTATTTCTTGTCCTTTGCTATCCAGAATTGGCTTACCGGTATTGGCATCTCCATAGAAACCGGGTATTACATAACCGCCCTCACGATCTTTGGTATCCTTGGTTACACCGCGACCTAACAGGCTGCTGGTAGTTACAGAATACATATCACCACCCTTTGTTAAATCAAACAACGCATTCAGGAAAATACCTTTGTAGTTAAAGCCCATACTAACCCCTGTTTTGAAATCGGGATTAGGATCTCCAATCATAGCCTGCTCTGTATTTCTGATCAACAATCCGGTGGAAGGATTGATCAACAAATTACCTTTATCATCCCGGTAGTCGACAGTTCCTCTCAGATATCCGAAAGGCTTGCCAGGCTCGAGGTACGGAGAAATGGTATTGAGTACATTGAACAACGGAATTCTTTCCACACCTGGTAACAGGGAAAGTACTTCACTCTTGTTTTTAGTAAATACCCAGTGTATGGTCCAGGTGAAATCTTTTGTTCTAATAGGCACTACATTCAGGTCTACTTCAATACCCTTATTGGATATTTCTCCGAAGTTTTCATAGAACTGGGTAAAACCGGAAGAACCTGGTAGTGTAATAGGTGCAATCTGGTTAGAAGATTTCCTGCTATACCAGGCAAAATCAAGAGCTATTCTTCTTTCAAAAAATTCCAATGTAGTTCCTACTTCCACATCCCTGGTGAACTCTGGTTTAAGATTAGGATTGTTGGCAGTAGGTGATTGTATCACCCCAGAAACCCCTGTAATAGGGCTATTCAGGCGAAAAGTAGTTTGCAGGGAATATGGATCAGCATCTCTTCCCACTTTTGCCCAACTGGCGCGTATTTTACCAAAGGTGAGTACGTTGCTTTTTAAATCAAATGCCTGTGTGAATACAAATGATCCCGATACACTAGGATAGAAGTAACTTCTGTTACTGGATGGTAATGTGGAAGACCAGTCATTTCTTCCCGTAACAGAAAGGAATGCCCAGTTTTTATATCCAAATTCCAGATCTGCGAAAATACCCCATAGCCTTCTTTGAGAATACAAGCCACCATTAGGCAACACTGTTTTGGTATTATCCAGGGTATAAATGCCCGGTGATACTATTTCATTTCCCAGGAATAGCCGGTCGCGGGACGTACGCTGGTTTACGTTATGACCAACAATGGCTTTAAAATCAAAATCCTGATTTCTGAACTTAGGAGTGATGGTACCAATGAGATTGGATTCTATTTCCTGGAATTGATAGTTATCTTCTACAATTCGTCCTACTCCTTCAGCAGCACGGGAGCCGATGTCTGTTATTTCGCGTCTGAACAGGTTATTGGTATTGGTTCCAATCTGGTAAGAAAGTGCTAACCAGTCTGTTACCGTATAGCCAAACTTGATCCCGGCTACATATCTGTCGGTGTTGGTGGTAATGGTATTATGCCGGAATGACCACAACGGATTATCGAATTGTGTACCGATAGGAGTGATAGAATGATCATTGGCATCATGGTCAGGCAATCCGACAATATTCCAGTTTCTGGCCAGGAAGAGGTTTCTTGCGAAGGAAGAGGCGGCGCCATCTACCTGGTTTTCACCAAAGGGGCTACCTACCTGGTTACTGCGGGAATAAGAAAACTGAGCACTGATTGTTAACCCCATATCCAGTTTGGTTTGTCCGCCCAAACTCAAACTACCTCTGTTGAAGCTGGAGCGGGGTACATATCCATCCTGGTTCAGGTAAGAGGCGGTAACACTCAGGGAGCTCTTTTCTGTACCGCCATTGGCAGAAACAGAGTTTTCAAACATCGTTCCTGTTCTGAACAAATCCTTTACGTTATTGGGATAAGCTCTATAAGGTGTTTGCCCGGTAGAAGAAAATAACTCAGGATAGGCTTTCAAGTAATCAGGCCATGCCGGTATTGAATCCCTGGTACCAAACTTTGGTCCCCAGGAGCCGTTGGCATTAGAGTACTTAAACGAAGATCCGGCGCCGTAATCGTTCTGATAATCGGGCAAGCCGGCCACTTTTTCAAATGCCAGCGAAGAGCTATAGGTCACCTCTAATCCTTTCTTGGATCTGCCGGCGCTACCGGATTTGGTGGTAATAACAATGGCGCCATTGGAGGCTCTTGAACCATACAGGGCGGCGGCAGCTGCCCCTTTCAACACGTTCATAGAGGCGATGTCGTTAGGATCAAGAGAAGATAAGCCACTGGAATAGGCGCCACCGCCGGAAGTTTGTGCGGAAGTGGTTACCTGATCGTTGTTATATGGAATACCATCGACCACAATCAGCGGTTCGTTGTTTCCGAAGAAAGAGGTATTACCACGAATGTTGATGCGGGTAGCGGCGCCTGGCGTACCCTGAGAGGTACGGATGTCCACCCCGGCCACTTTACCCTGCAACCCCTTTAACATATCGGGTTCTGACTTTTGGAGAATCTGATCTGGTTTTACTTGTGTGAGGGAATACCCTAATGCTTTTTCATCTCTCTTAATACCTACTGCTGTCACAACAATTTCACCCAGTTGTTTTTTATCTGCTTCCAGCGATATATCAATAACATTGCTCGCCCCAACGGACATTTCTTTAGTTAGGTATCCTACGAATGAAAAAACCAGTGTAGTTACATTATCTGCAGAAATTTTATAGGTCCCATCACCGGCAGTAAAAACACCTTTGGTGGTGCCTTTTATCACAACAGTCACTCCAGGCAGCGGAGAGCCGTCTTTTGCGTCTGTAACCCTTCCAGTGATCGATCGCGTTTGTGCAAATACGTTGAGAACGCCGGTACACAAAAGCAGCCATAGAAGTAGCTCTTTTTTCATAAGCGATTTATTTTGATGGACAAGAAAGCTGTTAACAATTCTTAGCTATAAGAATATAGCGATACATGAAGTCTATTCTTAAAATACAATCCGCTACAAGAACAACATCTGCATAAACAGTATATAGATACCTGCTAAACAAAGGGGATAACACGTGGTTATTTGGAAAGGTTGTGTAAGATGATTAGAATGGTTACATATATTTCACACACATATTTTATCTATAGAATATAATTTTGACTATATCTGGAATAAAAAAAGGGGACGCCGGCAGGCATCCCCTTTCTATTTGCAATAGAATAAATACTATTATTTAGTATCCCACCAAACCCGGTCTGTTAATTTACCTGGTTGCTGAGGTTGTTTATTCGTCTCATTTTCGGAAGCCGGATACAAGAATCGACGAGGAATGGTAGTGATTCCCTGATAAGCATTTTGCACTACTGTGAGCTTAGGAAGGTTTGTTCTACGCCAGTCGTTAAACGCTTCTAATGATAAGAAATTAGAAAGGTACTTTTCAGTCATAATGGTTTCATACGCATTAGCTGCTGTAAGAGTACAATGAGCTGTAATGTAGTTTTTTACGTCAGCGCTGTCTGGACTTAATCCAAATCTCTTCATGGATGCTTTAACAGCATCGATAAGGATTGGCTGAGCAGTAGCAAAGCCTGTTGTCAGGAATGTAGCTTCTGCTTTGATAAACAACAGTTCATCATACGTACCGAAATAAACAGTTTGTGCTTTACCGGTACCATCGCTTGTCCAGAGATCACCTACGGTGGAGATATTAGCTGCGGCATCCTGTTCGGCACCAATCACTCTACCTACATACTGACCGGCATTATTTTTTGTTGCGAATACTGGCAACCGAGGATCATTGCTGGCTTTCATTCTGTCAATCATGGTAGAAGACATCATAACGCTACCCCATGTATTGACAAATTGATACCATGGAGCTTCATTTCCTGCTGCTGTTCCAAAGGTTAAGCCAGCGTTATATGTTGCATCCGGAAAACTATTAGCCACCGCTGCAAGAGCCGCCGCTGCCTGTGCTGCTACTGTATGGCCAGGTGCATAAACAAGTCGTAGTGCATAACGGGCTTTTAACAGATTAGCAAACTTTATCCAACTGTCCATCTGATCATTTGTCGTAGTACCGTAGATAAGGTCCTTTGCATCAGGTTGGGAAATACTTTTATCCGGATTGGTCATCAATATGATAGAACTATCCAGCAAAGTGCCAATTGTTTTATAGATATTCTCTTGAGAATCATATTTAGGAGTCAGGTTACCGAACCCTTTAAAACCCTCAGAATATGGAATATCATTCCACAAATCTGTAGTAACAGCCAGTTCATAAGCCAACATCACTTTGGCAATACCTTCGAAATGGTTATTACCCTCGGTATGCGCTTGCGCTTCCAATAATTTGAGATTCATCAAATTACCCGGATACATATCAAAAGCCCAGGTATTTTCTACATCCGAAGCCGTTGATTTGTAAGTATCCCATTCAGGTGCAGGCTGATTATAAGCAAGTTGCTGCGTCCAGAACATTGCTGTACGGGCCGGATAACCACCAGTTATAGTAAAGGCAGTTCTCACCTCTACACCTGTAAGCAAAAGATTGTTATTCGCCCTTTGAGCACCGGCAGGGTCAGTATTAACATCGAGGAATTTTTTACACCCAGCACCTGTTAATAATACACCTGCTGTTATTATATACGTTGCTATCTTTTTGTTCATCATTACTTAGTTTAGAAAGTTAACTTCAAGGTTGCATTATAAGATCTCGTACTTGGCGAAACGTAGTTATAGAAACCACCTGAATTGCTACCTGCACCATATGTACTTAACTCTGGATCAGATCCGGTAAAGTGAGGTTTATAGATCCATAAGTTACGACCGGCAATAGAAAAAGTGGCCGCTTTGAGCAGTGTACGTTTCAGCAATTTAGCCGGGAAATGATATGCAAGTGTAACGTTTCTGAGCTTTACAAAGGTAGCGTCCTGAATCAGATTTTCATAGGTATCACCCCATGCCTGCCAGTATGCCTGATTTGTTTTAACAGGAGTAGTATTCTCTTTACCATCGCTTACTCTCACACCAGAATAGGTCATAGATCCTTCTCTGCTGTTAGTCAAACCACTGGTACCATAGAATGTCATATAGTATTCATCAAAATTGATTACCTGACCACCAAAGCGGCCATCAAATGTGAATGACAAGTCAATACCTTTATAAGATACGGTATTGGAAACTCCACCAATCCATCTTGGTTGTGTATTTCCAATAATAAAGGAAGTACCATCGTCCTGTATAGGCATACCATCATCATCAATCAGCAATTTACCCTGATCATTTCTTTTGTAGCGGGACCCTTTAATGGTACCGTATGGCTGACCAGCGATCAGATATATACCAGGGGTAGTAAAACCTCCAATCTGTATAGCAGAAACACCCTGAGAAAGGCTAACAATATCTCCTCTGTTTCTGGAGTAGTTAGCAGAAATATTCCAGGTGAAATCTTTAGACTGTACTGGTGTTGCATTTAAGGTTACTTCCACTCCTTTGTTGGTAAATTTACCAGCATTTACAGTGGCACTCTGGAATCCGCTACCAGCAGAGATCGTAGTGGTATAGATGAGGTCAGTACTTGTTTTGTTATAATAACTGGCTTCCAGACCGATGCGGTTATTTAACCATTTGGTTTCCACACCCACCTCAAATTCTTTGATACTTTCTGGCTTAAGATTAGGGTTGCCTAACAGGTTGTTATAGGCAAATCCGTTAGCACCACCAATTGGGAAGATAATTTGTCCACGTAAAGCATCTGAAATAGTTGCTTTGTAATAACTGTTCATAGTTTGGTAAGGGGAAGCATCATTACCAATAGCGGTGTATGCAGCTCTTAATTTACCAAATGATAACACTTTGCTATCTTTCAGACCTGGCATTTCAGAGAATACCCATGCTGCTGTTACAGAAGGATAAAAATAAGAGTTACCTCCCGGAGGTAAAGAAGAAGACCAGTCATTTCTACCTGTTAAGGTTAAAGACAGCATTCTGTTATATTCCAATACTGCCTGGCMATAAACACTCACCCTTCTTCTGTCGTAATAGGTTTTCTGAGAAGAAATTGTTTCACCATTGGTGATATCATAGAAACCTGCTACAGACAAACCTGTACCTTTTGTCAGTAAGTTGGTATAATGTTCTGAAATAACGTTATTACCCAACATCACAGTCAGGTCAAACTTATCCCAGCTTTTTCTTGCCGTTGCGTAAAAATCGTGGTTGATATTTTTATTCTCAATGATTTGATCATAAACACGACCATTAGGGAATCCTCCAGATAAAGATCCAGTTGCTTCAAAGAACTTACGGTTATCTGTATAAACGTCCGCACCAAGTCTTTCTGTCAGTGTCAACCAGTTCAAAGGAGTGTATACCAGGCTTACATTAGGGATAAAGCGACTCACATTCAGACGTAATCCAGTGTTGTCGGCAGTCCAGAATGGGTTATTGGCACTCGCCCGGAATATACGCTGGCTCTTATCTGGATTCAGATAGGGTTGCAGATTATAGCTTACCGGTGCGTTATATAATATAGCGAGGTAAGAAGTACCACCATCACCATTACCTTCCAGCAAACGATCGTTACGGGAATCAATATAATTGATCCCAACGGTAGCCTGTAACTTATCAGTAAAATGAGTAGAGAAATTACCGTAGAAGGAATTGCGGTAAAAATCGGTATTTCTGGTTACGCCTTCCTGTCTCAGGGAGGAATAAGATACCAGATAATTAGACTTCTCTGTAGCACCTGTCATGCTCAGGCTATTATCCCAGGTTGTTCCGGTTTTAAAGAAGGCTTTGCGAGGATCAAAATTTTGCGCTGGCTTACCATCCACCTTAAGGGTATCCATTCTGGCACCCCAGGAACGGGAAGTCTGGTGAGCAGGTGAACCATCTGCGAAATTACCGTTATTACCCTGTGACCAACGAGTCTGGAAATCTGGTAAAATTACTTTGTCGATGTTTAAACTGGAACCAACTGTAATACTAAGTGGGCTTCCTTTTTTTCCGGTTTTAGTAGTAATGATAACTGCACCACCGGCTGCTCTCGAACCATAAAGTGCAGTAGCAGAAGCTCCCCGAAGGATATTTACTGACTCTATGATATTTGGATCAATATCGATTCCTCTGTTTGGAGTAGTACCACCAGCAAGAATTGGATCATTATCTCCTTGTGGATTACCTGCACCGATTTGGTCGTTACTAATAGGCACACCGTCAATTACAAATAACGGCTGATTATTACCCGTTAACGAGGCACCACCACGTATAACAATGCGGGTACCACCACCGGGAACACCACTGGTGTTACTTACCTGTACACCGGCAACTTTACCCTGCAAACCATTCAGGAAGTTTACTTCCTTGGATTGCACGATGTCATCACCTTTTACTTCCTGAGTGGTATAGCCCAACGTACGTTTTTCACGTTTAATACCCAAGGCGGTAACTACCACCTCACTCAAATCTTTGTTATCAGCACCTAATGTTACATTAATAACACTCTCACCTGCCACTGGCACTTCTTTAGAGGCATAGCCAATGAAAGAAAAAACAAGTACTGAGTTAGGGGAAACCTCCAATTTGTAGGAACCGTCATTTGATGTCAGGGCACCTTTACCGGTCCCTTTAATGCCAACCGATACTCCAGGAAGTCCGGCGCCATCTTTTCCATCTGTTACTTTACCAGTGATTAATTTTGTCTGTGCATAGGAGTGCACAACACCGATGACCATAAGTAGCCATAAGAGTAATACTCTTTTCATAAGCAATTTAGATTTGTGAATATTTGACAGTTAACTAATAAAAAATGGAAGAATCAAATGACCAGTCTTGTCTTCGGGTTATTTACTGCAATTCTTCAATCCCAGATCCCTTCAAAATAACGATCTAGTACTCCTTTTTGGCCTCTTTGAAACTGTCCCTCTGTATAAGCAAATTTTAGTGTCGTAAAACTTTCTGAAGCTTTTAGACTTTGTTGATCCGGTTGTCTCGAATGTTAAATATTGTTTAATATTTCATTGCAATATACGGAATTAAAAAAATAATCCAAAAGAACTTTTTCCAAAAAAGCCTCGCGCTGTATTGACTTTCAGGTCCACTAGATAAAAATCAGGTAGATAAGTTATCAGTATAACCCAATAGCACCATGATAATAATACCCGAATATTTGAACAAAGTCTTTCACTTTTTGTTACCGGAACCGACGTCTGCAGAGACAAGACAAGAAATTACACCTTCCCCATAATCATGACTTTGTTGTTTCCTTAATCTTAAAAAATAAAAATCCATATCAAGGCTATAAAACCTGATTCAATACGTTTCCGTCTGAGAGTTGAACTAAAATGTAAGCTGGAATAACTTTAATGGTAGAGCTGGCAGAGTAGTATACGATACTTTAATAATAACTAACCATCAACTAAATCCATTGCGATTCATTCAATAAATCCACAACAGAAGTAATCGATTTCTTCCTCACAAGCAGTTTCCTTAACAATTTTTCAACCGGCTTCAAATATAATAATTCTTAACAAAAAATTAAGCTTAAGAAGTTGGCGATAACATTCAGATAACAACTTTTTAACACCCTGTTAACTTATACATATAAAACACAATACGTATAGACATGAAAATAAACAAGCGGCAAGATTACCGCCTGTACTCATCAACCAAAATCTAAATCGAGATTAATGTTGCCCCACCTAAAGTGGGGCACAATACCTTATCAGGAAAGGGTAAGTGGATATGTTTTCAACAACTCCAGCAATACCATAAACAGATCTTCATTACGGTGATTAAACCGGTATTCACACTCTTTCAGGTGCAAATACGCTGTATTACGGTTTAACCCCTTAAACTTAGCCAACCGGTGCTTGGTTAAGCCCCAGAAAGCATCTACATCATCCATCTGATGGGTATCAGTGGTTTGCCCCAATCTGTACAGGCGGTACTGACCTAAGTCCACCAAACCATTAAACCGGCGCAATCGCTCTGATGCCCCCTGCGTTTCCAATACGGAACGACCGCGGGTAGCAGCATGAATCATGGAACGGCTTACATCTGGGAGAATTTCGGTGTGCAACCTGTCTGAGGTTCTACAGATGCCGAAAATTACCGGCTTAACAATCCGGTCAACTTCCGGTTTTACGGCCACCAGCGTATCGCTGTCGTGGTCCGGGGTTAGGTCACTGGGCCTGCTGTCATAGGTTAAAACAGGAACAGGCGCAGGATGCTGCGTTTCGCAGTAGCGGGCTATCTGGTGTCGAAGCTTTTTCAGATAACTATTAATCGTTACCCTGCTTACACCGCTGATATTGGCTATCTGGGTCGCAGTCAGATCATCGGCAAACAGCCGCAAGATCTCCTTAAATTTGCGCTCGGATAAATGAGCGCCCTTTAAGTACTTATTTTTCATGAACTATGTGGTTAGAATGGCATTATAAACCTCATACTTTTTCATTATAATCCCCCCCCCTTTTTTACAAGCGGTGAAAAKGGCTTTTGAATGCTGTCTACTAGATTATTTCAGGGCCTTTTTTTGTCCATTTTAGCTAAATATTTAGCAGTCCACTGCGGATTACAGCCAATAATAAAGCCATCGGGGTAAACAGCTGCAGTAAAACTGCTTCCGTTTACCCCGATGGCTATAATTTTTATGTAGGAAACTTATTCTTTGTCGCTGATACCCAACTGCTCAATGTCGATATCTTCTTCTTCATCCAGCGTTTTCCATAACTCCTTCTTTTTCGCTTTCTTCAGCAACGCCTTCTCCATCCACAACAATAACGCCGGTAATATCGTCAGATTCGTAATCATAGCTACTACCAATGTTAGAGAAGTTAACCATCCCAACGCCTTTGTACCACCAAACTCAGAAAAACTGAAAATCATAAACCCGGCAAACAAAATAGCCGAAGTATAAATAATACTCAACCCAGTTTCATGAATCGTTTGTTTCACAGTTGCACTGATATCAAAGTCGTGACGCGGCAACTCCTGCTTAAAGTTCACCAGGAAACGAATAGTAACGTCAATGGCTATACCCAACGCCACACTAAATACCAATACTGTAGATGGCTTCAGTGGCACACCTGCCCAACCCATTACACCAGCTGTTACTACCAACGGAATAATATTAGGAATCAGGGAGATGATCAGCATTCTCCAGGAACGGAACAAATACAACATACACAGCATAATCAGTACAAACGCCAACACAATACTCTCGAGCAGCCCATTAATAATAAACCGGGTTCCCTCCTGAAATATAACGCTGGTACCCGTAAACGTTACCTTGTAATGCGCTGTATCAAAAATAGCCGTTACCCTGGGCTGCAATGAATCCAGCAATATCGGTAATTTCTGAGATCCCACGTCTTTCATATTCACACTCAGTCGCGCTACCTGCTTGGTACTATCCATAAACGAAGACACCAGCTTCGAAAACGTAGACGCCGGCCCAGCTGCATTACTGGCTCCTTTCATCCTCAGATAAGGCGCCAGAAAGCCCAGATCAAACTGATTCGGCACCGCATAGTTAGAGCTATCTCCATTATAATACGCCTGCTTGGCAAACTTGATCCCTTCCACTACTGATAAAGGACGGCCAAAATCAGGCTGGGAGGCTATCAACTGTGTTAACTCATCTAACTTATTCAGGGTCTGTAAATTCACCACCCCGTTTTTCTTTTTCGTATCCACCGCTATTTCCAACGGCATTACACCCTTGAAATTCGTTTCCAGGAACTTCAGATCCGTATACAATTTATCTGTATGAGGAATATCATCCAGCATATAACCAACCGACTGTAAACGCCCCATACCCACAATAGACAGGATCACCAACACCACACTAACACCGTATACCCATGGACGGTACTTAAACACCAGCGTATTCAGGAAATCCAGAATAGCCCCGAAGAAACGATTATCCAGGTAGGTAGTATGCTTACTTTTAGGTGCTGGTAAATAACTCAGCACAGAAGGAAGGAAAATAAAAGAGATCAGGAAGATGAACATAATATTCAACCCTGCTACTACTCCAAACTCTTTCAGGATGGCACTGTTGGTAAAGCAAAATACGCCAAAACCAATAGCAGCCGTGAGGTTGGTAAACAACGTCACAATGCCCATCCGCTGTATCATGTGTACTAATGCCCTTGTTTTATTAGCATCCTTGGCATACTCTGTATGATACTTACTTAAGAAGTATACACAGTTAGGAATTCCGATCACTACTATCAACGAAGGAATCAAACCCGTCAGCAAGGTAATTTTATACCCCATCAGTACAATCGTTCCTACCGACCAGATCACCCCAATAGCCACCACAATCATCGACATCAATACAGCACCAAATGAACGGAAAAACAGGAATAAGATCAATCCTGTTAACAGAAAGGATATTTTAAGAAACAATTTCAGCTCATCCGCTACTTTAACGGCCATGGCTGTACGAATAAGTGGTAATCCGCTCAAACGCACTTCTGTATGCTGCTTTTCCTGAAATGCATTGGCCAGTTTTGTAATTTCTTTCACCACCGCAGTACGCTTCGGTGAATTAAATACATCCTTATTCACATAAATAGCCATGAGATAGGCATGCGTATCCGGATTGTACAACAGGCCTTTATAAAACAGCAGCGTATTAAATGTTTTTGACAAACTATCAATGACCGCCTGGTTAGTCAAATCTCCCTTGAAAAGTAAATTCGCTTCCAGCTTTTGTGTACTGTCGTTCTTCACCAGGTTGATCGCCATGGGCACACTCATAATGTTTTCTACAGCAAAAACATTTTTCATGTCCTTGTTCAGCTGAACATAGTCCTTAAAAAAATCTGCCTGGAAAAACTTATCGGTTTGTACAGCGAGCATGAGCACATTCCCATCTCCCCCAAACTTGTTCTTAAACTCCTGGTATTCAAGAAACTTCGGATTATCATGTGGAATGGTAGCCACATAATCGTAAGACATTTGAACCTTACTGGCATAATAACCCATGAAGCCGGTACCGGCAAGCAGTAAAACAAGAAGCAATAATCGATATTTTAGCACAAAGCCTGCTAAACGTTGCCACATAAGGATTTCCTTTTTTAATGGGCGTAAAGGTAATTAAAATAGCTATTAGCTGTTAACCAACAGCGATGAGCTGGCCGGTTTTAGCTACCAGTTGCAGGCTTTTCACCTTCAGCCGGAGTACGGGCTTTCTTTGCGCCTGACAGATATCTCCGGTTTCACTAACACAGTTTGTATTAACTTGCACATTCATAGCGCCCATCGCTCCATGCTTCATAAAACACGCGGCATCGTACTACGCACGGTCAGGTATGGAGATACCAGCCTGATTGTAACCATGTTTACTGAACTTTTCGGAGTACAGTCATACATGGTAAATGGCGCGCGCTCATCTAAACCCAAAGCAGCCAAAGGAAATTTGCTGCAGCCAGGTAATATCCTGGAGCTGGTGGTATATCACAATGAAATCAGGAATCTGCAACGGATATCTGAATTTAAGCTGGCCTATATTTATCAGTCTGTACAACTGAATGTAGTAAAAAATACAGTAGCCCTGTATATGATAGAACTGCTGCAAAAGTGCCTGAAACAACCCGAGCAACAGCTGGATCTTTACTACTTCACTGAACACATCCTGCAACTGCTGGACATATCTGCGTTACCGGTAGTAGCCAATCTTCCTTTATATTTTACGTTAAAAGTAGGGGAGCAGCTCGGTTTCCGGCTCAATGGACGCTTTTCTGAATACACCCCGTATCTTGACTTACAGGAAGGCACCTTTACCGACTTACCACCGCATCACACTGATCACCTGGACGCACAGAGCAGTGAATTAACCGACCAGCTGTTTCAGTGCACAGAAATACAGCACCTGGCGGCGATTACGATGAATAAAGACAAACGAAGGAAATTACTGTATGCTTACCTGGATTTTTTCCGGCTGCACTTACCTGATTTCACGGAAATGCACTCACCGCCTATCCTGCACGAGATTCTGGACGCCTGATTTAGCGGCTTGCGCCCCAGCTTCCGTAAAGAACTTCAGGGTCACATCTTTGCCATCATACACAGCATAAGAGAAGTAATTCAGCCAATCGCCCAGGTTAATATAGCGACTGTTATCAGACACGGAAATATCGAGGGGTAAATGTCTGTGTCCGTATATGAAGTAATCGAAATGTTCCTTTTGTAATACTTCTTTACTGTAAATAGCCAGCCATTCATTTTCTGCTCCCAGGAAATGTTCCAGTTCCTGCCCGGTAGCAGCGCGACTTTTACGGCTAAAGTAATTAGCCAGGGAAATGCCCCATGCCGGATGGAGGGAGGAAAATAACCAGCGGCAAAATGGATTTCTGAATACTTTTTTGAGCATTTTATAGCCATGATCACCAGGACCTAATCCGTCGCCATGACCAATATAAAACCGTTTTTCACCAATGGTATACGTTTGGGGCTCATAGTACACCGGAATATTCAGTTCCTCTTCAAAGTATCCATTCATCCACATATCATGGTTCCCGATAAACACCGATATACCAATGCCTTTATCACTTAAAGCGGCCAATCGGCCCAGGATGCGGGTATAGCCTTTGGGAATAACGTGTTTGTATTCAAACCAGAAATCGAAGATATCACCTACCAGGAAAATATGTTGCGCATCCGGCTCTATCTCGTCGAGCCATTGGAGGAGCACTTTTTCGCGCTCTCTGCTGGCCGCAGCGTTGGGTGCACCGAGATGAAAATCAGAGGCAAAATATACTTTCTTATTGGCTGGTAAGAGGATGTCCATTGCTTTAAAACTGTTTAGCCTTTAGCGGCTAGCTTTTAGTAGCAAAGCGATGATTCGTTTTTCTGCTAAAGGCTAAAAGCTAAAGGCTAAATACTATTTTTATCTATTCGTCTACTAAAAATACATATACTTCTTTGGGGCCGTGAATGCCCACTACCAGTGTTTTTTCGATATCTGCTGTTCTGCTGGGTCCTGTTGCAAAGGAAATAGCAGACGGGAGATCGTTACCGTACTTATCTTTTAGTTTGCTCAGTGCATCTTTCAGGTCAAATACCAATTGATGCGTATAGGCAATCATGATATGTACGGGTGCATATACTGGTAATGCTCTGCCACTGGGTTGTGCTGCGCTGAGCACCACAGTTCCCGTACGTGCCACCAAATATTCACAATCGGTGATGGCTGCATCTGCTTCATGCATAGAGCCCTGGTTAAGGGGAGGTAATTCCTCTGTATGCATCATTTTCAACAGGGCAGGAGTTTGACAGAATACGTTGTGCCATTCTTTATTTTCACAAAGGGCACGTAAACTTTCCATCAGTTCACCTTTTCCTGTACAGAAAACAAATTTCCCCTGTAATTTGGTAAATTCTTCTGCAAACTTTAATTCAAGGCTCTCATTCTCGGTTCTGAAAACAGACGAGTTGCCCTCCGAATTTGGGAAGGGCAACTGTACTGACTGACTTAACGCATTCCGTACTCTCTTCAGAATATTTTCCTTAGCAGGAGAAATCTTCATATCACTATTTACGCATTAGCTGGTGATGGAGAAGGATTGATGATGTCTGACGGATGAACGCCATCAGTAGTCATACCTTCTTTATTCAGTAAATGTTCTCTGTGAACGTCGAAAGGACGTTTACCGATCAGTCTTTCCAGGTCGGCCTGGTATAAAACTTCTTTCTTCAGCAATTCTTCTGCCAGCACTTTCACCTGGTCCATTTTTTCGGTCAGCAGGCCTTTTGTTCTGATGTAAGCAGTAGCAATCAGTTTCCGTACCTCATCATCAATCAACTTGGAAGTTTCTTCAGAGTAAGGTTTGGTAAAGGATTGTTCGCTGTTAGGATCGTAGAAGGAAACATTACCTACTTTATCATTCATACCATATACTGTTACCATTGCATAGGCCATACGGGTAATTACCTGCAGGTCGTTTTGTGCGCCGGTGGATATTTTACCGAATACCAGTTCTTCTACTGCACGGCCGCCAAGGGTCATACAGATATCATCCAGCAATTGCTCGGTGTTGTATAAATATTGTTCTTTCGGAAGATATTGTGCGTAACCAAGTGCTGCAACACCACGGGGAACGATCGTTACTTTCACCAATGGATTAGCGTGTTCCAGGTGCCAGCCACAGATAGCGTGGCCCGCTTCATGGTAAGCGATAACTTCTTTCTCTTCCGGAGAAATGATTTTGTTTTTCTTTTCCAGACCACCAATCACACGATCAATGGCATCGTTGAAATCATCCATTTCAACCTGGGTTTTGCCTTTACGGGCAGCAATCAGGGCAGCTTCGTTACATACGTTGGCGATATCCGCACCTGCAAAGCCTGGTGTCATAGAAGCCAGCTTCTTCACATCGAGGTTAGGAGAAGTTTTGATAGGCTTTAAGTGCACTTCAAAAATAGTTTCTCTTCCGGCCAGATCTGGCTTATCGATGGAAATCTGACGGTCAAAACGACCTGGACGTAATAATGCGCTATCCAGTACATCCGGGCGGTTGGTAGCAGCCAGGATAATAATACCACTGTCTGTTCCGAAACCATCCATTTCTACCAGCAATTGGTTGAGCGTGTTTTCACGTTCATCGTTGCTCATCATCACGTTTTTACCTCTGGCACGACCGATGGCGTCAATTTCATCGATAAAGATGATACATGGCGCTTTTTCACGGGCCTGTTTAAACAAGTCACGTACACGGCTTGCACCCACCCCTACAAACAGTTCCACAAAGTCGGAACCGGACATAGAGAAGAAAGGTACCTGTGCTTCACCTGCCATTGCTTTCGCTAACAGGGTTTTACCGGTTCCCGGAGGACCTACCAGCAACGCGCCTTTAGGTATTTTACCTCCCAGGGCAGTATATTTTTTAGGATTCTTCAGGAAATCCACAATCTCCATTACTTCTACCTTGGCTTCGTCCAAACCGGCAACATCGTTGAAGGTGATGTTTACACGGGTACCTTTGTCGAACAGGGTAGCCTTGGATTTACCGATATTGAAGATACCACCCGGGCCACCACTACCACCGGCAGGGCCACCCATTTTGCGCATCAGTAATATCCATAAACCAATGATGAGAATGATTGGTAACAACAACTGGAAGATTGGTTCAAACCAGCTTTGACGCTCATCATAAGAGATCTTCACCTGATTTTCTACCGGAACACCTTCCTGTGCTTTATCAATATCTTTCTTAAAACTTTCTTCGCTACCAATGGTAAAGCGGTAATGAGGGCCTGGATTATCGCCGCCTAACCTGCTTTTGTTAACACCATCAAACTTAGGCTGTTTTAAAGAATCGGGTTTTATGTAGACTTCTACATATTTTTTGTTTACCACTACCAGCTTATCAACGTCTCCTGGCTTCAGATACTTGATCTGAAATTCCTGGAAACTGATCTCTTTGGTGGGGGCTCTGAAATTATCACCCCAAATGTTCATTGCTAAAAGGGCCAGGCCAATAAAGGCATATACCCAGTATATATTGAACTTCGGTCCTTTCTTAGGTGATTTCTCTGAACCCTTGTTGAAGTTATTGCCTCCTTTTTCCATAATCTTACGCTCCTTTACGGATGTTTATTGCAATCAGAATAATATGAATAATTAAATTCTATAACAACTGTTTTTGTTTAGTCTTCGAGGTGGTCCATTCTATCAGCATCGCTCCACATTTCTTCAAGGTTATAGAACTTCCGGTTTTCAGGTTGGAAGATATGTACAACAACATTCACATAATCCACCAGCACCCAGTTTTGTGAACTAAAGCCTTCATGCTTATATGGTTCCTCTGATGTATGCTTCTCTACCTCATCTGACACATAATCAGCAATGGCTTTCACCTGGGTACCTGAATTGGCTTCACATATAATAAAGAAATCGGCCACGGCTTCAGGAATCTGGCGTAGATCCAGGGATACGATATTTTCCCCCTTCTTATCCTGTATGGCCTTTATGATGGTGGTAAAAATTTCACTTTCTCTGGTCAGGCGTAACTGCGCCTTCTTTCTCGTGCTCAGAACGGTTAAGGGTGCCAATAAATCTCGTTTTTGTTAAAAATAATCTTTAATTGTCAAAGTTACTAAACAAGCAGTAATATAAGATGTTTAATCTCACCTGCGGGCCTCCTGAAATGTTAATTAAATAATAAAATGAATTACTTTTCGGGCCAGATATACAGACTAAAAAAGCTTCATGTGATAGGATACCCGTTTCATGTATTAGACGAAATAGACAGCACCAATAACTATGCCATGGCGCAGGTAAATTTGGGGCAGGTGACATCCGGAACGGCCTGGTTTACCAGCCACCAAACCGCAGGAAAAGGTACCCGTGGGAAGCAATGGTTAGCCCAACCGGGCGATATCAGTGCCCTCAGTATTGCGCTCCAACCGGCTATGCTGCCACTTTCCCGCCAATTTATGCTCAGCGTTTGCGTGGCATTGGCGGGCGCCGACTTCTTTGCTTCTTATGCCGGCGATGAAACCGTTATTAAGTGGCCAAACGACATTTATTGGCGTGACAGAAAGGCAGGAGGCATCCTGATTGAGAACGTGCTGCGTGGAAATTTGTGGCAATATGCCATTATAGGTATCGGACTCAACATTAACCAGGCCGCCTTCCCTCCAGAGCTACCCAATGCTGTTTCCCTCCGGCAAATTACCGGCAAAGGCCGGGAAGCCATTGATGTAGCCAAAGAACTGTGCACTTTCCTGGACAAAAGAATCCGGCAACTACAGCCCGCGAATTACGAGGCCTTGCTAAAAGAGTATACCAGCCGGCTTTTTCGCTGGCAACAACCAGCATTATACCGGAAAGACGGAGAAATATTTGAAGGCATTATCCGGGACGTACTTCCTGATGGACATCTTCAGCTGGAAAAAAACGGCGAGATGCTGCTATTAGGATTTGGAGAAGTAGAATTTATCCTCAGCCGGTAAAGCAATACATGCCGTCGCACGTCTTTTGCGGCGGCCTCCCTATTTAGTTTTCCCCTCATATTCCCCCTGTTTCTCCAGCGTCACCTGTTTCAGCCTCACTGGCAATGCCGGCGACAAACCTGATAACAGGTAAACATCTGCCCCATACCCATATTCACGGGAAAGCGTATCCTGCAACACACCTGTTTGCACAATTTTTCCGGCAAGCTTCAATGTTTCCCCCTGTGGGCGCTTCCCTACCTTGAGAATATAGCGGATACTATCCATTTCAGGGAACCAGTAAACATAATCCGCGTCAAACGACACCGCCAAAGGCATCTTGCCTTTATTATAATAATTCAGCGCACCAGCTTCCCCATAGTTGCTGGTAATAACCAGGGTATAGGGTCTGTCTGCTGCCGGGACCTGTTCCCAGGCCTGCAAAGCCAAAACGGCCAGTTGACGCCACCCCAGCATATCAGCAAAATCCTGTGGCAGTGGATGATCCTTGCCATCTTCCCACCGCAATAGCCCTAATGCCCGGAATTTACCCGCCTTTTCGCTGATCTCCGCAGGCTTCAATACAGGGAAAACAGCATTCACCAGTAACGCAAATGGCACCACAATAATAGCCACCCACAGCCACCGCAGATGCCGGGTCCAATCATGCGTAAAAATCCGCTCCCAATAAACGCTGCCGAAAGCCAGCAGTATCGGATACAACCCCAGCGTATAATAGCTTTTTGCCCGGAGATAGGTAAATAACATCATCGTGAGCACGTATACCAGCAATACAATGCGATAAGAACGGAAAGGACGATAAAGCAACAACCCTATAAAAGCTGCCACTACAATGAACGCACCGCCTATGAAGAAAATCAACTGGTCTGCCAGGAAGGAGATACGGCTTACATGTACCAACTGCGTTTCAGCCAACTCTTTCATATGATGCAATACCGGCAAGCCATGCTGGAACTGCCATACAATATTGGGCGACACGATTATCAAAGCAATGGCTAATCCAACATATAGATACTTATTTTTAAATACTTGCCGGTGCGACGATAACAACAAAGCGGCCAGCACACCCACGACTAAAAATATTATATTGTACTTATTAAGAATTCCTACACCAGTTACCACTCCCATCCATAACAACCATTTGTCTTTTCCGGTGTGCAACCATTGCAGGAGGCACCAGAACAATAAAGTCCAGGCAAGTATATCAAAAGAATTAGGTTGATATAATATGTTCACCCTACTCATCCCGGAACAAATAAATACCAGTGCTGCCAACACCTGAGCAAACCATCGCCCTCCCAGCATTTCCACCATCTTCCAAACCAAGACCATCGTCAATACGCCGTACAAGGCCGGAAAAAATCTTATCCAGAAAAAGCCATTACCTAACCATTGTATCACCAGGGAAGTAATGGCTGTAAAAGGAGGTACAGACAAATACCCGGAGGCCAGATGATTAGCCAGATCCAGGTGCAGGTATTCATCTCTTTGCAAATCATAATCGATACCACCTACTCCAAATTGAAAAGCCAGCTTGACCCCAATAATCAACAATAACAACCAAATGGGTGAGCGATGTGAGGATGGGGCTATCTTTGCTGTATTCATAAACAGGGAAATATTTTCTTTAATCATCTCATAAAAAAACGGAAATACCTGCGTTCAAGCAATGTATTTCCGTTGATAACTTATAGAATTTCTTGTTCAGTGGCATATGTGGCAGGCCGCTCTACATAGCAATCATCAGGGCTCGATGATAACAAGATTTTGGTTGATAAAGGCGTTAACAAATTGTGAAATTTTTTCTGTTCCAACAAAAATGAAATTGCAACATAGTTTCATTTTTAAAATACAGCCATATACAGCAAGGATTTGCCAGCCATCTTCTCCAGCAAAACTTAACATTGACAGATATACAGGATCTGTATTTATTCGGGAAATGATTAAATTTGGAGTATGCCTAAAAATAAAAATGCTTCCATTGAGCTACAAACAATTTCCGACTTTACTGATGACCTGCTCTTATATTCGCCCAAAGAATTAGTACCCAAAGCGCCACTGCGCGGGAGCTTCACCGTACAGCCAAGAACCGCTTCTCCCTGCGTGGATGAAGTAACAGCGAGCAGAAGAGACTATTACAAAATAAGTTTCTTCAGTAAAGGCAGCGGCATTTTCACAATGGGAGGGGAGCGCCATGAGGTAGATGGCCCTACGCTGCTTTTCCTCAATCCGCACGAAATAAAGACCTGGCGGCCTTCTTCTGAAGAGCATGAAGGATATTTCTGCATGTTCACAGATCTCCTGTTTGAATCACAAACATCACCGCAGGAAAACCTGTTACAACATCCGCTTCTACAACTGGGCGCCCAGGCGGTATTCAAACTGACCAATGAACAATGCGAATACATCCAGTCCATTTTCCGGCAACTGATAAGAGAATATAACGAAAATGCCGCTTTCAAACAGGAAGCCATTCTCATTTATCTGAAGTTACTGTTACTGGAAGGCAAACGCTTATCTTCCCAAACTGAACAAGTTCACCGGCAACTTTCTGCCGCCCAGATGCTGGCACATCGTTTTACTGATAAACTGGAAAAACAGTTTCCCATTGAATTCAGCCACAACCAGGTGAAACTGAAAACAGCCAAAGAGTTTGCACAGGTATTAAATACACATCCTAATCACTTAAATGCCTCTGTAAAACGAGCTACTGGTCGTACCGTAAGCGAGCATATTCGTCAGCGTATTTTACTGGAAGCCCGTTTACTCCTCATTCATACCGACTGGCAAATTGCTGAAATTGCCTGGTGTCTCGGCTTTGAAGACCCTGGTAACTTTACTCACTTCTTTAAAAATCATAGCAACGTATCTCCGCACGTTTACCGGGCGCAATAATGCTTTGATACTAACAATTATTCCTTTGTCCCCAAGAACTGGGGAAACTGTATCTGCACATACTTTTGCATCACTTTAAAGATGCCATGAAGTTGTTGAGTAAAGAGTATAAATAAAATACGAATTACGGCTTTGCAAGAAGAGCATAGCGAATAATTTCCGCGTTTACTATCTTCCCGCAAAGCCGCAATTCGTAATTTGTAATTCGTAATTCTTTTAAGCTACTTCGTTCTTTTGTAGCCCCAGTCGAGCAACCACTTGATTACTTTTTCCTTGTAGTCGCCCTGTATCAGTATTTCACCATCTTTCACACTACCACCGGTACCGCATTTGGTTTTAAGATCTTTCCCCAGTTTTTCCAAATCCTCTTCTTTACCAACAAATCCGGTAATCAGTGTCACCACCTTTCCGGCACGTTGTTTTTTATCGAGTATCACTCTCAGGATTTGTTCTGCTGGCGCCAGCGTTTCGGCAACTTCTTCCGGCGCGGATTCGAAGGAGAAGTTAGGATCAGTAGAATAAACAATTCCGCTTCCTGGTGTATTTTTCTTTTTCGACATCTCTCTAAAATATTTAAAGGTTATTCGTTTACCACTACATTAAGTGCCTGCGACTGTATACGTATGCGTACCACTCCATTTTCGGTGAGTGGCACCGCATCTCCATCTACCTGCAGATACTGCAGGGCATGACTGCGAATGGTGATATCCTTTCCTGTATAATGTTTGATATAACGTGTTTGATCAATGTTACCCATCAGCGAAAAAACGCTCACAGGCAACAGGCTAAGAATGCCTACCGGCGGCATAATACAAAGATCCAACTGTCCGTCGAACACGCTCGCTTTTGGCGCGAGCTTAAATTCATAGCCGAACTGATTCCCATTGGCAACGGTAAGCAGAAATGCTTTGGCATTGAAGGTTTGTCCGTCGATGTCAATGCTGTATTCTGCGGGCTCGTAGCTATTAAAACTTTTCAATACCAGCTTAGCGTAGCCTGATAATCCACGTTTGGTATTATGTCTGAATTGTTCTGAAATTAATGCGTCGAAGCCTACGCCGGTATTGCTTAGAAAGAGGTGTTCGTTTGCATAGCCTACATCAATAGGACGCTGTTTATTGTTCACAATCAGCTGTAATGCTTTATCGATGTTCAACGGAATTTTCAAGGCGCGCGCCAATCCATTTCCACTACCCAGTGGCAATATCGCCATTGCGGTATTGCTGCCAATGAGTCCCTGCGAAATTTCATTGATAGAGCCATCGCCGCMAACGGCTACTACGGTGTGCACACCATTTTTCACAGCCTCTCTTGCGAGGTCTGCCCCATGGCCAAGATAAGCCAGGTAAGCCGTACTCACTTCGTATTGGGTGGCCGGAAAGTATTTGCTGATGGCATGTTCCAAGCGCTTCTCCCGATCAGTTCCCGCTTTGCGGTTGATGATAAATAATATCTTCTTCAAAAAAACTGTTTTAAAGGATAATGGCTTTCAGGCTCAAATCCAGGCTCACGGCATGGTGTATAATGGCACCTACAGAAATATAATCCACGCCTGTTTTCGCATATGCTTCCAATGTATCTATAGTGATACCACCCGACGCCTCTGTTTCAAAGCGGCCATTGATCAACTCCAATGCCTTAACGATATCAGCAGGTGCAAAGTTGTCGAGCATAATGCGATCTATTTGTCCTACTGCTAATACTTCTTTCACATCTTCCAGGTTACGCGTTTCCACTTCTATTTTCAGAGGCAGGTTACGTTCTTTCAGATAAGCCACGGTATTGGTAATAGCGGCAGTAATGCCACCGGAAAAATCGATGTGATTATCTTTCAGCATGACCATGTCATACAATCCCATCCGGTGATTAACGCCACCGCCTATACGAACAGCTTCCTTCTCGAGCATGCGGAAGTTAGGCGTTGTTTTACGGGTATCGAGTATCCTGGTATGATATCCTTTCAGTTTTTCAACATATTGATGTGTTAAGGTAGCAATGCCGCTCATTCGCTGCATACAATTCAGCACCAGTCTTTCCCCCATAAGCAGCGTATGTACAGCGGCTTCCACTTCAAATGCTACTTCACCGGCTTTCATGGCATCGCCATCTTTCTTATGTGGTGTGAATACGGTATACATATCCAGCCATTTAAAAATGGCTTCGGCTACTTCCATACCGGCCAGGATACCATCTTCTTTAATCTTGAGGACTGCCTTTCCTTTGGCGGTAGGCGGAATACAAGCCATGGTGGAGTGGTCTCCGTTTCCTATATCTTCTGCCAATGCACTTCTGATAAACGCATTCAGCGCTGCTTCGTCTAACATAATTCGTAATTATCACGTGAAAGATAGGGCAAAAATAAAAAGTGCCCCGCAATAAATTGCGGGGCACCGGGGTTTTTCAACTAATTTATACTGGTATTTTTATTTGCTTTCAAACCTTAATTCGTTTAATACCATACTACCACCTTTCTTCTGCAGGAAAAAAGACACCCTGTAAGTACCGTTTCCTGTAACCATATTACCAATACCAAAGCGGGAATTGTCGCCCCCCTGGTGTACCAGCTCAAATGACTTCACCTGATTTTTTGATAAGAAGTCCTTTAAAATTATTTCTGCCTGTGCTTTGCTATAGGAATTCGATTTTCCCGAAATATTGATCTCTACGGTATTGTCGAGGTAACGGGATAAACCATTCACATCGCCTTGCTTTAATGCCGCCACTACATCATCAAATGGGCCAGCAACGGTGATATTAATTGACCTGGCCGACAGTGTAAGCGTAGTAAAAACACCTCCCAACAACATGATCCCCAGCACAATCAATAGCTTCTTCATTGTCAGTTATTTTATTAAAAATGTGATTTTTCTAACTCAAATTAAAAGCGAAAACTATGCCAAACAGGCTGCAAATCAACAAAATCACATTATAGTGGTAGCTATTAAGGGCTAAGTAATAACAGTAAGATAATATGTATTTAATTTCAAATAAATAAAGGGTAAAATTTGACGAACCGGAGTCTTCCCCGTTAATTTTTTGATAAGCGTTATTTTTGCAAAATATTTAAACCCTTTATAAGTACTTTCACCGCCTGAGTGAATTTACATTAAACTATAACCAGATAGGATATGGAAAAGAAAAGAGCCATTCTCGTAATTATGGACGGATGGGGCGAAGGTAAAGTTCCTAACGCCGATGCCATTGCACACGCAAAAACGCCTTTTGTAAGCAGTTTATATAAGCAATACCCGCACAGTCACCTCGTTACCTGCGGAGAAGCCGTAGGCTTACCTGACGGCCAAATGGGTAACTCTGAAGTTGGTCACCTGAACATCGGCGCCGGCAGAATCGTTTACCAGGAACTGCAACGCATCAACGTAGCCATCAGAGACGGCGAACTGGCCGCTAATCCTATTCTCCTGGATACCCTGGCACATGCTAAAAACAATGATAAAGCCCTGCACCTGATTGGACTGGTGAGCGATGGCGGCGTACACTCTCATCTCGAGCACCTGAAAGCACTGACTTCTATCGCCAAAGCACATGGCCTCGAAAAAGTATATATCCACGCATTTACTGACGGACGCGATACAGACCCAAAAAGCGGCTTAGGTTTCCTGGAAAACCTCTCTGCACACCTTGCAACATCTACTGGTAAAATAGCTTCGGTAACCGGCCGCTATTACGCCATGGACCGCGATAAACGCTGGGAACGCGTGAAACTGGCCTACGACGCCATGGTACACGGCACCGGCACTGCTACCCAGGATGTATTAACAGCAGTAAAAGCTTCTTATGCAGAAGGCGTAACCGACGAATTCATTAAACCAATAGTAGTGACTGATGCGCAACAACAGCCTATCGCTACTATCCAGGACGGAGACGCCGTACTTTGCTTCAACTTCCGTACAGACCGTTGCCGCGAAATATCTCAGGTGCTCACACAGGAAGCATTCCCTGATTTCGGCATGCAACCACTGAATATCTATTATACTACCATGACAGAGTACGACCGTACTTACAAAAACGTACATGTCATTTTTGAAAACGATAATCTCAACATGACGCTCGGTGAAGTGTTGGCTAAAGATGGCCGTACACAAATCCGTATCGCAGAAACAGAAAAATACCCGCACGTATCTTTCTTCTTCTCCGGTGGCCGTGAAACAGAATTCGAAGGCGAACGCAGACTGATGGCAGCATCTCCCAAAGTAGCTACCTACGACCTGCAACCAGAAATGAGCGCCAATGAACTGGCCGACCTGATTGTACCCGAGCTGCAACAAAAATCAGCCGACTTTGTAGTACTCAACTTCGCCAATGCCGACATGGTAGGTCATACTGGTGTATTTGAAGCGGTAGTGAAGGCAGTAGAAACCGTAGACCACTGCGTAGAACGCGTAGTTACTGCCGCACTGGCCAGCGATTACACCGTTTTCCTCACTGCTGATCACGGTAACGCCGACTTTATGATCAATGCAGACGGCTCACCCAATACTGCCCACTCCCTGAACCTGGTACCTTTCTTTATTATCAATAAAGATTTCAGAGGTACCGTAAAAGATGGTAAACTGGGCGATATTGCCCCTACCATCCTGCATTTCATGGGACTGCCTATTCCGAAGGAAATGACTGGAAACCTGCTGGTATAACGTAAGCAGCAGGCATAAAGCCGAAAGCAAAAAGCTATTAGCGCGAATGATGAAAGCGAGTATTTAAAGAATTCGCTTTTGTTGTTCGCGCTAATAGCTTTTTGCTTTCGGCTTTATGCCTGCTGCAATTTATTTGCGAGCGCCTGTAACATTTCGGAACCGGCCCTCGTTTAATAGACGTTACCCACGAAAAATATCAGCTCAAGCAGCTGATTTACATATTTTTAGTGCTCTCGACAGATTTGCTCATGCATCGATGCGCCGTTTTTACGGCGCATTTTTTATGACCCACATTTAAGTATTAATTTTGCAGCATGAGAATATACCCGCAAGTAATGGCGTTGCTTACCATCATTGGCTTTATGGCCTGTAACCAGGCAAATCACCCATCAAAAAGACCAGATCAGGATAAGTTTGCCTCACTGCCAACTTACTTCAGTCAGGAAAATGCACATATCCGAAACAGTGACTTCACATTATTTAAAACTGTGATACTCAACGGTAAAAAAGATACTACCAGCATATCCGGCAGCGATAGCGCTACCATCCAAAATCTGTTGAAGCCCTTTGCTGACATCGACCTGAATAAACCTTCCCTCCGGGATGAATACGATACCTCCTGCTTATATGATCCGTTTTCCGGTCGGAAATCTGTGATCTATAAATCAAAAGGGAAACAAACCAATCCTTCCGAAGTAACCATGGAACTCGATAAACAAGGCAACATACAACAGGTAAGCATTCACTCCTACACCAGCAACCTGGTATACGATTTCCGGCAGGATCTGGTTTACCAACAAAACAGGCAGGTTCGGATGACTACCTATCAAAAAATAGCCTTCCTGACGCCCAAAGAACTGGAGATAAATGTAATGATAGCAGCTAAAAAAGGGATGTAAACATGATCGCAGCGGAGTTTCAGAAAATATCACATACCATACCTGTAGATGCAGGTATCTATAAATACTACGACGAATCAGGCACCCTGCTATATGTAGGTAAAGCCAAAAGTTTGCGTAAGCGGGTCAGCTCCTATTTTGTAAAAAATCATGATAGCTACAAAACCCGAAAACTGGTAGAACACATCCACCATATTGAGTTTACCATTGTTAACTCTGAACAGGATGCCTTTCTGCTGGAAAATTCCCTTATCAAGCAATTCAGGCCCAAATACAACATCAACCTGAAGGATGATAAAACCTATCCATATATCGTTATCAAACACGAATCTTTCCCCMGCGTATTTTTCACCAGAAATGTGATTAAAGATGGCTCCGACTACCTCGGGCCCTTCACTTCTGTTGGCCGCGTAAGAGAGATACTGGAGGTGATCAAATACAACATCCCTTTGCGGACCTGTAACCTAAACCTAACGGAAGAGAATATACGAAAAGGAAAGTTCAAAGTATGTCTTGAATATCACCTGGGGAACTGCAAAGGCCCTTGTGAAGGACTGCAAACACAGGAAGACTACCGCGAAGGATTACAGCAGGTAAAAAATGTGCTGAAAGGCAACCTTACTCCGGTAGTAAATCTGTTTAAAGAACAGATGCTGGAGCATGTATCTAAAATGGAGTTTGAGAAGGCGGAAATTATGCGTAAAAAAATCGCCAGCCTCGAAGACTACTCCGCCAAATCCACCATCGTCAACAACCGCATGGGGAATGTGGATGTATTCTCCATTATCAGTGAAGGCAACCATGCCTATGTCAATTACCTGCGGATTCAGAATGGTACCATTGCCGATACCAAAACAGTAACGCTGGAAAAACAACTGGAAGAAAGCGACGAAGAAGTGCTGGCTTATGCCATTGCTTATCTGCGCGAAGTATTCAAAAGTATCACCAACGAAATAGTCGTGCCATTCCCGATAGAATACCCTGAGAGCAGCGTTACGGTAACAGTTCCAAAGGGCGGTGACAAAAAGAAACTGCTGGAGCTTTCCGAGAAAAATGTCAACTACTTTAAAGACGATTTATACCGCAAAAAAATACTGCACCTCGAAGGTAAAACCGATATGGAAAGAAAGCAGGTACTATACCAGCTGCAGGCGGATCTTGAATTACCGGTGCTCCCCGAGCACATTGAATGTTTTGATAACTCCAACTTCCAGGGAAGTTATCCGGTAGCTGCCTGTGTGGTATTCAAAGATGGCATGGCTTCCAACAAGGATTACCGGCATTTCAACATTAAAACGGTGGAAGGGATCAACGACTTTGCATCCATGAAAGAGGTGGTTTTCAGACGATATAACCGCCTGTTGGCAGAGCAGCAGCCGTTGCCTCAGCTGGTGATTATTGATGGCGGTAAAGGTCAGCTCGGTTCTGCGATGGAAAGCATTCGCGAGCTGAACTTAATCGGTAGTATGACCGTTGTGGGGCTAGCTAAAAATGAAGAAGAAATATTTTTCCCGGGAGATTCTCAAAGTATCAAATTACCCTACAATAGCGAAAGTCTGAAACTCATCCGTCGGGTGCGGGATGAGGTACACCGTTTCGGGATTACTTTTCACCGGCAAAAACGGAGCAAGGGTACCTTCAAAAATGAGCTGGAAAGCATTAAAGGTATTGGAGAAAATACAGCCACTCAATTGCTGAAAACGTTCCGCTCTGTGGCCAAAATAAAGTTATTATCGCAGGAAGATCTGGAAAAAGAAATAGGCGCCGCTAAAGCCAAACTGATCTGGAATCACTTTCATAACAGCTAGTACTATACGACTTCTTTTACGGGGGCTACACTTGCCGCAATGGCGCGTTCTGCCTGCAGTACGTGGCGATTGATATGTGCGGTGAGAAATCCAAAAGTATCTCCTGCAGACATCTTAATGAAACGGGATAGGGAAGTAGTTACCTTCGCCTGCTGGATATTTATTTTTTCTGCCTGGAGAAGTAATGCTTCCATTTGTAGTTGTTGCTCCATAAATTCCTTCAACACTTTATTTACATCTGGTTGCAATATGGGTAAATGATCTTTAGGAGACTTCATCTTTGAGCGCAGTTGTCCGTCTGACCCGGGCTGCATTAAGCGGGTAAACCAGGCTCCCAGCCAACTGCTTTTGAACAGCGTTGCCGGCTGACTGTTTTTTTGTGCTGCTGAGGTAATTGCTTTATCGAGTGCCGGAAGATAGAATCTGCCATAGCTATTCAGATGCTCCAGGCATTGCACAGCGCTCCACTTGCCGGGTGCTGGCGCCTGTTGTAGTATATTATCGGGTTGCTCACCAAAACGATGTACTGCTTTATCATAAACTGTTATTATCTGTTCGCGTAAATGGTGCAGCAGTTCATTACTTTTAACCGGGTCCATGTCATTCCTGTTTCACACAAAATTAGACCAACGGCAGTTGGAAAATCTTTGTGCAGATCAACATTTTATAATTTTACAGTACTCAGTAGTTTACTGAAAGTAGCCGGATCTAATCCCAGGTAGGAGGCAAGATATTTATGGGGAATCAATTGTAATACATGAGGGCTGCGGGTGAGCAGCTTTCTGAATTTTTGTTCAGCTGTGAAAGACAACAACTCCTGGTGGCGTTCTATTACACCGGATAATGCCCCTACTGTTCCTATCCTTGCCCATCTTTCTATCAGAGGAAATTCGAGTGTCAGGCGGTTAAAGTCGGCGTAGTTCATACGCAGCAGTTCACTTTGTGTGAGCGTTTCCACGTACCAGGGAGAGGGGCGTTGTAGCTGGAAGGAGTCCAGTACACCGGAAAAGGAGCCGGTATAAGAAAAGAGGAGGGTAGCTTCTTTATCGCCATCGAGGCTAAAAATTCTTTGTACGCCTGTGATAACGAAGTAGAGGTATTTCTCCACTTCACCGGCTACCGTCAATACTTCTTTTCGTTTATACTGCACGGGGGTCCATACAGCAGAGAATGCCTCCCATTCATGATCGGGGAGGGGCATCATCTGAAAAACGGTTTTACGAAGTAATTCGAGCTGCTGCATACGGAAAGAAAGGTAAGAAAAAGAGCTTAAAGCATAAAGCACAAAGCATAAAGCGATTATAGCGAATGATCAAAGCTGATGAGTGATTTACTACTCGCTTTAATCATTCGCTATAATCGCTTTATGCTTTGTGCTTTATGCTTTAAGCTATACTAGTATTGCCAGAGGTCCTGCTCTTTATTAAAGATACGATCGTGAATCGCTTGTCCTTCGAGGAGGCGCATTACACCGTCTTTAATATAATCCTTGATCTCGCGGTTGTAGGTATTATTTTCCTTCACTATGTAGCTACCGAAGAAGCGCATTTCGAAAAGGTCTTCCCAGCTGATAGTAGATGCATCGTTATTCTGGTTATACACATCGTGTTTGGCCAGGATACCGCGGCAATCAGGATAATACACCCAGAATAAAGGAATGGAGGCACGGACAGTACCGTCTTCGTTTATACGGGAAACCATTGGAGCTATACCCAGTATGCGAACTTTCAGGGCAGAAGCTTCTTTGTCGAATACCCAAACTTCTTTGATTTTGTACTGTTTGATGGTACGTGGATCGAAGTCGTCGCGGGTAGTCACCATTTTTTCTTCGCCGGTTACCGGATCTATACTGCGTACGGTTCTTTCTTCACCGCTGAGTCTATTCTGGATTTCGGAGTAGGGCATGATGGTGGTGAAACGGTCGTCGATAGCGCTAAAAGCTTCTATCTCTTTATTCTTGATAGCGTCCAGCAGAATATTTATGAACAGCTGATTGGTACCGCTTTCATCTTCCACGTTGTATTGAAAAGGAAGATTGATTTTCTCCCTGATATCAATAACCTGCCAGATACGCTTTTCCCAGAATCTGTCATCCTCGCGGATGTAGTCGTAGGCGATGGGCGTACGTTCTCTTGCCAGGTTTCGTTCCACAACCCCGTCAATACGCAATGATTTGCGGGGAGTGTCCACCACAGGGGCGGTGATACCGTCCGGGCGTTGAGAAGCAGGGGGAGCAGATGGAGGTGTAACAGCATTCCCTGTTGCCGGGTTTACTACTGACGCATCGGGTGTAGCCGTAGCTGTGTTAGCAGTTCTGCGGCGGGTAGTCCCACCACGTCTTTGCGCATCGGCAGCTGATGCCAGCATTACCAGCAAAAGAGTGCACCAACCTATTCTGTTAAATATTACTGCTCGCATAATTCAGTAATTAATTGACCGTTAGTTTAATTTAAATATAGTGCTTGGCATCGAACGAACGATATTGTCCGGGCCTTTCACTTTCACGTTTTCAAAAAACACTTCATCACCTGGGCGCAGAGAGCGGATAGATCCTGCTACGTTTCCAGGGAAATAAGCGGAAGTAGCATCACCTTCCTGGTATTCTTTGCCTTTGGCAGAGATACCAACACGGTAACCAACCACTTCATATTTTACGCCTTCAAATTCGAAGTCTTCCAGGTCAGCGCGTAAGCCGCCCTGTACTTTAAAGTCAGCCGCTTTCATGCTACCGCCTTTGTTAACACCTACTTTCAACACTGGATCCGGAACACGTTTTACACGGAATTCTTTTTGACCAAGTGATTTGGTTTTACCATCGATGTTAGCAACTACGTTGATGACTGCCTTACCTGGCTGGCTTACTGTAACGATATATTCACCTGAAGCGCGTTTAGTCATATTACCACCACTAATGGAGGCAGATACTTGTTCAGCAGGTACACCGGCAGCAGAGATAGAAATTGGGTTCTGCAAACCAATATACAATACGTTCATTTTGTCGGCAGAGATGGAGGTGGTTGAAGCACCTACATTATATTTTTCTGTAAAGGGATAGGACACAGGAGCGCCACCTGTAGGATTAGGTAAGGTAATGGTACCAGAAATGGTTTTTTCGCCAAGTCCGGAAACAGGGAAATTCACAGTTCCTAAGCCTTCGTGTGCTTCAACGGTTTGGCCATTTACAACAATGGTTGGATTCACTGTACTGCTATACGCACCTATCGCGATATTAGCAGTTAAGGTTTGTCCTTCCATCAGGTTTGAGGAATTCAGTGAAACGAAAGGTTTTACTTTATCAAATTTATAGTTCTGAGCATCAATACGACCGAACAGATAGTCAATCACCGCAGATTCTGAGTTTTTGATGTCATTCTGGAATTTACCCAGGATGGTTACAGCTGCAATGGTAGGTACCATGTTGAAGTGGTAGGTTGTCCATGATTTAGGACCAGCTGCGTGATCATCATCCACGGATTTACCTACTTCTATTTTCAGTGGTAAAGTTTTTTCAATTTGTTCTTTCTTTTTAGGATCGTCAATATAGGAAATGAATTTTGCACGCAGCTCTTTCAGCTTGCTTTCTAACTCAGGTCCTTTTTTGTTGTTCTCCATTACCCTAGTAGGGGCATCCAGACCAGCTTTATCTTTAATTTCACCATGTTCGTCTTTACCACCGCTTTCAGTGATAATGGTTTCTTTCAAAGATTGCACGTATTCATACATGCCGGCAGACAATTTCTTTACTTCTTCCGCTTTGGCTTTGTAAGGAGCTGTTTTMGCAGCATTGTCCTTCATTTGGGCCTCAAACTGAGAGTAAATCAAATCGTTCTTATCTGTTACCGTTTTATTGGAGGTATTGATTGAGTTATTTACGATACTAAATGCGTTCAATATTTCAGCAGAGACGTTCAACGCGAGCATGGCCGTCAAGACCAGGTACATGATGTTGATCATCTTCTGCCTAGKATCTTTAGGTAGTGCCATAGTTTGTTTTCAGATTTAATTATAAGTGTTAATTCAAAAACTATTAGCTATACCTTATCTTCCTCCGTGCATTGCGCTCAGCATGTTACCATAGATAGAGTTCAGGTTGCTGAGGTTTTTAGCGAGCAGGGAAATTTGTTCCTGTGTTTTCTTAGCATCTTCAATGCTGCCACTCATTGCAGTAGAAGCATTCTGCAGGTTGCTGTAGAATGAGTTCATTGCTTTCAGGTGGTTGTTAGTGTCCTGGAGTTCCAGTTCGTAGATAGCATTGAGGGAAGCCAGGTTTTTGGTCATACCCTGCATTTGTACATGGAAATCTTTAGTAGATTCTGATGCACTGTTGAAAGAAGATACAGCAGCAGCGGCAGTAGTGTAAGCGTTAGCTACATTACCAATAGCGCTGGCAGCTTCTCTTGTTTTCTGGGTGTAATCTCCGGTTGCTGCTACTACGTCGCTGATGTCTCTCATTTTGTCAACGGTAGTACCCAGTTTCTGGAAGTTTTCGCTCAAACGTTGCAGGTTAGCAGGTGTGATGTCTGCTTCCTGGAGCATTTTGTCCAGGCCCGCTACTGCAGGACTGCCGGCAACTGCCACTACTTGTCCTTCAGGATGAGATGCACTGGAATCAGGCACGAAAGCGTATACGAAGAAGATCAGCGCTTCTGTGCTCAAACCTAAGATCAAAGCAATATCAGCTCCCCGCCAGTGTTGCAGTTTAAATAACGCTCCGATAATTACTACGGAAGCCGCAATACATACGAAAAAGTTCAGCCATTTAGCTTTGTTAGGATTCATAGCCATAGGTTAAAATTTACTGGTTAAAGTGTTAATAGTTAAAGTCTGTATGGAATAGTTAATTCTCACTGATTTGCTAATAATAGTGTACATAATACAAAAGGATTTCTTTGGTAGTTATTAATACAGGCTATTACAATTTGATTCTACTATCTATGCTTCGCTCTTCTGCTCAGGGCAATGGTACATCTGAAACCTACGTACGACTTAGCACTATCCTGATATTCATATGTTCTGGTACCGGTTTGGAGGAAATAACCCACATCTTTCCAGGAGCCGCCTCTGATAGCTTTACGCTTCATTTTCAATGGTGCATCATCTGGTACATCCATTCTCAGATAAGGGTTCATATCGGAAGTGAATGAGTAGGCATTTTCGTAGAAGATATCGGCGGTCCACTCGGCTACGTTACCGGACATATTGTATAATCCGTAATCGTTAGGCCAGTAAGCATCTGCACGCACGGTGTAGAATCCACCATCTTCCGGATAGTTACCACGACCAGGTTTAAAGTTGGCGAGTAAACATCCTTTTTTGTTACGGATATAGTAACCACCCCAAGGATAAGGTGTTTKCTCTCTTCCGCCGCGGGCTGCATATTCCCACTGTGCTTCCGAAGGCAACTGGAATTTATCTTCCGTAAACAGTTTTTTACTGAGGCGATAATCTTCCCAGAATTTACTTCTCCATTCGCAGAAAGCGGTGGCCTGGTGCCAGTTTACACCTACTACCGGATAGTTATCAAATGCCGGATGCCAGAAGTACATACGTGTCATTGGCTCGTTGTAGGCATAAGAGAAGTCTCTGATCCAGCAAAGTGTATCCGGATAAATGGGAACGTCTTTCTTTACAATGAAGGTAGAACGGGGTTTACCGATGTTCTCTCTCAGCTTGGCTTTATCCCAGTTGAAAGTTTCCTGATGGTAAATCAGTTTACCAACATCAATATCTTTACGGCCATATAACCTGTCTGCTTCGGTATATACCATCGCATCCAGTTTCTCCCAGGTGGCTTTATCTTTCCAGACAATTTTCTGTTTCCAGTCAATGATATCATGACCATCATCAGATTTTACATGGCCCAGCAAAATATGGGCGATGGAGTCTTGTACCCACTGCACAAACTGGCGATACTCGTTATTGGTAATTTCCGTGGCATCCATATAGAAGCCTGAAATGGAAATAGCCTTGTTACGCGCTGTAAATGCATAGTTTACGTCCTCATCACTGGGACCCATGTGAAAAGTTCCGGCTGGGATATACACCATGCCGTAAGGTACAGGGGGAGTGTACTTTGGTCTCGGACTTACGCCGATCAATTGCCCTTGTGCATTTTTAGGGGTTTTACTACCGCCACAGCTGGCCAGCAGGGAAACCAGCAAAACTGCCAACAGACCTTTTACATAGTTAAGCTTCATAAGGGTAGCTTTCATCAGAATATGTTTTTTCTATTAACCAGCCTGGTGCGATTTGCCTGTATACAAGGGAACACATTTCTCATATTTCACCCGCTTTGTTTATATGAAAGATAGCAAATGTAATAATTAATTTTAATCCGTAGTGACTTTTTATACAACTTTTTCAATCCTCCTCATCACCGTTCTGTAACTAGTTTAAACGTTACTTTTAACATTTTATTATATAGTCGTAATAACATTTATTGAATCGCCAGCCACCCTTATAAGGGGCAAGTTACATAATTATTATATTAAATTAATAATTTCTTCCATATAATATACTGGCTTAATGCAATGATAATCTTTACATAAGTAGATCAAAGTCTCATTTTCCCGGGCCCGATCCGTCAGGAGCGGGATATCAGAAATATTTTTTTCTGCGCCCACTAATATTTTATACGGGATAAACCATTTTTGGGTTTCCTGCATCTTCTCCTTAAAATCTTTTCCTACCACTGCCAGCTCCGGGGTACCTTTCACAAACTGTAATAACTGGCTCGCCCACACGCCAAAGGAAGTTGGGTAACGTACTACCGTTTGCGCAAGACCGGAAACAGCGCCCGTACACCTGTTAGCCCATGGCTTATGATCAAAAACAACAGAAAGATACCAAAGGTTCTGCATCATCACCGCATTACCACTGGGCACCGCCCCATCATAGATCTCCTTCTTGCGCACTATCACATCATCCTGGCCTTCAATGGTATAGTAGAAGAAAAGCTGATTTTCATCGCTAAAGTGTGCGGTCACGAAAGTGGCAATATCCCGGGCCTGGTACAAATACGCGGTATTACCCGTAATTTCCTGCAGGGCTATCAGCGCCTGAATCAAACACGCATAGTCGTCGAGGAAAGCCGGATATTTAGCTTCCTGCTGTTTCCAGGTATGATAAAAAGCCCAGCTGTCGGCATTCTGGCGGAAGTTTGCTAAACAAAAATCCATGTTGCGGATGGCCATCTCCCGATATTCTTCCATTCCCAGTGCACCATAAGCTTTACAGCAGGCATGTACCATCATGGCATTCCATCCCAGTAAAATTTTATCATCCAATCCCGGGCGAATCCTGTTTGCCCGCACTGCCAGCAGCTTTTCACGGCAGCCCTGCAACATGGCTCCCAGTATAGCGGCGTCATATCCTTTTTCCGCGGCAAACTGCAACAGTGGCTGTTTTACCCACAGTATATTTGTTTCCTCCCAGTTGCCATGATCACTTACATCATAATATTCACAGAAAGGTTTCGCCTGTTCTCCCAGTATATGATGGATTTCGGCCTTACTCCAGGTATAGAACTTACCTTCCACGCCTTCTGAATCGGCATCCAGCGCAGCATAAAAGCCCCCTTCCGGAGAAGTCATTTCCCGATCGATGTAGGTCAGTGTATCCTTTATCGTTTGCGCATATACGTCGTTGTGGGTTAGCTGATACGCATCACAGAGCACATCTATCAGCAGCGCATTATCATACAGCATCTTCTCAAAATGCGGCGCTAACCATTTTTCATCAGTGGAATAGCGCGCAAATCCGCCACCCAGCTGGTCATAAAGGCCGCCTTGCAACATTTTATCCAGCGACAGTAATGCCTGTTGGAGCGCCGCCGGATGAGCCCAGGCATGATGATAACGCAGTAAATATGCAATGGTAAAGGTTTGGGGGAATTTAGGCGCGCGCCCAAAACCGCCCCAGGTGGTATCTGCCTGTTTGAGTATATTTTCACAGATGCTGTCGCACTGTGCTTTGGTAAATAATTCGTCGTGAGGAATATTCAAGGCAAATCCAGGCTGAAGGCCAATCTGGCCCGACTGGCTGATATGTTGCACCAGATTATCTGCCTGTGATTCAATTTCCTCGCGCTTCTGCTGAAAAGCATCCGCAATGGAAAGTAGTACATCGGTCCATGAAGGGCGGTTGTAGGCCTGCGTTGGCGGGAAATAAGTGCCTCCATAAAAAGGCTTCTTTTCCGGTGTAAGAAACACATTCAATGGCCAACCGCCGGCGCCTGTCATGGCCTGCACGGCATCCATATAAATATGATCCAGGTCCGGCCTTTCCTCCCGGTCTATTTTGATGTTAATAAAGTGCTCGTTCATGATGGCAGCAGTGGCTTCATTTTCAAAGCTCTCCCGCTCCATTACATGACACCAGTGACAAGCTGCATAGCCGATACTCACCAGAATAGGTTTGTCTTCCTGCAAAGCACGCTGCAGTGCTTCTTCTCCCCATGGATACCAATTAACAGGATTATGTGCATGCTGCAACAAATACGGACTGGTTTCACTGATAAGCTTGTTCATGGATTCCGATACGCGATAACTGATTGATAAAATATTCTCTTACAAAGAAATTTATTTTTTCAGGATTACAAAGAAATATTTTTTTAGCAGTTAGCCATTAGCTTTTAGCTTTTAGCAAAATGCAACGGAGACCAGCATAATATGATCTTCGCTGCATTTTGCTAAAAGCTAAAAGCTAATGGCTAACTGCTAAAATAAAGCAGGGACGACCAAATGGTCATCCCTGCTCAATATTATTGCAGAAAAACTGCTACTTCTTAGTTAATGTAGTAAGATACTGTTCCAACGCAGCAGCCATGGAAGGTGCTTGTGGCAGTGGTGCTTTCACATCCAGTCTCAACCCGGCTTCTTCAACAGCAGCGGAGGTAGTAGGTCCGAAGGCACCAATATGGGTACCATTCTGCTCAAACTCCGGCATGTTTTCAAACAATGATTTCACACCTGAAGGACTGAAAAATACGATCATGTCGTACGCTGTAGCCGCCAATACTTCCTTTACATCCGTAGATACCGTTTTATAAAGGGTAGCAGTAGCATACTCACACTTGTTGGTTTTCAACCACTCTTCAATGTCTTTCTTCTGGCTATCGGAACTTGGGAACAGGAACTTTTCATTATCCCTGTGCTTGTTCATTACTTCCAGCACACCTTTGGTAGAACCATCTGCTCCATAGAATACCTTCCGCTTACGATACAGAATGAATTTCTGCAGATACAATGCTACCGCTTCTGTAATGCAAAAATACTTGCAGTCCTGCGACACTTTGACCTTCATTTCTTCGCAAATACGGAAAAAGTGATCTACCGAATTACGACTGGYGAAAATCACTGCTGTAAAGCTAAGAATGTCGATTTTCTGTTTTCTGAACTCCTTCGCTGGCAAACCTTCCACCCTAATGAACGGGAAAAAATCCAACTTAATATTGAACTTCTTGGCCAGATCAAAGTAGGGTGACTTTTCAGTTTCAGGCTTAGGTTGAGAAATTAGGATTGACTGAATTTGTTTACCTTGCAAATCTTTTTTTGGCCCGCCTTTTATCATACGTTTTTTGCTCTAGTGTTAACAATAGGCGATAATCAGGGATTACCAGTTAACCAGATATTCTGTAGCACCTTGGTTAATATTAAAACAGGCGCTACTTCGAATGCGCAAAGGTAAAGAAAAAAATGCAATTTACTGAAGGATAGGTATTGCTTAACTAGTGAATAAGACCTAATATACCGATATATAATGAGTAATACAATAAAAAATAACGATATATAGAGGAAAGTTCGGGCAATTTCAGGGCTACAGAACGCAATTATCACCAAAAACGGCACTAACAATACCCCCAGAATTTTATTGATCAGGTATAAAATGAAAATGTAGGCATCTGCCAGTTCAGTATTACCAAATAACCAGCCGCAGAAGCGTAACATGACATACTTAAATCCATATACTGCTCCTACCAGCACAATTAAACCCGGAATCAGCAACCACGGCTCTGCCTGCGGAAACACCTGCTGACGGTATAATACCAGATAGAAATATAAACCCAGTGCAATCGCAAAAAAAGCATTCAACAGCATATTGGGGAATGGCGACTGCGACAACTGATCCTTTAGCTGACGCTGACTCAGCGTAGGGTTCAGGAAGGCCCGGAACAGATCTGAAAAATACTTCTGATACACCAGGCGGATCACACTCAATACCAACAATACACCCGCCATCAAATAAATAAGCCAGTCCATACTGCGGTAGGGACGCGTTGGGTTAGTATCTACAAATGATGGTCTGCCAGGCTTTAGGAAGATATTTTCCGCCGCCAGCTTCTTCATAAACAGATCATATGCCGACGGCACTTTTACCTTGGGAACCGCTGCCACAGCAGTGCTATCGGCTTTATGCAGCGAGGTATCTGCCGCTATTGTAGTGGTATCTTTTTTAACGGATGCTGTTAATGGCGCCACAGGCTTATGGTTTACCCGGGCAGAATCTTTTTTCACCAGTGGGGTGGTATGCACTTTCGGACGCGAGGAATCACCAGCTGTACGGGCAATTACCGGCTTTTTCTTTACTACCGGCGGCTTTACAGCAGCGGAATCTGTTGTTTGCGCCAGTATCGGCAAATAACTGAAAATGAATAACAGCAATAACCAGTTTCGCACCAGGAAAATATTTTGCAATGACTTTAAAATCGGTTTTTCAATACTAACGCCCCTTTCATGCTCTCAGGAAACAGTAGCAATTAACGTAGTCCTGTTCACATAACAAAACTGAAACGTAATTTTGATGTTGCAAAGATATTAAAATAGTCCATAGTTGCCCCGTAAAACGGCAATGGCAGACCACTATAAAACGCGCATGTCCGGAATTTATATACATATTCCTTTTTGTAAACAGGCTTGTTACTACTGCAATTTTCATTTTTCCACTTCCGTTTCAAAGCAGGGAGCAATGGTAGAATGTTTATTGCAGGAAATCACCCTGCAAAAAGACTACCTGGCCGGGGCACCGGTACACACCATCTATTTTGGTGGCGGCACCCCCAGTCTACTGCAGGCCAGCGAGCTGCAGGCATTACTATCGCATCTGCGCGCCACCTTCCCGGTAGCAGACGACGCTGAAATAACGCTGGAAGCCAACCCCGATGATCTGAGCATAGAAAAGCTCTCTATGCTCAAAGCCGCTGGCATCAACCGGCTGAGTATTGGTATACAATCCTTTCACGAGGAAGACCTTACCTGGATGAACCGGGCACATAACAGTCAGCAGGCGCTGGATTGTGTGCGGCAGGCACAGGAACTGGGTTTCCATAACATCACCATCGATCTCATTTATGGCGGCCCTACACTTACCAATGAGGGCTGGCAACAGAACGTACAACAGGCCATTGCGCTGGGTATTCCGCACTTATCCTGCTATGCCCTCACCGTAGAACCGGGTACAGCACTGGATCATTTCATCAAGAAAAAGAAGATGGCCGCCACAGATCCCGATAAAGCAGCACATCATTTTGAAATGCTCATGGAGATGCTGGGTGCTGCCGGGTATGAACATTATGAAATATCCAATTTCGCCTTACCGGGCTGGCATTCAAAGCATAACAGCAGCTACTGGCAGGGGAAATCATACCTCGGCTTAGGCCCGTCGGCGCACTCATTTAACGGGCATTCACGGCAATGGAATATTGCCAACAACGCCCAATACATGCAAGGTATTAATGCGGGGAAAGTTCCTTTTGAGATGGAATCGCTGACTACTGCCATGCAATTCAACGAATACATTATGACGGCATTGCGTACTTCTGCCGGCTGTAACCTGGAATGGGTGGCAGAAAAATTTGGGGCTCCACTAGCTACGCACCTGGTAGCACATAGCCAGCCTTTTATTGCGGCGCAGCATATGGAACGGGTGGGAGATACCCTTCGGCTTACCAGGGCAGGACGATTGTTTGCAGATGGGATAGCAGCAGAATTATTTATCTGACTATTGGCTTAAATAAAAATGCAGCGGAGCATATTTTATCTCCGCTGCATTTTTATTTAAAAGCTAAAAGCTGACTACCATCCAAGGATATACGCAAACATCAGTGGGGCTACGATAGTAGCATCTGATTCTACGATAAACTTAGGTGTATGAATATCGAGTTTACCCCAGGTAATTTTTTCGTTAGGAACCGCACCAGAGTAAGAACCATAAGAGGTAGTAGAATCTGATATCTGGCAGAAGTAACCCCAGAAAGGAACATCAGTCCATTCCAGATCCTGGTACATCATCGGTACTACGCAAATTGGGAAGTCACCAGCAATACCGCCACCAATCTGGAAGAAGCCTACGCCTTTACCACCGGAGTTTGCACGGTACCACTCAGACAGGAAGATCATGTATTCAATACCGCTCTTCATGGTAGACGTTTTCAGGTCACCCTTGATGCAGTAAGAAGCGAAGATATTACCCATGGTGCTATCTTCCCATCCTGGAACGATGATAGGAATATTTCTTTCTGCAGCAGCAATCATCCAGCTATTCTTTGKATCAATTTCGTAATGTTCTTTCATTACGCCGCTCAGCAGCAGTTTGTACATGAATTCGTGCGGGAAATAACGCTCACCGTTCTCTTCTGCGTCTTTCCAGATTTTGTAGATATGTTTCTGGATACGGCGAAACRCTTCTTCTTCCGGGATACAGGTATCAGTAACACGGTTAAAGCCCTGTTCCAGCAGATCCCATTCTTCCTGCGGGCTCAGATCGCGGTAGTTAGGCACTCTTTTGTAATGTGTATGTGCAACCAGGTTCATGATATCTTCTTCCAGGTTTGCACCGGTGCAGGAAATGATATCTACTTTACCCTGACGGATCATTTCTGCGAAAGAAATGCCCAGTTCAGCCGTACTCATCGCACCGGCCAATGTCACCATCATTTTACCGCCTTCCAGCAAATGTGTTTCATATCCTTTGGCAGCATCCACCAATGCAGCTGCGTTAAAGTGGCGGTAATGGTGCTGGATAAATTGAGAAACGGGTCCCTTGTTCATGTCATTTAATCGTTTATACATTAACAGTCTGGCTAATAAAGCCTTAACAGGTGGCAAAGTTAAGATAATTTTTGGGAGGGGGCATGGGGCAATAACATAAAACAAAAGGGCCCATCGCAAAAGCGACGGGCCTATGAATTTTTAACACTACTAAAACTAAGCTTTTTTAAGACGGCTCTGTACTTTCATATTCGCATCTGCATCGGTTTTGACAACGGTCCAGGTGTCGGTACCTTCCAGCGTTACAAAATATACTATGTTTTCGCCAACGGTATATTCTACTACACAATAGATGCTCTCACCAGGATATTTTTTGTTCAGCTTACCAGCGACTCTCAGCGGCAGTTGATCAGCCTGCAGGTAGCGGGAAGTAGCCATCAGGGTACCATCTTCTTTGAAGAAGGCAGTGACCTTGGTATTGCTCATGGTAAATTTAGCGGTAAACGTTCTGTTATCGTCAGTATACCATTTCACATCAGTAGCTCCTGCAAAAGATTCGTTGAAGGTGCTGTTAATTTTAGTGTTGGCAGTCGTTTCATAAGGACTTGCGAACAATACATTTGCACTCAGTAAAAGTGCGGCGCTAACTAATAAGATAAGTTTTTTCATGGCGGAAAAAATTTATGTTTTGAATTTTTTTTTGAGTTTGTTTGTTTCGATAAGTCAAAGCTACGGCGGGAAAGGGCCAGTGGTCAAGGCATACTTTACTGATGGGATCACATGATAACTTCGGGTATCCGTTAATGAACGTCCGCCTGACCGGTGGCGGACATGCGGGTATATAGAGCCGCCCTGGCCTGTTTGTTGGTGCCAGCTTGCCAATGTTGCATGAGCGAACGTTAAGAAATTGTTAAAATGGATAAGAATTTAAAAGGAACAGGATAATTGGCAAGACAAATGGAAAAGCGGTCAGCAAAATGTATAACTCTTTCATATTTAAGCCCTCCCATCCTTTGGCAATTGGCCTAACCGGCCCGATAAGCACCCAACAGAGCCATTGTGCATAAATGTGTACCTTGCCGGCATGAATCACCTGGCCCATGCTTATTTATCTTTCCGGCAACCTGAACTGATCACCGGTAACCTGATTGCCGATTTTGTAAAAGGCAAAAAGGATCTGGCGGCTTATAGCGAAGGAATACAGCAGGGGATTCGTATTCACCGGGCCATTGACACCTTCACCGATCAGCACCCGGTAACGTCTAAAGCTAAACTTTTCTTCCGGCCATCCTGCGGGCACTACAGCGGCGTATTCACGGATTTGGTATACGATCATTTCCTGGCCAATGATACCGAACGTTTTACGAACGATTCACTGTATTCGTTTGCCCGTTACGTTTATAGTGAAATCAGGTTACAGGAGGCCCAGCTGCCACCTGCATTTCTGCAGATGTTTAAATACATGCAAACCTATAACTGGCTGTACAATTACCACACTACAGAAGGAATTTCCAGTTCCATCAGAGGTGTAGCCCGGCGCGCCCGGTACCTTGAAACGGATGGAAATGTGGTATTTGCTGTTTTTATGGAACACTACGCTGCGCTGAAAGACTGTTATCGTGAATTTTTCCCTGAACTTCAGGCACATGTGGAAAATTTGCTTGGAATGGGAAACCGCTAACAGCTTGTTAAAAGCAGTGGTCCCGCTTTTCTGATTCCTTAAAAAAAGGTAGGTTTGCCGCCAAATACCTTTAAAAGAAATAAAGCTTTCCAGGATGATGAAAAAAGTTCTCCTTTTTGCCTTTATAGCAGGCATGCTTGGCTTAAACGCCGGTGCACAGGATAAAAAACTGCCGCCTTTAGATGCCAGTCCTATGGACATGGCCTATTACCCTGTAATGTACCCTTATGTAGTAAAAGTAAAAGGGGAGCCCGGTGCCCTGGTAGCCCGTGTGATTTACAGTCGCCCGCAAACCAAAGGCAGAGACATTTTTGGCAACCTGGAAGAATACGGTAAAATATGGCGTTTAGGCGCCAACGAAGCCACCGAAATCGAGTTTTTCCGCCCGGTAGTCATCGCTGGTAAAAACATTCCAAAAGGCCGCTATACCCTGTATGCTATTCCAACAGAAAAAACCTGGACCATCATCCTGAATAAAGAAACGGATGTATGGGGCGCATTTAAATACGATCAGAAAAAAGATGTGGTAAGAACAGCCCTGCCAGTAGTAGCAATGGATACTGCAGTAGAAGCATTCACCATGGTATTTGAAAAAGGAGATCCTGGTGCCAACCTGATCATCGCCTGGGATAAAGTAAGCGTAAGCCTGCCTATCAAATGGTCTGATGCGGTTGCGCCTTCTAAAAGAAAATAATCACCACTGATATTTATAAAGCCAGAGAGGCAAAGTAGCCTGCAGTTTAACTGTTGACTACTTTGCCTCTCTGGCTTTTATGTAGATGCTGTTTACAGCATTGCTTTAAAAAAGAAAAGCGGTAAGAATACCGCCTTAAGAATTTTAACCATATCCTATGAAAAACCTAAAACGAATTTAGTCCGATTATACATAACCGTTAGGTGCGAATTGGTGAACGATATAAAAATGTTCGTAACCGCTGAGTTTTTTGAGATCATATCTTAATACTAGCTAAAATGGACAATACATTTCGTCATGTTCAATCGCAAAAACTGGAGTATATTTGGAAACCACCAGAAATTACTCATTTTTAAATCATTAAGACATGAAGCTGGGAACAAAACTCATACACGCAGGTGTAGCCCCCGATCCATCTACCGGTGCTATTATGACACCCATTTTTCAAACATCTACCTATGTGCAAAGTGCGCCGGGGGTACACAAGGGCTATGAATATGCCCGGACACAAAACCCTACCCGTGATACGCTACAAAATGCACTGGCAGCCATTGAAAACGGAACACATGGCATTTCCTTTGGAAGCGGGTTGGCAGCCACCGATGGCGTGATGAAGCTACTGAACCCCGGTGATGAAGTCATTGCCACCAACGACCTCTATGGAGGTACCTATCGCATATTTACCAAGGTATTTGAGCGTTACGGTATCCGGTTCAATTTCATCGACATGTCAGATGCTAAAAACATTGAGGCGCATATCACCCCTCAGACAAAGATGATCTGGCTGGAAACACCTACCAATCCACTCCTGAGAATCATAGACATAGCCGCCTGTGCGCAAATAGCCCGTAAGAGTGAAATCATGCTTTGCGTAGATAATACCTTTGCATCTCCTTACCTGCAAAATCCGCTGGATCTGGGCGCTGATATCGTGCTGCATTCCGCTACCAAGTACCTCGGAGGTCATAGCGACGTGGTTCATGGTGTGGTAATCGTAAAAAATGAAGACCTGGCCCAACGGCTGTATTTTATACAAAACAGCTGCGGCGCTRTTCCTGGCCCACAGGATTGCTTCCTGGTGCTCCGCGGTATCAAAACTTTACATGTGCGCATGCAGCGCCACTGTGAAAATGGAATAGTAGTGGCTAATTTCCTCCGTAACCACCCCAAAGTAGACAAAGTATACTGGCCCGGATTTACGGACCATCCTAATCATGATATTGCCAAACAACAGATGCGTGGCTTCGGGGGCATGATGTCTTTTACCCTGAAAGACGACAGTATAGAAGCTGCCAACCGTATCCTGAGCACTACCCATCTCTTTTCACTGGCCGAGTCACTAGGAGGAGTAGAATCGCTGATAGGGCACCCTGCCAGCATGACCCACGCTTCCATTCCCCGCGAGGAAAGAATAAAAAATGGCCTGGTAGATTCCCTCATCCGGTTAAGTGTGGGTATTGAAGATGCAGACGATCTTACCGCTGATCTGGCCAACGCAATCGGTTAAGTAATAGATTTTAATTCTTATCCGGTAAAAATTATCTTTACCGGAACATTAATATTTATCCTAACCATATCCAGCGCCTTTTTATGTCAAAAGCGATTGTTGATATAAAATGGTTTACGGTGATACACGTGATTTAACTTATGAAAATCGAGAAACTAAGGGAGTTTTTGGATGCAAAGGCCGCGTATTACAACCACACGGACTTTATAGCAAATGACCCCGTTTGCATACCGCACCGTTTCAGTGTATTGCAGGATATTGAAATATCCGGTTTTTTCGCGGCCATACTGGCCTGGGGAAACCGGACCAGCATTATCAACAAATGCACGGAACTGATGAAAATGATGGATAATTCGCCGTATGATTATATCCGTCATCATCAGCCGAAAGACCGGATGAAATTATTTTCATTTTGTCACCGTACGTTTAATGGCCTGGATTTGCTATACTTTGTAGAGTTTCTCCAACATTATTATACCAATGTAACATCGCTGGAATTTGCTTTCAGCGCACATCTCAGCCCACAGGATGATAATGTGGAAAAAGCACTGACCGGATTCCGGAAAGTATTTTTTTCGCTGGAACATCCACAGAGAACCGAAAAACATATTGCCACCCCGGCTAAGAACTCAGCATGCAAACGATTGAACATGTATTTGCGCTGGATGGTAAGGCAAGATGAAAATGGCGTGGATTTTGGACTTTGGCAACACATATCACCGGCGCAACTGGTATGCCCCATGGATGTACACGTAAGTAGGGTAGCCGCCAGACTGGGCCTGATATCAGAAGCAAAAGCCGATTGGAAAACAGCGGCCGCCCTCACCCACCAACTGAGAAAACTCGACCCTGACGATCCCGCCAGGTACGATTTTGCCTTATTTGGATTGGGCGTAATTGAAAAATATGTTTGATCAAATAAAAAATGGTAATGAAAAGAATTCTGGGACTGATTGTAACGGTGGTAACACTGGCCTTTTCCGCTAATGCACAGGAATATGTAGCCCTCAACTATACCTTCCATAAAGGAGAACTGTTTGAGCTGGAACAGAAAAGCAGAAGTGAAACCTATATGACTGTCAACGATATCGTACAACGCACTACCCGCGATTACAACAATATCATTACCATTGAAGTAACAGACATACAACCCGGCAAAACCACCCTCACCTTCCGATACAAAGATTTGAAATTTAATTTCAACGCTAAAAATCAAAACATCTTTGTGGATGCCAAAGTAGCCAAAGCCGATGAGCCCTTCCAGGCCGGACTGGCGAAAGTATTGAATCAACCTTTTACTGTTGAAATACAAACTACCGGCATCATTAATAAAGTGGAAGGACTGGATGATATCCTCAACAGTGCCAGCAACGCCTTCAATGACCTGAAAAAAGATGAACAGGAAGCTTATAAAAAATTAATGAAAGACCAGTTTGGCACCACCGCGTTCCAAAGCTGGCTGGAACAATTACTTATCATGTATCCCGCTCACGGCATTAAAACAGGCACCCAATGGGAAGAAAATGTGCCTTTACGTGGCGGCCTGGTAGGTAGTGTTGATCTTTACTGGAACCTGCAAACCTGGGATGCACAAACCGCTAAAATTGGTGGTACCAATAAAATCAAAACAGATAAAGTACAATTGCTTACCCTGGACGATGGCATTAAAGCCACTGCAGAAATTTCAGGCACCACTTCTTCCAACTACCTGATTATGCGTAGCAGCGGCCTTCCCAGCATCTGTGTGCAAAACACGGATATGTCTGGCGACTATACCTACAAAGCCAATAAAGCCAAACGTATTAAGCACGACCTGAAAGTCCCTGTGAAAGTGGTGACCAATGCTTCTTACAAAATAAAACAAATGAAATAATGACAGCATTGCCAGCACCATATCTGCAGGAAGCCGCGACATGGACGCAGGAACACTTCGAAATAAGTGTACCCGTTAATGTTAGCTACGAATTACTGGAAGAAATACTTGCTAAAAGGCTGGAAATACTGATCAGTGAAAACTTTCAACAGTTTATATTTTTGTTGTACCGCACAGATGTATCTGAAAAACGCGTGAAGCAAATACTGGAAAACGCTGTGACTAACACAACAGATCCGTATAGATCTATCGCAGCACTGATTATTGAACGACAACTACAAAAAATTGCCTCAAGGGCTACCTATAAACAGGATAATTTACCTGACGACGAAGAAAGATGGTGAAATAGCTATTAGCTTTTAACAAAAAATGCAGCGAAGATTAGTCCTCGCTGCATTTTTTGTTAAAAGCTAATAGCTAAAATGTTAGTTCCTTTACTTTTTCTTTGTCTTCCTTCTCCTTGTCCAAATCGAAGAAAGTACCAAATACCCGATCCCATACGGAAGAACTTACGCCAAAACCTTTGTCTTCACTTTTATAGTGATGGAGGTGATGGTTGCGCCACAGCGGCTTCATAAACCGGAATGGCGGATTCCACGCATGAATAGCGTAGTGCATACTGCCATAAATCAGGTATCCCAGGATAAAACCGGGGAAAAACATAAAGGTGATTTGCCGCAGGAAGATATATTGCGCGCCAAAAATGGCGGAAGCGAGTATCAGACTGGGTACCGGAGGCATAAACAACCGTTGCTTGTCTCTCGGATATTCATGGTGATTACCATGCATCACATAAATAAAACGCTGCACTTTAGGATTATCACTTGCAAAGTGAAACATAAACCGATGCATGATATATTCAAAGAATGACCAAAAAGCCATGGCCCCAATGAATATTCCGAATACGGTGCCGGGTGTAAAACCTAATGTGTCGTGGCTATAGTAAAGCATATAGCCAATAATGGGCAAATACAGCCCCCAGATCACCAATGGATGCGTTTTGGTCAGCATCTCCAGATACTGGCTTTCAAATAATCTTGCCTGTCCTTTGTTCTTAATCTTTTCAAACTTCATAACCGAATTTTAGAGAGCAGTTACGGGATATGAATAAAACCTTCCTTATAAGCCCCGATAGTCATGTCAAAAATGATGCGCATTTCAGATATGGCTGTCAGTAAAAAAGCAAAAATACAACGTTCATGTATTATTTCCCGCACTATACAATGCCGAAAGGCTATAAATATTATCTATTCCCTTGCCCTTGTTCCTGATAATTGATCTTAAATTGTTGCAGGTTAGGTAAATACTTTTTTCTGCGCTGCAATTCGTATTGGTAAATAATTTCCCCTATCTCTCTGAAGAAAGGATATCCCTCTTCATCATATTCATATTTATTATCATTCAAAATACCATCCCGGTTCACGTAAATATTGCCGGTCAGCATAAATTCTACTTTATGCTTAAAATCCACCACATAGGCCGCATCGGTCAGGAACCCATAAGACCAGCCAGCTTTATTAAATACACGTATATGGGATGGAATGTTTTGTCTGCCATCTTTAAAGAAAAAAAACTTGGTATAGCTGTTATAGTACTCGGTGGTATCATACTTAGGCCATAACGTTTCTGACGGGTATTGTGACATATAGCGGTATAAAAACTGCTGATCTTCTTTTGTGAGATGGAAACGCGCGGAGGCGGCCACTGATGCGGGAAACAACACAGACTGCAGCATATGCTGTAAATCTTCCAATGCGAAATTATTGTGCTTCGTAAAATCCATCGGTAAAAAAACGAGGTGGTCGTTTTTGTCCAGGTAGCCTTGACCGATTGTTACCTGGCGACTGTAATCGAACCTCAGCGTGTCATAAGCGGCTGGTTGTGCATAGATTAGTCGTCCGTTTTCCACAAAACGCAGGGGATTGGTATGCCGGTTCTCCTCTTCCGTTAATGGCATAAAACGCCGTACAATACGCATATCTTTATAGCCCATGGCCCATAATCTTTCGTGAATGCGTTGTTGCCCAACAAATTCGTATAGGCGATTATAGGCATCATTATCACTGACCAGAAATACTCTTTTGATATAATGATAGATGGATGGCAACCTATTCTCCGCGGTACTGTCTGTATACACTTTTTCCTGCCCCTGCCAGGCGCTGTCTGTCAGCATAGGCGTATTCCCGGTGAGCCCCGGAATATTCAGCTCATGCAGCTTTTCCAACGCCAGCAAAGCAATAGGCAATTTCACGGTGCTGGCTGGATTGTAATATTTGTTAGGATCTACGTCCAGGTAATAATTTTTAAAATGAGGCATATTATCCGCGTCCCGGTCAATCTGCGTATAGATAAGCTGGTAGCGGAATGAATCCGGACATTGCAAAATGTGCTTCAGCGCCGGCGAGCCTTCCCGCTGCAACAAATTTTGCAGCATCGTATCTGTACGGGATTGCCCCTGTACAATAAAGAAATGGCTGCAGTATAACAAGATCAGCAAACAGGAACGCATATACGTGGTCATCTGTCTATAAATATAAACCAATTAGCTGGCTATAGTGCCCATTTTTATGATCTTTTGAAAAAGACAGGACCGCACGAAAAAAAATAGACAAACCATTTAAAGCCCATTCTTATATTTGGTCCATCATACAACCAGAACAATTACCGACACATGAAACTAGTAAGCTATTTAAGAGAGGAAACAGACCAGTTAGCCATCCTGGTAAACGGCCTGTTATACAATACCCAGGAACTATTCCCGGATCTTCCAAATAACATGGGCATGTTCCTGATGATGTGGGAAGATGTGATTGATATTGCCAAACAAGCGGATGCCCTGCTGAAAGCAGGTAAGAACCCCAGTGGTGCTACCGGAGTTCCGGTGGGGAGTGTGCAGTTGCTGTCTCCTGTACCTTTTCCTACTTCCTGCCGCGATGGATATGCTTTCCGTCAGCATGTGGAGGCTGCACGCCGCAATCGTAAGGTGCCCATGATTCCKGAATTTGATCAGTATCCGATTTTCTATTTCACCAACCATAACGCCATACAGGGTCCTGGCGATATTCACTGTATGCCGGATCACTTCCAGAAACTGGATTTTGAACTGGAAGTAGCGATTGTTATCTGCAAAGCAGGCCGCAATGTTACCGCAGCAGAAGCAGATGACTATATTGGGGGCTACATGATTATGAACGATATGAGTGCACGTACCCTCCAAATGGAAGAAATGTTGCTCAACCTGGGGCCAGCCAAGGGTAAAGACTTCAGCACTGTAGTAGGCCCCATGCTGGTAACACCGGATGAACTGGAATCGCTGAAAATACCCGCCAAATCTAATCATACCGGCAACAACTACGACCTGAAAATGACCTGTAAAGTAAACGGCGTCACCGTTAGTGAAGGCAACATGGGTGATATGGACTGGACCTTTGCCGAAATCGTAGAACGTTGCGCCTATGGCGTAAATATACTCCCCGGAGATATCATTGGTAGCGGCACTGTAGGCACCGGCTGTTTCCTGGAGCTGAACGGCACTGGCAAACTGAATAATCCGGACTATACCGAACAATGGCTGCAACCTGGCGACATAGTAGAAATGGAAATAACCGGTTTAGGCACCCTTTCCAATACCATTGTGAAAGAAGATACCGACTTTTCTCTGCTGGCACTCAAGAAAAAAGCATAAGCATGCAAATAGATCCGTCTCAGTTAAAAACCGTGGAGCTGCATGCTTATTTACAGAGCGCCATCGCACCGCGCCCTATCTGCTTTGCCAGTACCATAGATGCGGATGGACGACCTAATTTGTCGCCCTTCAGCTTCTTTAATGTATTTGGCTCCAATCCACCCACGCTGATATTTTCACCGGCACGCCGGGTACGTGATAATACGGTAAAGCACACACTGGAAAATGTATATGCTACCAAAGAAGTGGTGATCAATGTAGTGAACTATGCGATGGTGCAACAAACCTCGCTCAGTAGCTGCGAATACCCGCTTGGCACCAATGAATTTGAGAAAGCCGGTTTTACACCGGTGGAATCTGAAAAAGTAAAGCCATTCCGTGTAAAGGAAAGCCCCGTGCAATTTGAGTGCATTGTAAGGCAAATCATTGAAACAGGGCAGGAGGGAGGCGCCGGCAACCTCGTTATTTGCGAGCCGGTGATGATACACCTCGATGAAAACATACTCAATGCTGCCGGCAAAATAGATCCGCATAAAATAGACCTGGTGGCACGCATGGGCGGCGACTATTACTGCCGTGCCTCCGGCGATGCTGTATTTGAAGTAGCCAAACCCAATACCCAATTAGGTATTGGCGTAGATGCTTTRCCAGTTGCTATCCGCCACAGCACCATTCTTACCGGCAATAATCTTGGACAGCTGGGCAACGTACATGAAATGCCGGTAATTGATGCCGCCTTTTATGACGACCATCTCAAAAATATTATCCAATACTACAGTGTTACACCAGAAGAAATGGATAAAGAGTTACATCGCTATGCCCAAAAACTGCTCGGAGAAGGGAAGGTAGGCGCGGCATGGCAGGTGCTTTTGACGGCAGTGGGGCAATAACACGAAGTTGAGCAGAAGGCGAAAAGCATAAAGCTATTGTAGCGAATTACCTGAGCGGATAAGTAATTTCAATACCCGCGCTAATCATTCGCTACAATAGCTTTATGCTTTTCGCTTTATGCTTTCTGCTTCATGTTATTTCGCTCCAAACACCTTCTTCAACAGGTCAGAAGTTCTGGCGGCAGGATTAGCACGAATGGCTAATTCTTCTTTCGCAATCTGGTCAAACAGGGCATTTACGGCCATAGTGGTTACGTAGTCCTGCAGGTCCGGATTTACCTTGTTGAAGGTAGTAGGCAGTTTGTTATAATTGGTAACGATATCTGAATAATAACGGGTAGCAGCCGTGCTATCCAATGTTTTCTTAATAACTGGCAGGAACGCTGTTTTCAGCGAGTCTGTTGTTTTGCTTTTGAAGAAGTCAGTAGCAGAAGTTTGACCACCTTTTACCAGGTTCAAAGCATCTGTTAATGTCATTTTTTTGATGGCAGATACAAAGATTGGCGCCGCATATCCTACTGCTTTTTCTGCAGAACGGTTGATTTGCAGAATTGCTTTATCCACCTGTGGGCCCAGTCCGATTTGGCGCAGGGTATTACCTATTTTCACAGCATCCGGTGGCAGCAACAATTTATACACATCACTACCAAAAAATCCGTCCTTCTTATTGAGTTTGGCAATACCTGCTGCGACTCCTTTAGCCAGGGCTTCTTTGATAGCACCGCCTGCATCAGATTCTGTAATACCCGCCAGCGAAAGGCCGGATGAATTATTGTTGGTGCCATTGTCTTTATTGGTAGCTGTTTCCAACTGTTTGCCCAATTTTTTCAGGAACTGTGCCTGACTGGCCTGCAGGCAAAAAAAGCCCAGCAAGACTAATAATGAACGTTTAAGCATAGTGTGATTATAAATATTAATATCTTTCAAAAATATACATTATTCGTGTAATGTCAACAGCGGTATATGCGTTTTGTACGCCAGTTTCAGCGTGCGGCTGCGTTTGAAAATGCTTTCAAATAATCCATGCTTTTTAGGGATGGTAAGCACGATATCTGCTTTATTTTCTTCCGCAAATTCTACAATTCCTTCTACTACATCCGGGTTATCGATGAAATGATATACCGGGTGAAAATCTTCCAGCAACGTATCCAGCATTAATGTTTCAAAAGGTGTATCTGTGCTGAAATGCCGGCTTTCATGATCAATGTTGATGACATGCAATTCAGCGTTAAAAATGTGCAGTAATTTCTTCAGTGGCTCTACGGGTGTAGTTTCAGCTACTTTACGGAGATCTGCGGCAAACACTATTTTTTCAATGGGTTTATACTTTGCTTTACCTGGGACAATCAACACCGGGTAACTGGTATGTTTTACTACATCAATGGTGTTAGATCCTATCAGCACCTCTTCCAGCTTACTTCCACCGGTAATTCCCATCACAATCAAATCTACTTCTTCATTCTTACACACCTCTTCTATGGTAGCAGCTAACAGGGTATTGTCCGCCCTTGTTACCAATGAAGCATCAGCGGGTATCAGGTCCTGTAATTCTTTCTTCATCTTCTCCAATCCTTCCTGGCTGGCAGCCTGCAAATCGTCCGGATTTACCATGGGTATCATGGTAGGTATATCCGGAACCGGAACAATCAGCTCATATGCGTGATACAATACAATACGGGTACTGCCTAAGCTATTGGCAAGTKACAGTGCATAAATAGCAGCGTTGTAGGCAGTATCAGAAAAATCAGTGGGTACTAAGATTGTTTTCATACGGCTAATTTTAAGAAACAGTGATGGGCTACTTAAAGTTAACGATGTGCATTGGTATATGAACGCCTACTGAAAATTTGATGCCATTTTTTTAAAGAGCTGAAAGCGAAAAGCAGAAGGCTTAAAGCTATTGTAGCGAATGATGAGAGCGAGTAATAAATTACCCATTTGCTCTTATCATTCGCTACAATAGCTTTTTGCTTTACGCTTTATGCTTTCTGCTGCTCTGGTTTCATCTGCGGGAAGAACAGCACATCCTGAATAGATGGCTGATTCGTCATCAGCATGGTTAAACGGTCAATACCGATACCGATACCAGAAGTGGGCGGCATACCGTATTCCAGGGCACGTAAGAAGTCGTAGTCGATGTACATAGCTTCATCATCGCCACGTTCCATCAGTTGTACCTGTTCTTCGAAGCGTTCGCGCTGGTCAATCGGGTCATTCAGCTCACTATAGGCGTTGGCTATTTCTTTACCATTCACCATCAATTCAAAACGTTCTACCAGACCGGCTTTGCTACGATGTTTCTTCGTCAGCGGGCTCATTTCTACCGGGTAGTCAGTAATGAAAGTAGGCTGGATATAGTTGCCTTCGCATTTCTCACCGAAAATTTCATCAATCAGTTTCGCCTTTCCTAATTTAGGATCTACGTGTATGCCTAATTGTTTGCATACATCGCGGAGCTGGGCTTCATCCATATTGGCGATGTCTATACCGGTATGTTCCAGGATGGCTTCATACATGGATACGCGACGGAACGGCGCTTTGAAGTCGATGGTTTTATCACCTACCGGAACGGAAGTAGTGCCGTGTAAGGTAATGGCGATTTTTTCCAGCAACGATTCTGTGGTACGCATCATCCATTCGTAATCTTTGTAGGCGGCGTACATTTCCATTACGGTAAATTCCGGGTTATGGGTACGGTCCATTCCTTCGTTACGGAAGTCTTTTGCGAACTCGTATACACCTTCAAAACCACCTACAATGAGGCGTTTCAGGTATAATTCGTTGGCTATACGGAGGTAGAGCGGCATGTCCAGCGCATTGTGATGCGTTACAAACGGACGTGCGGTAGCCCCACCGGGGATTGGTTGAAGAATCGGCGTTTCTACTTCCAGGTAGCCCAGGTTATTGTAGAAATCGCGGATGGTTTGCATGATTTTGGTGCGTTTGATAAACACCTCTTTCACTTCCGGATTGATTACCAGGTCAACATAGCGCTGACGGTATTTGAATTCAGGATCGGTCACTTCATCGAACACTTCTCCTTCCTTCTCTTTTACCACCGGTAACGGACGTAATGACTTTGCCAGAATAGTGAACTCTGTAGCATGGATGGATGTTTCGCCGGTTTTGGTAACAAAACCATATCCTTTTACACCTATAAAATCGCCATGGTCCAACAGCTTCTTAAACACTACATCGTACAATGTTTTGTCCTCACCAGGGCAGATTTCATCCCTGCGGATATAGATCTGGATCTTACCTACGCTATCCTGGATACGGACAAAAGCAGCTTTACCCATATCATTTTTAGCCATAATACGACCTGCCAGACATACCTGCTGGAATTGTTCTTTCGTTTCTTCCGAATAATTAGAAACTATATTAACGGAAGTATCATTAACCGGGTACTCCGCTGCAGGGTAGGGATCTATACCTAAATTGTGCAGCTCCTGTAATTTTTCCCGGCGTATAATCTCTTGCTCAGATAATTGTGTCATGTAGTAAGTTGTAATTCCTATTGGAGTGCAAAAATAGTAAAAAGGGCTGTAAGACTACAGCCCTCTTATTTTTTGACCATATCCTATGAAAACCATTTTAAAGGTAACCGCTTCCACTGCTATTTACAGCCCCATTTACCAGGCGAGAGAAAATCTTTCATAATTGGTGGCATTTGGCTAATAGCTGGTTTTTCCGGGCCTGCCCGTTTGTGTAAATTGTCGAGACTATTTTATAGTTATGCTTATTTTCGCCCGCTAACGACAAGATAAAACCACCTGATCTTACAAATTATGAGAAGCGAACAATGGTTTAAGCCAACCACCATCAGCAGTATAGCGTTATTGCTGCTGTCAGCCCCCTGTTTGCATGCGCAACAAAAGCAGGATATTACTTTCGAACAGGCCTTTAAAGGCAAAAACACTGGTATTGCCAAGCCGTTGCCGGCCATCCGGGAATGGACCGATGCGGAACATTATCTGGAAATGCGCCCTGATGCCGCCAATGGCCGTATGCAGGCCTGGACAATAGATGCCCGTACCGGCAAAGCCACCATATATACCGCACCGGTAGACGGACCCAGTGTAGAAGTACGTGAAAAAGATGTGTTTTATAAAGCCGCCGATGGCAGCACTGTACGTTTAACGAATGATGCCGCAGAAGAAAAAAATCCTACCCTTTCCCCGGATGGAAAATATGTGGCCTTTACCCGTAACAATGACCTTTATAGCGTAGAAATAGCCAGCAAAAAGGAAACCCGTTATACCAACGATGGTTCTGACGTAATCTATAATGGCTGGGCATCCTGGGTATATTATGAAGAAATCCTGGGACGACCTACCCGCTACCGCGCTTTCTGGTGGAGCCCTGACAGCCGCAAGATTGCCTACATGCACTTCAACGACAGCAAAGTACCGGTATTCCCGATCTACAGCGAAAAAGGTCAGCACGGCTATCTGGAAAATACCCGTTACCCTAAAGCCGGCGACCCTAACCCTGCTGTGAAAGTAGGCGTGGTACCTGTTTCCGGTGGCGCTACCACCTGGGCCGACTTCAACGAAAACGACGACCAGTACTTCGGTATGCCATTCTGGACGGACGACAGCCAGCAATTGTGGATGCAATGGATGAACCGCGGACAGGACAACCTGAAAATATATAGCATCAACCCGCAAACCGGCGCTAAGAAAGAAATCTACGATGAAAAGCAAAAAACCTGGATCGATTGGTTCGATGCGGTGCCTTTTGTACAAAATAACCAGGGCTTCCTGCTGCAGAGCGATAAAACAGGCTGGTCGCACCTGTACCTCTATAACATGGACGGCTCTCTGAAAAAGCAGCTGACTTCCGGCAACTGGACCGTGAAAGAGGTATTACAGATAGATGATAAAAACCAGCTGGTGTACTTCACCGCCCGGAAAGAGGCTTCCACCCGTTTTGACCTGTACAAGGTKAGCATGAAAACCGGCGTGATTACCCGTTTGACCAAAGGTGATTATAACAATACCATCAAAATAGCCCCTGGTGGCCAATACTTCATTACCACTTATTCCAATTTGCAAACGCCTTCTAAAATGGCCCTGATGGATAATAACGGTAAGGTAATCCGGGAACTGGGTGATAGTAAAGGGGAGCATTTTGAAGATTATAACCTGGCAAAAACGGAGCTAAAAACGTACAAAACCCGCGATGGTCTTACGTTGCCATACACTATCACGATGCCATTGCATATGGAGCCGGGTAAAAAATACCCTATCCTGATCAGCATCTATGGAGGTCCTAATGCCGGCACCGTATACGACACCTGGAAATACAACAACACCCAACAATGGTGGGCACAGGAAGGTGTTATTCAAGTAGCCATCGATAACCGCAGCAGTGGGCAACTGGGTAAAATGGGGATGAATTATATCCATCGCCAAATGGGCAAATATGAAATTGAGGATTATATGGATGCGGCGATGTTGCTGCGGGCAGAACCCTGGGCGGACGCCAGCAAAATATGTATGACTGGTGGCAGCTTTGGCGGTTATATGACCTGTATGGCCCTCACTTATGGTGCAGATGTATTTACCCATGGTATGGCCAATTTCGCTGTAACTGACTGGCAACTATACGATAGCCACTATACAGAGCGCTATATGGATAGTCCTGCTGAAAACCCGGATGGCTATAAAGCTACCTCTGTAATGACGTATGCGGATAAATACAAAGGACTGATCCGTATTGTGCATGGTACCATGGATGATAACGTACACATGCAGAATTGTATTCAGTTAATCGACAAACTGGAAAATCTGAATAAGCATTTTGAATTTATGCTATATCCTGGCGAACGTCATGGCTGGGGTGGTTTGAAAAGTGTGCATTCAGCTTCCGAATCTTACCGGTTTATATATAACAACCTGTTGAGCAAGCCTTTTCCGGCTCAGCTGCAGCAATAGCGTTCACCACGTCAACTGATTATTACGGCCTGGCCTGCAGCATATGCTGTATGTTGGGCCGTAAATCATTTATAATCAATGTAATAAGTATTGATATAAAGGTGTAGGAAGATGATTACTGCTGTGTGTATAAATGAAAGAAGATATGAATCGGGAGGTGTAGAAAAAGAAACAGGGCTGCAAGACTACAGCCCCGAAAAATTTTAACCATATCTTTATTGAAAAACCTATACCAAAGGTGGCCGATTTTTACGACACTGCAGTGAGCATTCTAGTGAATGATATATTTTATCCGGTAAACGTAAGGAAAGAGAAGGTGAACGTATGAAGGCAAAAAACGCTTCAAGATAACTTTACATACGAGTATTTCGACGCAACTTATTGACTATCAAACCGAATAGATGTTCAAACACCTATTAGGCTCTTTTGGGGACAGTAGGGTTAAGAAGAGAAATAAAAAAGGGTGGTAAGAATACCGCCCTTGTAATAATTTTAACCATATCCTATGAAAAACCTAGAACAAAGATATATCGCCGAATTTAGTTGTTGGTTTCATTTCCGTGAACGATGTATTATTGTTCGTGAACTGATGATAATGGTTAATGTGTTATTATATTATTTTTATAATAATATTATTAAAAAATAAAATTAGATTAAATAATTACTTCTATATAATTGATAATCACTATAAAATAATATTCTCTATTTTACTACTAGGCTATACGTTGTCCGTTCACTACTGGCTTATCGGGCTGAAGCAATATAACCGCCTTATTATCGCCTACTACACCCAGCACAAGGCACTCAGACATAAAATTTGCAATTTGTTTTGGCGGGAAGTTCACAACTGCCACAATTTGCTTTCCAATGAGTTCTTCCTTTTGATATAGACTGGTAATTTGGGCAGAAGATTTTCTAATACCCAGCTCCTCCCCAAAATCTATTACGAGTTGATAGGATGGGTTACGGGCTTTGGGAAAGTCATTAGCTTCCAGTATAGTACCCACTCTGATTTCTACCTTTTCAAAATCCGGCCAATTGATAGTTTCCATTTGYGCTAATTTATTTGATGAAATATAGCAAATAATGAGAAAACAGGCTGGCTAACATTCACGGCTGTACGTTGGAGATCTTTTTGTGCCCGGCAATAACAAAGGAATCCGTTTCGATGTTATAATGTATGATTTTCTTACCAAGACAGCCCAAACTGGCATAATTATTGGCAATGTTCACCCAAATTTTAGGTTAAAAAATAGGTTAAAGCGAAATAACCCCACCTGCAGAGGTGGGGTTATTTCGTATATATCTTTCCGTTAGCTAGTTTAAATTGGTAGTACTGTCTTGCACCGTAATAGGGCCGCTCACTTTGAGGATTTTTTTAACACTGAAATCCTCGTTTGCTTCCAGCCCCCATCCATGGAGGGAATCGGTAGGTGTTTTTATAAAAACCTCCTGTGTGGAGTAGAAGATCTTGCGTTTGGGGTCCCAGTTTAATTCTTTGGTATCCAGTCTTTCCCCTTTCTTATTAATCACCACCACACTATCTGATAAGTAAACATTGCCCTCTTCTTCCAGGTACTTGCCTTTCTTGGCAGAAAGGGTGCTTTCCAGGCCCAGCGTGTCGTTGTACATGAATACCCTCAACCCTTTATTGAAAGCAACATAGGAGGGTTTATCCAGGCTGCGCTCCATAGCCGGCGCCAGCAGCTTCGCATTTACTTTTCCTCCCTGACTGAAAATAGTGACAATATCCACCCCATTTTCGGTAGCGGCTTTTTTAGAATCGAATTCCATCACCGTTTGTATATCATTCTCACAACTACTAACGGCAATGGCTATTATAAAAAATAAGATAGTTCTCTTAATCATTTTGAGCAATAATAGACCAAAGATAGTATTTAGCTGCTAGCTATTGGCTTTTAGCAAAAATGCAGCGAAGATAATCTCCGCTGCATTTTCGCTAAAAGCTAATAGCCAATGGCCATAGACTTTATTCGTATTTACGTTTTATAAACCACTTATCGCTCAGGGTGAAGCCTAATGATATGCGGTAGATATTTTCTTTCAGTACTGTTTGATTGTTACCACGGCGAGCTATTTCAAACGCCAGGTTTACCATGCTATATTGGTTGGAGTAAGCCATACGACGTACAGGTAAGCCTGCACCTACTGTGAAGCCTGTCATAGGCATTGTTACACCGTTTAACTTCAGGTAGTCATTACCGTAGTAAGCTCCCAGACGGTAAGCTACTCTGTTCCAGTAACCGCTGAGGGCCATTGCGTTTGGTACAAACTGTCCACCCACAGATAATTTCCAGGCACTCTGTAATACAGAATCTTTTGAACCGAAGCTCTGGAAATTCTGCCACTGGCTGCTGTTGAAATCTACTCCGATGCTCCATTTATCGAATTTACGGAGCATTACACCCACTGCAAATTCTTCAGGATATACCACGGTTCCTCTTTCTCCTTTTACATATTTGACCGTATCCTGGTTGGAGTAGTTTCCTCCATTGTCATACTGCAGTGTTTCGCTCAACATTTCCTGGCGGGCATGCATATTTTGCTTCAGGCTACCGGAGGCACCAAAGGTGAGATCCATGTCCTTCGCCATTTTAGCCCTGTATTGCACCCCCAGTTTGTAGAAGAAGCTGCTATAACTGGTACGGAACATTTTATGAGAAGGGTAAATGCTGGCATCCGGGAAGAATAACCGGGTATTATTTTCAATATTGCCGAACAGATAACCCAGGTTTACACCAATGCTGAAGTGGCCAAAGCGTACGCCTGTACCGGCATACAGCTGATAAAGACCACCACTGCCTTCATATTTGTTGGTCAGCGGATACTTAAGTGTATCGAAATAAGCACCATTAAATCCTTGCTCGATATTGTAAGAAGACCTTGTTACCGGACGAAGTCCAAGGTTCAGCCCCCATTTATTGACAATTAAGGGTATGCCTAATTGCAGATAAGAAAGGGTTCCAAAGCCGGAGCTAAATTTATTTCCCTGGTCAGTAATGGATCTGCCTCCTCCTTCAACGCCTACGTCGAAGGTTGTCAGCACTAAACTGGAATAACTGGCAGGGTTAACAAAGTTAACCGACTGTGGATCGCTATAAGCCTGAGAAACTCCACCCATACCACGGTTTACCGTGTTTTGGTTGTTATTCAGATCTCCTAATCCGTAGCGGGAATATGGTGAGTTGTCCTGTGCGATAGCCTTATTTGCAATCAGGAAGAAGCTTCCCAGTAGGCAAAGAATACTGACTTTTGTCCAATGCATTGAGTTACAGAATTGAGTTTAAGCCCTTATTCCAGATAAAATATGGGTCTGCAAATATCTACTTTTTAAGGCGGGAAGCAAAAAAAACAAAAAAGCTACCTGTTAAATACACGTTAAAGTTCCCCTTCTGGGCCCTTGAAACGTATACCAGACAGGCATCTTACTAAAAACTATAAATTATCGGCAGATAAGTTCCGGAAGTGGCCGTTCAGCATGACTCTTTCTTTCAGCCTTTCCATCTCTGCCATCATGGGAATTACTTTGTGCAGATGACGCTTCAGGTATTCCAGGCGCTGTGTTTCATAAAAGAGGTGTAACAGCTCGTATTCCTCATCCAACGACAAACCAGCATGATGCGCCAGGTCGTAGGAGCGGAGCTGATCATCTTCTTTCTTGAATGTTTTATGAATTTGCAGGATGGCATGTAGTTCCCGCACCCCGTGCAATACTTCCTGCAAAAGCCGGGAATTGCCCTCTTCACTATTTTCCGGGTAGTTTACAATGGCCCCGGCATATAATTTTTCAGGAATTTCCCCTACCTGCTCCAGCATCCGAAAAACGCTGTCACCAGTGGTTACAATGTCCATTTCCCCGGTTTCATATATTTTTTCTACCTTTTTTATTTGCACCAGTGTTCCATATTCCATAATTTTTTTATTTATTACAGTTGGAATTCCAAAAGGCTTATGTTCGGCGATGCAAGCTGCCACTAGTTGCTTGTACCGGGGTTCAAAAACGTGAAGGTTTAATTGCTCTCCCGGATACACTACAATTCCAAGCGGAAATATGGAAATAAAATTCGTCATTAGTATAATAATACGCAATTGGACTGACAACCAATATACGTTAGTATGATAATTTATCCGGAAAAGGGTAAAAGATAATTATCTCTTTTTCGTAAAAAGTTGTAATATCTTCGCTTAAGCATTTACTTATATATAAATATATACCAGACAATTATTCAAACTGATTAATATATGCCAAGATTTGTGATAGACTGTGAAAGATTGAAATATCCGAACAACGGTCTATATACTTATTGCAGCGAACTTGGCCAATCTTTGCTGAAGCGGGTGGCTCCTCCGGAAGAACTTTACTTCTACCTGCCATCTTACCGGCAAACCATTTTTTCGGAACAAGCGCACTATAACCAAAAGGCCTGGCACAAGCTATGGATGCCCTATTCCAAGGACATCCAGGTGTGGCATACCACCTATCAGCTTTCCGACTATTCCCCCGCATCCTCCAACATTAAGCAGGTACTGACCATTCATGACCTTAATTTTTTATATAAACCCAATTATAAACACAGGATATCAGGACAATTAGCCAAGGTACAACGGATGATTAATAGGGCAGATCATCTTATTACCATCTCTAATTATGTTAAACAAGATGTACTTCAACACCTTAACATAGGAAATACCCCGTTAAGTGTTATTTATAATGGGTGCAATATTAAATCGTTCCCGGATTTCAATAACCCGGTGTATCGTCCCAACAGGCCGTTTCTATTTACTATCGGCACTATATTGCCCAAAAAGAACTTTCATGTAATTCCCTGTTTGCTTAAAGACACGGATTACGAGCTGATCATTGCAGGTAATGCGAACACTTCCTATCAGAAACAGATATTACAGGAAGCAGCCCATTATGGCGTGCAGGACCGTGTGAAAATTCTGGGGCCTATTGATGAAGAAAGTAAATATTGGTACTTCAGCCATTGCGCCGCATTTGTATTTCCCTCTATCGCAGAAGGCTTTGGCATTCCTGTAATAGAAGCCATGCACCACGGCAAACCGGTTTTCTTATCTAATAAAACCAGCCTGCCGGAAATAGGCGGAGACCTCGCTTACTACTTCGAAAACTTCGACCCGGTATACATGCGGGAAGTATTTGCCAAAGGCATGGCACATTATGCGGCCACTCAACCGATGGCCGCTATAAAAAAACATGCGGATAGCTTTAGCTGGGATGAAATTGGAGAACAATACCTGAATGTTTATCGCTCTTTACTGGTGTAACCAGCAGACCCCTTATTTTTGTTCCTGAATATTTGCAAGCAATAAGATGTACCAACAGTATATACCCGGACTTTTAAGCGGTGATATAAAATCATTGGCCCGTTGCATTTCCCTCGTGGAAAATGAAGCAACAGGGTATGAACAATTGTTGGAACAACTACCCATCAGCCACCATACCATTGTAGCGGGCATTACCGGACCTCCGGGCGCCGGAAAAAGCACACTGGTCAACGGCTTAATTACCACCCTGCTGGAGCAAAATAAAAGCGTAGCCATCATTGCCGTAGATCCTTCTTCTCCTTTCAACTTCGGCGCACTCCTTGGCGATCGGATACGGATGAGCCAACACTTTAATCATCCGAATGTATTTATCCGGTCTATGGCCAGCAGAGGCGCTCTTGGCGGACTAAGCCCCAAGATTATCGAAGTAAGCGATCTTATTAAAGCCGCTAAATTCGACTACCTCTTTATTGAAACCGTGGGGGTAGGACAAAGCGAAGTTGAAATTGCCGGTGTAGCAGATACCACCATTGTAGTAGTAGTACCAGAAGCCGGCGACGAAATACAAACCATGAAAGCGGGCCTGATGGAAATCGCCGACATCTTTGTGGTGAACAAAGCCGACCGGGATAATGCAGACATCTTTGTAAAAAATCTCCGCCTGCTGGCCCATAGCAAACAGGAAAGCGGATGGGAGATCCCCGTGATCAAATCCATCGCTACCCAACATACAGGCATACACGAAATTATCAGCGCCATTAGCCGGCATCACGAAGCCGTTTCTCATCAGCAACAAAAACATATATTGCTGCTGGCAGAAAAAGCTTACCAGCTCATACAACACCGGCGCATGAAAGACGTGGTTAAACAAGACCTGCAAAAAGAAATACAAGCGCTACTGACACAAAAATCGTTTAACCTTTATCGTTATATCAATACTAAAACACAGGGGTAATATATGCGTTATCTTACCTTGCTTACTACTGCGTTTACGCCTGCAGCCAACCCGGCCAATGCAGCCGCCATGAAGCTATACCTCCGCGATCAGTTCGAATTTCTGGGCATCAAAACACCTGAACGCCGCAACATTATTAAAGCGCTGAAAGCACAACATGGTTTACCCGATTTTACGGAAATGCCTGCATTGATAAAAGTGTTGTGGGAAAAACCGGAACGGGAATACCAATACGCAGCCATTGACCTGATGCAATACTTTCACAAACAATGGACACCCGACGATATTCACCTGCTTGAATACATGATCACCCATAAATCCTGGTGGGATAGTGTAGATGGCGTTATCTCTTTTGTAGCAGGTCCCTGGTTGAAGAAATTTCAGGATGCGGATGCTGCTATCACCAACCAGTGGTGCAATAGCGATAACATGTGGTTACAACGCGCCGCCATCACTTTTCAAAATGGGTATAAACAACATACCAACGAAGCTCTCTTATACCAATACATTTTGCAACATGCACATGCCAAAGAATTTTTCATTCAGAAAGCCATTGGCTGGGCATTACGGGAGTATTCCAAAACCAATCCTGAGTCAGTACGGGCATTTGTAAACCGTCATCCCCTGGCGCCACTCAGTAAACGGGAAGCCCTCAAAAGAATCGATTAAAAAAAATTTGCTACCTTTGCCGCATGCGTTTTACTTCATTCGGCATATCTATCGCTTACGCAGTATTTAACTACGGTCTCTGATCCACAGAGAACGGGCATTTCGTGCCCTTACTATTCAATATTTTTTTTCTTACTTTCTAAATTCAGTATTATGCCTTGGTTATTCCTTGTCATTGGTGGACTGTTTGAAATAGGCTTTACTATTTCATTAAAGTATTCTGAGAACTTCTCAAAGCTGTGGCCTTCAATTAGCTTTATCGTGTGTATCACTTTARGCTTTTTCTTTCTTAACAAAGCGATCAACGGTGGATTACCAATAGGCACTTCCTATGCAGTATGGACTGGTATTGGTGCTGCTGGTACGGTAATAGCTGGTATGATCTTTTTTAAAGAGCCGGCTGCGCTATGGAGGATATTCTTCCTGGTATTGTTAATAGGCTCTATTATAGGATTGAAATTTGTGTCGCCACACGACTAAATGCAACGTATTTATAGCGAAGAAAAAAGCGGAGAACATTTATATGTTTTCCGCTTTTTTTCTGAATATAGTGATCAGCGAGATACAATAGGAAATACAACAAGCGCCTAAAACCGGCAATATAGTATTCACATCATGTGTTAACTCTACCGCAAGTACCATGGCAGTAAACACGGCTCTTGAAGTTCCCGCCAACATTGCTGCCATGCCAGCCAGCACCAGTGTACCGGAATGTATTACTACTGCTGGGAATAATAATTGTATAACTACCCCTATCAACAATGCCATTGCTCCACCTGTTACCAACACGGGTATAATTCCGCTACCCGTTTTATAAGCACTGGAAAAGAATAACCAGGCTATCAACTTCACTATTGCCAATGCAGCCAGAATAGATAAAGTTACATGTGCCTGCAACAGATCATTCATATAATGATCGCCTGTTCCCAGTGCTCTGGGAGAGATATAACCTGCCATGCCCACTACCAATGCAGCCAACAGCAAAAACCAATGACTAAATGTAGTTAGCTTTCCAAACATTTTCTCTATCAGTCTGGATAGATTCACACTCATCCTTGCCCATAATCCTATGATCAGTCCTACTCCGAGGTACGCCAGCAACGACTGCATAGTTACATTAGGCGCTGCAGGAATGTTAAACACCGGCGCAGTTCCACGAAGCAGATAGCTACCTGTACCGGCAGTAATAGCAGCCAGCACTACAGGGATCATGGCATTCACAGTAATTACTGCAAAGAAACATTCTATTGCCAGGAAAATAGCCGCTATAGGGGCGCYGAAGAGGCTACCCAATGTGCTACAGGTACCGGCTACAAAAAGTATATAGCATTCGTCCGGGTTACAGCGAAATAACTTACCTATCCAGTTTCCCATGGCGCCATTAAAAATCATGGCAGGACTTTCTATTCCCATTGGCGCACCGCTGCCTATGGCCACGGTTAATCCGATGGCTTTCAGAAAGCCTTCCCGGTATTTGCTTAGCCAGGTTAGTACCAACGCACCTGCTATGGGAATAACCACCATCCAGATGCCCAGATCTTCATTTTCGGGTGTGCCGGCCGCGTTACTGATATCTCCGAAAAATGATAATGCCGTGATCCATTGAATAAGCAAGGTTAACAGCTTTCCCACCGCTACTCCAATAGCAGCTACTAACATGGCAGCTACCGAGAGATACAACACCCGGGATGTACTCTTTGTCTGTGGGTACTCCTGCCCATCTGGTATGGGTACTATACGAAAAGCCTTTCTGGTGATATGATGTAGCATGATGCAGCTGGTTATAATCAATAGCGTCAAAGCTATAGTGTTCGTTTTAGAATCACAAATAAAATTATATTAATATATCAACTAACTAACGTACAAAGCCCTACGATATGATATAATTTTTTTAGTTAGGCAACCTTATTATATTTGTGATAACCAATCCGTGAAGGATATCTAAATCTACATGTATGAATAACGCTATGCAGTATGGCACAGCGGGCTCAGGTACCCCCAAATCCCCACTGGATGCAGAAGTATTAGTCAGGCTAAAGCGAATGCTGTTGTTCACGCATGATGATGAACAGTATCTGCTGATGGCTGGAGATATTTTGCTGCCACATACAGAAGATATCCTGGACAACTGGTATGATTACATTTTAAAGAATAACTACCTCGCTTACTATTTTACGCGGGGAGGCGCACCTGATTTAGATTATCTGCAAACGTTGCGTCCGCAGTTCCGGCAATGGCTGGTTGATTTATGTACGCGGCAGGAGGGGAATACCTGGTGGCAATTTGAAGAGCGTATTGCGGCGCAGTTGCAATTAAAGCCGGTAGCAGAAACGGACCTTAGCGCTTTGCCTTTGGAATATCTACGGTATATGTCCACTTTTATTTATCCAGTGGCGGAAGCCGGCAGACCTTACCTCAGCAGGCACGGGCATCCGGCAGCGGAAGTGGAGCGAATGCAACAGGCGTGGTTTAAAGCGATCAGTTTTAGTGTACTGTTATGGGTTTATCCTGATGGATTATCTCCCTCATTTTAATATAACCGTTTACGTTAGCAACAAAAGTACCGGGCATGGAAGTAGCTGTTTATGATACCTACGTTAAGAGAAAGGATGGTAGCCATCTGCATTTCGACATTATCGTCAACAAGGCTTCCCGGTTTGAGGAAGTATTGGTATTTGGCAATAGATACCTGCAGGGCAGGAGGGGAGAAGAGCTGTTTATTTTGCATAAGGACTGCCGATTTTCGCATATTACTGAGGTAATACCGCGGTGGGAAGTGCAAATTTTGCGGAAAGGCTACTATATTCATGAGTTGGAGGGGTGTCGGGGAAAAAAGCGGGATTTGAACAAGGAATGTCACTAATATGCTATTTCCTGCGATACATTTATATTGTACCTTGCCCCACTAACTAACTATTAAGGACAGCAAGAAAATATGGGGAAAGTTTCCACATTCAGCCCCGCACAGCAGGCGGAAAACACACCTAGTAAAGTAGTGGCCTCCCTGGAGCGATTATCAGAAGCCTTCCGCGTACTATTATGGCAGGAGGCCACCCAGTATGGACTTAGTCCCATACAAATTCAGGTACTTACCTTTTTACTGCATTACCCAGAGGAAAAACGTACTGTAACCACTTTGGCATCGTATTTCAACATGACCAAAGCTACCATCAGTGATGCCGTAAAATCGCTGGAACAAAAGCAATACCTGACCCGTAAAGCTAGTGCTACAGACACTCGTAGCCACACTTTACACCTTGTAAAAGAAGGAAGGGCTATTGCCAAGAAAGTAGAACAGTTTGCCAATCCTTTGCAGGACACCGTAGAACATCTATCTGCCAAAGAGCAGAGTGGGCTGCTGGAGCAATTGATGCAGTTGATTTACCAGCTTAACCAGCAGGAAGTTATTTCCACACAACCTATGTGCTTTAATTGCCAGGCATACACTGAAAAGAAAGGACACTACTGTAACAAGTTGAAGACGTCTTTAAACAACGGTGGATTGCGGGTAGATTGTCAGGTATTTGAACTTCGGGAAGAAGCGTAGCCAACTATTGTACACGGGGTAGCTGGCAGGTCATCTCATTATCTCCGGCTACGAAACCAAACTGCTCGTATAATAAACGTCCATCATCACTGGTATGTAAGCTTACCTTACCGGTATTACGCGTTTTTGCTTCATCGATCAATTTTTGCAGCAAATTCTTTGCGATGCCTTTACGCCGGAAATCGGGAAGCGTATACACATTCAGGATATAGGCTACTTTGCCTTCCAGGTTGTGGTACAGCGGTGGCTGGTTGTAAAAAACTATGCCGGCGCTGGCCACTACCTTGCCTTCTATATCGGCAAACCAGTTCACGAAGTTATTTTGGGAAAGGTGCTCGGTTAAATATTCCCTGAGATGCGTTTTTAACACGTCGTCCTGGGAAACATCTGCTTTAGGGTAAATTTCTTTCAGAAATTGCAGCCGTAAATGCACCAACTGCGGGATATCTGTTATATCCGCCTTTCTGTAGGTAATCATAGTTTTGGGTTATTCGTCATTATTTTGATCAGGCTTCCTTGTTGCTCCTCCACCATCTGAAGGCGAGGAAACCTATGATAGCCAATGGAGTTAGAGCCAGCATCAGGATACCGTTGTTTAAACCTTTGGCAGGTCCTTCTCCCAATTGTTGCGCTGTTTTAGTACACAGGGAACACTGCGCCATTACTGACCCACTCATCATCATTAAAACACCTGTTAGCAAAAACAAAGCTGCCTTCTTCATAGTACTATTCATTTGATTCCACAAAATTAGGCCATCTCACCCAAAAAAATTGATTAAATGTATCAATGGTAGTAAGGGGAAATCATGATATATACAATCACACCCGTTACTGCTACATAAAACCAGATAGGCCAGGTAATACGGGCTATTTTACGGTGACGGGGAATATCATTCTGGAAGCCACGTAACAGGGTAAACAGCACCAGTGGAACAATAATGCCAGCCAATACAATATGTGTCAGCAGCAGGAAATAATAAATATAGCGTATACCGCCCAGGGTGGCTTTCTCCGCAGCATCTACGATACCGTTATGATCCAGATCCCCAAAACGGGTTTCCGGCGCCAGCGCGTGGTAAGTAACATATGATAACAGGAATATGGCAGATAAACCCACTGCGATTAAATTGGCCATTTTGTGCGCCTTTACATGACCATTTTTAATGAAGTAGAGGCTGGCCAGCAAAAGCACCGCTGTTGCAGTATTCAGGATAGCATGGAACAGCGGCAGTATTTTTACATCAAACCCAGGGTGCATTTCTGGTTTTGGTAAAAAGAACAATAAGGCCACTAACGCCGGAATTGCAATAGATACAATGGTAATAGGCGTGTTGAGATTTTTATTTTTAAGTTCCATGTCTGTTAAAATATAAAGGTGAATAAGGTAAGGTGAACTCCCTTTCCTTATTCACCCTTCAAATAAATGATTTACTTACTTTTCTCCGGAGAACAATTTCCTGAGGAAGGCTCCAAAGCCTGGCCGATGCCTTTCCTTTGCCAGATGCAGTATGGAGATATCTCCGGCGCATCTTTTTACGGCATTGGAATCGAGACCGTTGTAGTATCCTCTGATGTTTCCGTTTTTATCAATCAACACTAATTTCTCTGTATGTATAAAATCATCCGGACCGCCATCTCCTTTGGTAACAGAAACGAAAAATTCGTTTCGGGCGAGGTCATAGATTTCTTTTTTACTACCAGTGAGTAACCACCAGTTATCCGGATTGATTTGGTAGTCGTACGCGTATTTGCGCAATTTTTCTACGGTATCTCTTTCCGGATCTACAGAAAAAGAGAGTATCTGCAATAAAGAATCATTCTTTACGTAGGCACTCTGTATCTTTCTCAGATTCTTTGTGAGTGTAGGACAGATACTGGGGCAGGAGGTAAAAAAGAAATCAACGAGAATTACTTTTCCTTCCATGTCTTTCAAACTTACTTGTTGACCAAGTTGGTTGGTAAGCTTGAAGTCCCTGATTTTATGAAAAACGGTATCATAAGAAACTTTACCATTTTCCGTAACAGTATCTACTCTTTCGGGAATGAAGTAACCGGGTACTGGTATCACATTTTTCCCATAGTGATCTACAATGAGATAACCCAAAAGCGGCACCAATATAGCCAATGAAACTCCTAATAAAGCCCTGCGAGTGATAATCCTGGTAATTTAGTACGAATGAAAATTATGGGTGTTTTTCAACTGGTCCAACCTTTGGTGTTTCGATGGGAGTACCTGGTTTCAGGTCTTTCCGCATGTTTTTCCATGAATCACCTTCGTAAAGGAAAGCGATGATGAACCAAACGAACAACAATAAAGGAATTAAGACAGTCATGATCAGGTTCTTGATTTCGTGACCTAAGTGCATGAATTCAGCTACGATATAGAAAGCTTTCACCAGTGTAAGACCAATAAATATTGCGTTCAGTAACACTCTTGGCGGGAACCCGATTTCCAGGTGTAAGAATGCAAGACCTACTTCCACCAATGTGATACACAACAGAATCCAGAAGGTTCTCCAGATTGATTTGGTAGATGAATCAGTATGTGCACTTTCATGCCCTGCCGCAGTATGTGTATGCTCCATTATTCTTTAAATTAAAAATTCGTAAAATTCAGATTCAATAATTGTGACAAACCTTGTATAAAGCTACCTGTCTAAGATCAGAGCAGGTAGAAGCAGGTGAATACGAATACCCAAACCAGATCTACAAAGTGCCAGTACAATCCTACTTTTTCCACCATTTCGTAGTGACCTCTCTCATCATAAGTACCTTTCAGTACGTTAGCGAGGATAACGATATTCAACACAACACCGGAAGTTACGTGCAAGCCGTGGAAACCGGTGATGGTAAAGAAGAAGTTGGTAAAGTTGGTAGAAGCTGCAGTGCCATCCGCGTTAATGAATGGGTTACGACCCCACCATGCACCTTCGTGATAGAGGTGTGTCCACTCCCATGCCTGACAGCTCAGGAAGGCGATACCGCCCACGATGGTCCACATCAGCCATTTAGCCACTGCTTTTCTATCTCTCATGTGACCAGCATGTACAGCCAGTACCATGGTTACAGAACTCATGATGAGAATGAAGGTCATTAAGCTCACGAACATTAACGGCAATTCGGCGTGGCCCATGCCTGGAAATGATTTGAACACTTCATTCGGATCAGGCCAGGATGTGCTGGAAAACCGGATGGTACCATATGCTATCAGTAATGCGCCGAAAGTGAACGCATCTGACATCAGGAAATACCACATCATCAACTTGCCATAGCTCACATTAAAGGGAGAATATCCTCCTGCCCACCATTTTTTCTTCGCTGTAACTGCTGTATCCATTGTTAGTTTTATAAAATTTTACAAAGTTTATCTGGCGATACTTAAAAAAATTAACAGGTAAATCCACAATACGTCCACGAAATGCCAGTAAGTAGCGGCCACTTCGATGGGTACCGGGCTATAAGTGCGTACACGGGTTCTGTAGGCCCTGCCAAACATAATGAGCAGTGCAGTTACACCACCCAGTACGTGCAGCATGTGCACGCCTACGATTACATAAATAAAAGAAGCGGAAACTGGCCCATTGAGGGGCAGTCCCATATTCTTCATCTGAGAAAAACCAATCCATTGGCAAACGGCAAACACTACACCCAATATTGCAGTGAGGGTAATGAGTTGTTTGTAACGTTGCATATTCCTTTCTTTAAATTGCTTCAAAGCCAGGTGAATCGTTAAGCTACTTGTTAAAATTACGGCAGTGGATAACCAGAAAATGTGTGGCAATTCAAATGCCAGCCAATTCGCCTGTGATCTTTTAACAATGTAAGCACTGGTAAATCCGATAAACATCATGGTAATGCTACCCATAGCAATCCATAGGGAATATTTATGCGGATGTATTTTCTTACGTTGTTCTAATGTCATAGTATCCATMACTCCTCTTTTCATTTTATGCTTTGTCCAGTAGCTGTGCTAACTGAACGATAGTCAGATAAATATAAGATCCGAACATGAGCTTGCGCGCTGCGGGAACATCATTCTTTCTATACAGGTTAATAGCTCTGTAGAGGAAGAAAATACCTGCGAGAATAGCCACTATAGCAGAGATACTGCCAGTGATTTTCAGGAGGTAAGGTGCAACACCAGCAGGAATCAGCAACAGTGTGTACATAGCAGCCTGAATGGCGGTGTACTTGTTGGGTTCTCCACTGCCAGGCAGCAGTTTGAAGCCTGCATTCGCATAATCTTTATACGCAATCCAGGCGATAGCCCAGAAGTGCGGAAATTGCCACAGAAACTGGATAGCAAATAAAGACCAACCACCTTCTGCCAGGTTATTGGCGCCAGCTGCCCAACCGATCAACGGAGGCATTGCGCCAGGAATTGCACCTACCAATACAGCGAGTGAATTCCATTTTTTCCAGGGTGTATATACAAAACCGTATAATACCAGGGAAAGCAGGCTGAGGGAAGCAGCTAACCAGTTAAAGCAAAATCCCATAATCAGGATACCTGCTACTCCGGTAACCACTGCCAGCGCTATTGCTTCACCATTCTGCATCCGCCCGGAAGGCAGAGGACGAACGGCGGTACGCGCCATTAGCTTATCTGTATTTTTCTCCCATATCTGGTTGATAGTATTAGCTGCTCCGGAAACCAGCAAACCACCGGCAAATAATAAAAGAACTTTTATTAAGTTAAACTCCACGCCAGGTACCAACAGATAACCCACCACAGACGAAAATACCACCATAAAGGTGAGATTAAACTTCATCAGCTGAGAGTAATCTTTCGCTTTACTGGCTACTGCATACGATGACGACAATTTTATGGAGTTTTCTTGCAACATTTTTTTTCTAGCCACATTCCGGGTTTAAGTCCGGAACAAATTTACAAACATCACAGTGAACAAAATTCCGGAAGGAAGATTTTCCCTGAGGGAGTTTCTTCCTACCGGAATTCCGAACTATATTTTAGTGCGCTGATTCATTAGGACCAATAGGCTCTGTTTGCGGAATGAAATCTCTTCCATCCTTGCTATAGTCATAAGCCCAACGATATACCTCAGGAATTTCACCAGGCCAGTTACCGTGACCAGCGTGGATTGGAGTAGTCCATTCCAGGGTAGTAGCATTCCATGGATTCTGTGTAGTCAGCTTTCTACCTTTGAAAATGCTGTAGAAGAAGTTGAATACAAACAGCAGTTGTACCGCAAATACCAGGATTACCACGATAGTGATGAATTCGTTCAGGCCACCGAATTGTTTGAAGGAAGCCCAGCCGGATACATCATAGTATCTTCTTGGCATACCCGCCATACCTTCGTAGTGCATAGGCCAGAAGATCAGGTAAGCACCGATCATAGTTACCCAGAAGTGAATATAACCGATCGTTGAATTCATAAAGCGGCCATACATCTTAGGGAACCAGTGGTAGATACCGGCAAACATGCCGAAGAACGCAGATACACCCATTACAATGTGGAAGTGAGCGATCACGAACATGGTATCATGCAGGTGAATATCGATAGAAGAGTTACCTAACCAGATACCTGTTAAACCACCGGAGATGAAAGTGCTCACGAAACCGATAGAGAACAGGGAAGCAGGTGTAAAGTTGATATTACCCTTCCAGATCGTAGTGATCCAGTTAAATACTTTAATCGCAGATGGTACCGCAATCAGTAAGGTTAAGAGTACGAAGAACGCACCGAGGAATGGATTCAGACCTGTTACGAACATATGGTGCGCCCAAACCAGGAAGGCCAGGATACAGATAGCGAACAGGGAACCGATCATCGCCAGGTAACCGAAGATAGGTTTACGGGAACTTACCGCTAATACTTCAGATACCATACCCATTGCCGGGAGGATGATGATATATACCTCAGGGTGACCTAAGAACCAGAATAAGTGTTGATAGAGAATAGCGCTACCACCTTCATTTGCCAAAGCTTTACCAGCGATAAAGATATCAGACAGGTAGAAGCTGGTACCAGCGTGACGATCCATCAGCAGCAGGATGAAACCTGACAGCAATACAGGGAAAGACAATACGCCCAATACAGCAGTAAAGAAGAAAGACCAGATAGTCAAAGGCATTTTGGTCATTGCCATGCCTTTGGTACGCATATTCAACAGTGTAGAGATGTAGTTCAAACCACCCAGCAGCTGAGAAACAACAAACAGCGCCATACTGGTCAACCATAAATCCACACCTATTTTTGAACCGATAGAAGCATCACCTAAAGCACTCAGTGGCGGATACATTGTCCATCCTCCGGAAGCAGGACCTGTTTGAACAAACAGGGAAGCCATCATTACCAGGCTGGCCAGGAAGAAGAACCAATAGCTCAGACAGTTCATGAAAGGAGAGGCCATGTCACGCGCACCTACCTGTAGAGGAATTAACAGGTTAGAGAAGGTACCGCTCAAACCGGCAGTTAATACAAAGAATACCAGGATGGTACCGTGCATAGTTACCAATGCATAGTAAGCTTCTGCAGAAATACGGCCACCTTTAGCCCAATGACCCAGGATGCTTTCCAGCCATGGGAAAGTAGCATCGGGAAAACCAAGTTGCAAACGGAACAGAACAGAGAAGAAGGCACCAATGATAGCCCAAACGATACCAGTAATCAGGAATTGTTTGGCGATCATTTTATGATCCATGCTGAACACATATTTCGAAATGAAACTGTCCTCATGATGGTGCTCATGATCATGATGATCATGCGCTCCGTGCATTACCTCCTGTTGACTGTGCAATGTTGCTTCGTTACTCATAATCGGTTCGGTTTATTATAAACTAACGCCCGGGAAGTATCGTCGTTTGTCAGTTTGTCTTTATTGTTTTTAATTGTACTCCGTCAAAAATTCTTCTACACAAATTTACAGCTTACTTAGCAGCTATTACTTTTTGTGTGCTGTCTGCTGCAGCGCCTGCCGGAGCAGCTGCCGCGTGTGTTAATTCGTAGGTAGATTTTTGTTTGGCTACCCAGGCATCGTATTCAGCCTGAGTTTCCACTACAATCACACCTCTCATAGAGTAGTGACCGCTACCGCACATCTGATCGCAGGAAATTTCGAAAGTGAAATCAGGATTACCTGTTTTCTCCTTCATTTGTTTGGTAGTAAACTTAGGCGTAAACCAGAGTGTAGTAGGAATACCAGGTACCGCATCCATTTTCATACGGAAGTGAGGTAAACCTACGTCATGGATAACGTCGCGGGAGCCAATGATAAATTTAACCGGCTTACCAACTACCAGGTGCAGTTCGGTGGGCATAAAATCGTCCTTGTTCAGCGGATCGTTCCAGTCCAGACCTAATTCGTTACCAGCAGCAGGATCGATAGCTTTGAAGTCGCGACGACCGAGTTGACCATCTTTACCTGGGTAACGGAAGATCCAGTTAAACTGTTTTCCGATTACTTCTACTACTGCTGCATCTTTTGGCGCATCAGACGTCAGTTGGAACCAATGTTTCAGACCGAAAGCAACCAATATGGTTAAAGCGATAGCTGGAATAACTGTCCAGATCACTTCCAGTTTATTGTTATGCGGGAAGTAAAATGCTTTACGACCTTCTTTTTCCTGGTATTTAAACGCGAACCAGAACAATGCGATCTGGGTAAGCACGAATACCACACCAGTAATGGCCAGTGTTACGTAAATGAGGGTATCTACTCCTTCGCCCTGTTCTGAAGCTGATTCGCCCAGGATTTTACCTTTCAGTAAATCATTACAGTAGTACACTCCTATAAGCCCAAGCACCAGGAATGCAATCAGCATGAAACCATTTATACGGTTGCTCTGCTCGCGCGCTTTCTTTTCTCCCTTCAATATGGACACATATTCGCTCGCCTTCGCAATTTGGAAGATGACTATGAATATGAGAACAACAACTAAGACTGCTAAAAATCCTGACATTGCTATATGAAATAATTAAGTTATCTAATGCTTTTCTATTGCCTATTCTCCTTGATCACCGATTAGGTGTGATGAACGATACTTTCTTTCAGGTAAGGATGATTTTTAGGAACTAATGCTGCTTTAGTCAGCTGATTAGATACCAGGAAAATAATCAGTCCCACGAAACCAAGTCCGAGTCCGAATTCATACCAGGGGAATACCAGGTTTTTAACAGTGCCTGGGTAAACCATTTGCCAGAAATCCAGCCAGTGACCGAAGATGATCACGATAGCGATGAATACGATGGCAGTATAATTACGTTTGGTGTCCCGTTTCATCAGGAACAACAATGGTGTTACGAAGTTGATCAGGAGGTTCAGGAAGAAAATTGGTCTCCATTGGCCCCAAACACGTGGCTGGAAGTATTCAGTTTCTTCTGGCATGTTGGCGTACCAGATCAGCATGTACTGGGAGAACCAGAGGTAAGTCCAGAAGATGCTGAATGCAAACATGAATTTACCCAGGTCATGTAAGTGTTCTTCAGTTACATAAGAGAGATAACCGTGTTTCTTAAGATATACTACGAAAAGAGCAATCAGGGACAGACCAGATACCCAGGTGCTGGCGAAAGTGTACCAGCTGTACATGGTAGAGAACCAATGTGCATCGATGCTCATTAACCATATCCATGGGGTGGTAGAACCAACGCTGAGGGTGAAAACTACCAGGAAGCCACCGCATACAACAGTATTTCTCCAGAGTAATTTACGACCGGTTTCAGGGCGCAGATCCCATCCATCTTCTTCGATAGACATTTTACGGAGTTTCATGGTAAAGAATATCCAGAGACCCAATGTCAGGATGGTAGCGATGGTGAAGAATCCTTTGTTCAGGAAAGCGGATTTCCAGGTAAGGATTTTGTCTTCTGCCACGTGGTGAGCGTTCACCCAGTGGTAGATATCGTCTTTTCCTCCGAAAACGAGGATCATTACGATTACAAATAAGATGGCAGCCAAAACAGGTACTGCCATTGAAATAGCTTCAGGTACACGGCGGAAAGCGATCTGCCAGCCACCATGTGCCAGGGTAGTAGCAGCTATAAAGAAGGTGCTCGCCAATGTAATCAGCAAAAAGAAGCTGCTGTTTTGCAACAGACCGGCCCAAAACCGTGTCTCACCATGAAACGCAATTAATCCGATCAATAACGTCAGCAAGCCTACGCCCATTAACACGAAGCTGGTCTTTCTTAATCTTGCCGGTACTACAAATTGGTCTTTCATTACTGTATATTAAAATACTTGATTGAAATTCAGTTTACTTATTTAGTTAGCTGCAGCGGTGCTGTCTTTAGCAGGAGCAGCGGAGGCCAAGGCGGCAGCACCTGGCTGTTTGCTCTTGATATAAGCTGCGATCTTCCAGCGTTGCTCTCTGTCGAGCTGGCTGGCGTAGCTACCCATCACGTTATAACCATAAGTCATCACATGAAACAGGCGGCCTTCAGAATAACCGGATTTTGCACCAGCTACCAGATCAGCAGGTTTGGCAGGATAAGGTCCATCGCCACCTTTATACAGCGGGCCGTTACCATCTAAAGCTGTACCATGGCAGATACCGCAGTAGATATTAAATAAACGTTCGCCTTCTTTCAGATCAGTTGGCGTAATAGTTAATGGATTTTTTACCAGATTAGCCAGTGCCGTATCTGATTCTTTCAGATGGTATGGCAAAAGTTCACCTCTTTTTACTGTTCCTTCCACTGGCTTCAGGCCTGACAAACGAGCACTATAAAATTCATACGCACGGGATTCGTACATGTCTGGCATATAAATCCTGCCGGGCTTTCTGTTATGCTCCCCTCTGTTACAGGCTGCCAGGAAAGCTCCAGTTGCCAATGCGGCTACAATCAATATGTTGGAAGTCCTTTTCATCAGAAATTATTTATCTAGCTTTCATTAGTTCTTGCTTGCTCAAATCCTAATGTCGCAACGGTATGTTTTAGCTGTTATTATAATTAAGCGTTTGCGGTCTGAATCTTACGCAGATAAGGCTCATCGTCCTTATCATATCTTCCGAACCACCATCCTGCTTCAGCTTTTTGCTCATTGATATCCTTTGCACCTGCAGCGGCGAGGAAGCTTTTCACTTCTTCTGCGTTAGTTTTCTCTGTCAACTCTATCACCATTACAAACTTATCGTCTGTTTGACCCGGATGGAAGATATGCTTCTTCACACCAGGCATTAACTGGCAGAGATAGCAGAAAGTCATCACCATACCTACTGCCGCAAATAATACGGTCAGCTCAAACGTAATAGGAATGAAGGCAGGCAATGGGAAATGCGGCTTACCACCGATGTTCAGCGGCCAATCAACATTAAATACCCAACTCATGAAGCCTAATGCTGTAGTAGTACCAGTGATACCATATATGAAACCGGCTGTGTGTAAGCTGGTTTCCCTTAAACCCATTGCATGATCGAGGCCGTGAACAGGAAAAGGTGTGTATACATCGTGCAATTTGTAACCTGCAGTACGTACTTTTTTCACTGCCGGAAACAATACTGCCTCATCGTCAAACAAGCCTACAACAAATTTTTTAACAGCCATATATTTAAAAATTCAAATTCCAGGTAATAAATTCTCTTGATTCGTCTATTAGTGAGCATGAGCTACGTCGTGTGCAAATTTCTCTGCTGGCTCTTCTTCGTACTTCACCATTGTTTCTTTGTAGTTCTCACCGGAAGTTTTCAGGATAGACTTGATCTCAGCCAGTGCAATTACAGGGAAATATTTAGCGAACAGGAAGTAGCAGGTAAAGAACAGACCAAATGTACCCATGTAGAAACCTACTTCAGGYCAGGATGGACGATAGTAAGCCCAGCTGGATGGCAGGTAATCACGATACAGGGAAGTACAGATGATTACGAAACGCTCAAACCACATACCGATGTTAACGATGATAGACATTACAAAGGTTACAGCAACGCTTCTTCTCATTTTGCGGAACCAGAACACCTGCGGAGTGATTACGTTACAGGTCATCATGATCCAGTAAGACCAGCCCAGCGGACCAGCAGCACGATACCTGAAGAAAGTAGCGAACTCGTACTGGTTCGCACCATACCATGCCATGAATAACTCAGTCAGGTAAGCACAACCTACTACGGAACCGGTTAATACAATTACCTTGTTCATGGCTTCCATGTGGCCCAGGGTAATGTATTCTTCCAGATGTAATATTTTACGTGTAATGATCAACAGTGTTTGTACCATCGCAAATCCGGAGAAGATCGCACCCGCCACGAAGTAAGGAGGGAAGATGGTAGTATGCCAACCAGGAATTACAGAGGTAGCAAAGTCAAAAGATACGATCGTGTGTACAGACAGTACCAGTGGAGTAGCTAAACCTGCCAGTACCAATGACAGCGCTTCATGACGTTGCCAGTGCTTGGTAGAACCTGTCCAACCGAAAGCTGCGATACCATATAACAGTTTACGCAGTTTGGTTTTAGCTCTGTCACGTACGCTGGCGAAATCCGGTAATAAACCAGAGTACCAGAACAGCAGTGATACGGTAAAGTAAGTAGAGATCGCAAATACGTCCCAGAGGAGTGGAGAGTTAAAGTTAACCCATACCGGACCACGGGTATTTGGGTAAGGCAGGATAAAGAACGCCATCCATACACGACCCATGTGAATAATCGGGAACTGACCGGCGCACATTACCGCGAAGATGGTCATCGCTTCTGCTGCACGGTTCACCCCTGTACGCCAACCCTGGCGGAACAGGAGGAGGATAGCAGAAATCAGGGTACCGGCGTGACCAATACCTACCCACCATACGAAGTTGGTGATATCCCAACCCCAACCGATGGTTTTATTCAGATTCCATACTCCGACACCGAAATAGATCTGCCAAAACACTGAAAATGCGCCGAAGCCCAACAGTGTCAGGGATATAAAAAAGCCTACATACCACAGTTTTCCGGGCTTCCCTTCAATGGGACTAATGATATCTTCCGTTACCTGGTGATAATCCTTAACCCCGTCTACCAAAGGTTCTCTCAGTGTGGATTCGTATTTTAAATGCATATTCTATAAGCTTTTAGCTGCTAGCTTCTAGCTACTAGCCCTTGTCTTTTGTTATGATCTCAGATTCTGTAACTTCTTTCTTTATTTCCTAACGAGTGCTGTTAAGATCTTACGCGTGATGCGCTTCTTCCTTATGAGCAGCTTCTTTACCTTCTGCTTTTTTAGGTTCGGCATCTTTGTTTCTGATCTTAGCCAGGTAGCTGATAGAAGGCAGTACGTGTGTTTCTTCCAACACATAGTATAACCTGTCCGTCTGCATTTCGTTACGGATCTTATAGATTTCGCTGTTTTTATCGTTGATGTTACCGAATACGATCGCATCAGCACCACATGCTTGCTGGCAGGCAGTTTTAGCAGCACCATCTTTCAATGGATGACCAGCTTTCTTCGCATCCAGTTTCGCTTCCTGCAGACGTTGTACGCAGAAGGAACATTTTTCCATCACACCACGGCTACGAACCACTACATCTGGGTTCAGTACCATGCGGGTGAGGTTATCGTTCATATCAGCAACATCGTAGAGGTTATTTTCGAAGCTGTCCGCACCGTTCCAGTCTCTCCAGTTGAGGCGACGTACTTTATATGGACAGTTGTTAGCGCAGTAACGGGTACCGATACAACGGTTGTAAGCCATCTGGTTGATACCTTCAGAGCTGTGGTTGGTAGCACCTACCGGGCAAACGTTTTCGCAAGGCGCGTTATCGCAGTGCTGGCAGAGCATTGGCTGGAACACAACTTCCGGATTTTCTTCGTCACCGCTGAAGTAACGGTCGATACGAATCCAGTGCATTTCGTGTGCTTTCGCCACTTCTTCACGACCTACAACAGATACGTTGTTTTCCGCCTGGCAGGCAATGGTACAAGCACCACAACCAAAGCAGGTGTTCAGGTCGATAGACATACCCCATTTAATACCAGGGTAGCTATAGTTAGGATACAAAGTTGCGTCTTTGCGGAAGTCAGGACCAAATTTCTTCAGTTCCAGCCTGTCTTCGTTTACCTCTTTAGGATTGTGGATAAACTCTTCCAGGGTAGTTTCCTTCACGATAGGACGACCTTCGTAGCTATTATGTGTTTGCGTTAAAGCAACAATTTCTTTCTTACCGGTAGCTTCTACACTAGCTTCAGTAGTGAAGTAGTCGAAAGTTTGACCGTTGAAGCTTACGAAAGGATAAGCGTTTACACCTACTCCACCTGCTGCTCTACCTACTTTTTCACTACGGCCGTAACCTACTGCAATCGCAATTACTTCTGGGTGTATACCCGGAACAATCAGCAATGGCAATTCGATTTCTTTACCGTTGGCTTTAATTTTCAGCACTTTCTTCTCTGCGTTGATTTCGTAATCGTCACCTAACTCAGTAGAGAAAGTTTTAGCGAGCTTGTTGGAGATACAAGCGTAGTTACCCCAGGTAGCGCGGGTGATAGGATCCGGCATTTCCTGTAACCATGGGTTATTAGCGAGTTTACCGCTACCAATGGCTACTTTTTCGTAGAGTACTAATTCATATTGACCACCTTTCTTCGCGCTGCTGATTTTAGTGGCAGCACCAGCGATATCGCCGGAGAAAGCGGCACCACCTAAAGCTGGAGCAGTAGCTGGTTCAACAACACCGTCCTGCAGTGCTTTGTCCCAACCTTCCTGGCCACCCAGTTTAGCGATCCATTCATTTTTCAGATAATCTGCCCATGGAGTAGTGTTACCAGCCCAGGTCAGGAAAGTATCCTGTATCGCACGTGTTTTAAACAGCGGCAGGATAGTAGGTTGTCCAAAGCTGAAGTGACCTGCTCTACCTTCTGCATCGTTCCATGTTTCCAGGAAGTGATGATCAGGAGCCTGGTATTTACACAGTTCGGTGGTTTCGTCGTTTCTTTCATTGAAGGAAACAGCCAGTTTCACTTTACCCAGACCGTCTGTAAATTTCTTCGCATCGAAGTAATCGTAAGCAGGGTTAACGCCATAAACCAGTACAGCACCGATGCTGCCTGCGTTCATATCGCTTACCAGTTTCGCCATGTCCGCATCGTTACCCTGACGGTAGTTAGATGGAGAAGCGAAATCAATAGTGTTACCGTTAGCACCGATGATGTTGTTGATAGCGTTTACGATGATCTGTACATTCACATCGTTGGAACCACTTACCACCAGGGCTTTACCGTTACTTTCTTTCAGTGCTTTCGCTGCTTTCTTAATACCTGCTTTTACGCGGTCGTTAGCAATAGCAGGAGCGGTAACGCTACCACCCACTTCAGCTAACAGTGCCAGTGCAATAGCACCGGTTTCAGAAGGCTTGTGTGTATATCTTTCATCCGCGTTTGCACCGGTGAGGCTCATGGTGCTTTCAAACTGGAAGTGTTTGGACATTTCCGGTTTCTGCGCATTGATCTTACGTGTTTGTGCAAACTGGCGGGCGTATTCAACCGGGTTTAACCAGGTTCCGAGGAAGTCAGCACCCAGACCTACAATCACTTTCGCATTTTCGAAGTGGTAAGAAGGGATGATTCTTTTTCCGTAGGAAGCTTCGTTAGCCTGCAGCATACCAGCGTAAGAAACCGCATCGTATACTACATGGCGTGAGTTGGGATATTTAGCCAGGAACTCGCCGATTACTTTTTTAGTAGAAGGGCTGAGTAAAGTAGCGCTTAATAAAACAACAGGAGCACCGCCTAATCCGGCCAGTGCTGCACCTACTTGTTTATCCAGTTCTGCCCAGGTAGTTTCCGTGCCACCGATAGATGGGAAACGGAGACGAGCAGTATCATACAGACTCAGTACAGCACCCTGTACTTTAGCTGAAGTAGCGCCCTGGGTTACAGCTGACAAAGTATTTCCTTCCAGTTTGATAGGACGACCTTCGCGGGTTTTCACCACTACTGGTACATATTCACCATCAATAGAATAAGAAGAAGCATAATAGTTGGCTACGCCGGGGGTGATTTCTTCCGGTTTGTTTACATACGGAATTGCTTTCTTAACCGGTGTTTCACAGCTCGCAGCGATAGCGGCAGCAGCAGTGGTAAAACCGAGATATTTAAGAAAATCCCTGCGGGGGGTAGTAGCATTCAACAGGCCTTCACTCTCGAACGGAAGTTCTTCACTGAATTCGTTCTTCACAATTTCCTGATGCGCATCTGTATTGTGCAACTCCTCCAAGCCTTTCCAATACTTTTTTTGCTCCATGTTATATTAACGAGTTACGTTTATAAATTTGATATCTTCTGATTTGAGAGCAATCTCTCTAAATCCATCCTAGTAGTGACATTTTTGACATTCAGTACCACCTACCATTTCAACTGTTACGCTATCGATCTTCTTATCTTTAATATCCTGATGAAGCTTTTCGAAGATGCTGTAATAGTTGTTGTCAGCGAACTGCACTTTCGTAGTACGGTGACAGTTGATGCACCATCCCATAGAGAGATCCGCAAACTGGTGTACTTCGTCCATTTCTGTGATGGCACCGTGACAGGTTTGACATTGTTGTTGACCAGCAACCACGTGTTGAGAGTGGTTAAAGTAAACGTGGTCAGGCAGGTTGTGGATTTTGGTCCATTCGATAGGACGGCCTGGTTTGGTATATTTACCAGCTTCTGGATCCCAGCCTACGTAATCGTATAATTTTGCGATTTCGGCAGTACCATTGATTTTCTTTCCTTCTGCAGTAGTCAGCTCAGGACCAGAGTATTCCTTAATGGCCTTGTGACAGTTCATACAGATATTTTCGGAAGGAATCATAGCATGCTTACTCTTCTCAGCACCAGCGTGGCAGTATAAGCAGTTGATCTGGTTAATACCTGCGTGTACTTTGTGGCTGTAGAAGATCGGTTGTTCCGGCATGTAGTCTTTCTGACGACCCAAACCGATAGCACCCTGGATGGTAAAGTAACCACCTACCATGAAGAGCACGAGGATAATCAGTGCCAGGTAAGCTTTGTTCTTGTAGAAAGGAACTGGTTCCGGAGTAGGTACGCCTTCTTTATCACCAGCCAGCTTATTCAGGTTGCTGTTGATTTGCATCAGGATCAACGCTACTACAGCGAGAATCAGGGTAATGATACCAAACAGTAAACTGTTGTCATTGCCTTTTTCTGTCGCACCAGCAGCTTCTTCGCCTGGTTTAGCGGCAATGCCACCAACTGGTTTAGCTTCTTCCACTTTCACATAAGCCAGGATGTCGTCAATGTCCTCATTTGATAACTGAGGAAATGCGGTCATCTGCGTCTTATTGTACTCATTGAAGAGATCATTGGCGTATTTGTCCCCTGTAGCCAGTACTGAAGCAGAGTTATGGACCCACTGGTGCAATAATTTCTTATCAGCCCAGCGACCCTCTACGCCTGCTAATGCAGGACCTGTCAGCTTTTTGTGGACATTGTGGCAGGACGCGCAATTGGTTTGGAATATTGCTTTACCCTTCGCTGGATCCGCAGCAGCCTTAACGGAAGAAAACGGAATTACTATACTAGCGCATAGAATAAGCACACTCACAAAATGCTTGCGCAAAAGAATGGAAACACGACGATACACAGCCTATATAGTTTAGATTTGACCTAAAGTTTCTTAAAAGTGCCAGCAAAAATAAGACAGAATGTTGACAATTTACCAACAATTAAAAAAATTTATTGTCTTATGGAGTGGCTTTTTCGACCTGTTTTTTGTGTATTAATTGGGCTGTAAGTCTTGCTGCTGGCCTATTCGAACAATTCACCTTATATATCCTTTCAAAACTTATTATTTTGATTGAAAGTTCATTTCCTCTGTGGAGGCTCGTCTACATCATAACGTGGGGCAAGGTTTGCGGGGATATAATTATAATAGATGTAGATGAAAATCAGATAGTGGTCCCCTATATCCTTCCTTACACAATATAATATATTATCTGTCAGCGCAGTTATTTTCTACGAGAGTTGTTATTTTTACCTTAATAACCTGCCAGCGAACCAGAATGTTCAATCTGTACCAAAAAAACGTTCCCATGAAAAAAAGCCTTGTCCTCGCTGCTTTGATCGCTACCATGGCGGCCTGTAATAATAATCATCCTGCCCATCAGACAGACAGCACTTTACAAAACACCACCACGCCACCCGCAGTTGCGACACATATCACCGGCACCTACCAGGGCACCCTTCCTTGCGCCGACTGCCCCGGGATGGATTATCAGATCAGTTTGTATGACGATCATACCTTCAGTGAGCTCGTGGCTTATCAGGGAAGAGGACAGGGAGTAGCCACCGTGGAAACCGGCACCTGGAGGCAAACCTCCGACTCCACTGTCATTATCCGGAAAAAAACAGACAGCAGCTCCTTCCTGGCAGCCGAAGGCAACCTCCTCCAGCTCGACACCAAAGGAAAACGCATTGAAGGGGTACTGGCCAGTAATTATATATTGAAGCCCGTAGAAGGGGGCGACCGGAGAGACATCCTGGCCGGCAAACATAAATCCGGCATCCGGTTCACCGCCAACGGCAATGAACCCGGCTGGACCCTGGACCTTGATAATAAAAAAATCTGTTTTCATACCATGAACGGCGACAGTGTAGTCACCACACTACCTCCCGCCCGTCCTAATACCGATACCCTGAAAGTATATACTACTCCGGGCATCACCGTCAGCATACGCAATAATATGTGTACAGATGATATGAGCGGCTTGATGCGCCCCAACACTGTACAGGTACAAATAAAAGATAAAACCTACCAGGGTTGTGGCGAGTATCTGAAATAACCGGGACCAGTGATATCATATATTATAGGAAGAAGAAAAGGACAAGGTGTATCTATTTACCCACAAATCCGGAATCGTAATTCCGAATTCGTAATTTTACACCTTTAAAACAGACTTAGTTGAAAAATATCGCCATATTCGCTTCGGGTGCAGGTAGCAACGCGCAGAAAATTATAGATCACTTCAGAGGTTCAGACAAAGGCAGGGTTTCCCTCATTGTGTGCAACAAAGCAGGAGCAGGCGTTTTACAAATTGCCGAACGTGAAGGTATTCCAAGCATCCTGATTGAAAAGGAACCCTTCTTCCATTCTGATAAATATATATTACTGTTAAAGGAACAACAGATCGACCTGGTGGTATTGGCTGGCTTCTTATGGAAAATTCCCGCCAATCTCGTACAGGCTTTCCCTGACAGAATTATTAATATACACCCGGCACTATTGCCTAAGTTTGGCGGTAAAGGTATGTACGGCCACTTTGTACATGAAGCCGTTATTGCAGCAGGTGAAAAAGAAAGTGGAATCACTATCCATTACGTGAACGAAAAGTATGATGATGGAGAAACAATCCTACAGGAACGTTGCATCATCACACCGGAAGATACGCCGATCACCGTAGCGCAAAAGGTGCAAGCCTTGGAGCATCAATGGTTTCCGATTATTGTGGAACGATTATTGTCCACTTTTTAAGCCTGACTTACCAGATCTAAAAGCCAGTCTAACCCTTACAACTGTATGAAAAAGACACTGCTATTACTATGGTTATCCTGTTCGCTCGTCCTCGCATCTTTCGCGCAGGATGTACCCAAACGAGGGAGCAGAAATACTTATCTGAAGGTGAACCCAGCCACATTGATTAATGAGCTGGATATTTACCTCGAACAGGAATTATCTGATAACTTTAGTCTCGAACTCGGTATCAGTGGCATTTATACAGATTATCCCGATTACGTACTGGCTAAGAAGATTGACTTCGGACAGAAAAAACCAGACATCAATACAGAACAATTTGTAGAGGGTCGTGGCTTAGGTTTCCGTGTAGGAGGACGCCTCTATCTCATTTCCAGGGATATGGCACCTGCCAGAGCAGCAGGTACCTATTTTGAACCAGTGATCTTTTTCAAAAAAGTTTTCTACCCTAACATCGATAATACTTTTCAAAACATTACCTATACCGATTCCGGCGACAAAAGCGTGGTTGGCTTACAATTACTCATAGGCCGGCAGTTCAAAAAAGACCGCTTCATCCTCGATCCCTTTATCGGCCTAGGTATTCGTAGTAAAATCTATCATTACAAAACCTATCATTTCGATAACAATACCTTAAGCCTCAATGATGGCAGAATGGTTAGTATATTGCCCAGCCTGCAAATCGGTATAAAAATGGGGCTCAAGCTTTGGTAATAAAAGCGGAAAGCAAAAAGCTATTGAAGCGAATAACATACACCTTGGTCACTCGCTTCAATAGCTTTTTGCTTTCCGCTTTTTGCTTTCAGCCTTAAAATGGTACGATTACTTTTGCACTGAAATTTCTTCCCATATTATAAATTCCCAAATGCCCGTTAGGGGAGGAGTTGTAGTACTCAAAGTATTTCAACCGGTTCATGTTAGCCTGATAAGCTACATTCCATATATTATCCACTTGCAGAAATACTTCGCAGATAGTAGTTCCCTTCTTATTTAAAATGCCTGTACCAGCGCCTACATTCCACAACGTATATCCGGGTGTAAATGTTTCTGTATTATCCACTCCGTAAAAATGTGGTTGATCCGCTATCACATCCGCTTCCAGGCGTACATATGATTTGGAAAAGCATGCATGCTTTTTTTGTGTAACAGCCTTCAGTTCGCTACGTACATGCGTTGGCGGTATGAACGGAAGATAACGGGCATCATCTCCATATTTATGAATCAGCTCTTTGTTACCATTACGCCCCTGCGTATAGGCGATACTGCTATTCATCGTTAACCATTTTATGGCACGTGGATGAACATTCACACTTACTTCTGCTCCATATAACCTCGCAGCCGACTGTTGGTAACGGTAGGTAGCGTTGCCTGGCACTATCACTACGGGGTTACCGCTATTATCGTATAGCTTTGCCTGATAGATATAGTTGTCGATACTATTGTTAAACAGTTCTACGCTGATATCCACATCTGGTAGCCAGGCCTGTATACCGATATCTTCCTGTAAACTAAACTCCGGCTTGAAACTGCGATTACCGAGGTATACAATATGTGCGCCCGGATCAAGCCCATTGGAGCCAATCTCTGTAATATTAGGCGACCGGTATCCACGGGCTATATTGGCTTTCACCAATATACGTTCGCTGATATTCCAGGTGGCTCCTACACTACCGGATACACCTGTGTAGTTATGCTTAAACATAGGAAATTGCAAACGGGCACCAGCAGTATCTGGTGGTAGTGCATGTTGCTCAAAATCGTTTTGTTTATTAGGGCCTACGTAAAAGTCGTTCCAGCGAATACTACGGTTATCATAGCGTACACCACCTGATACATCTACCTTTCCGAATGATTTTTTCGCAAAGAAAAATCCGCCTATATCAAACAGCTGGTAGTCAGGAATAGGGAAATCAGTACCGTTCCTGCTTTTATTGGCCTGATACATCCCGTTAACACCAATGGTTGTTTCCACACCACTCATCTCCGGTAAATTATAGCGCACATCATAATTCAGTGTATTGAGTACCACGTATAACCCTGGCTGTGCGGGCATTTCCGGGTGATTAAACTCACGGCGTATACTTTGTTGTACCCCCAACATGGCATTGATATCGCCATTGCCCACATTCCATTTAGTACGGTTATACATCCGGTAATGCTGTATATGTTGATGCAATGGATTAATGGTGTAAGTACGTAGTTCACGATCTGGTACCAAGGGACGATCCTTGATGTCATCATCTTCCTTTACCTGTTTTGTAAATCTGCGGGTAAGCGAATCCCTGCTACCATCTGGTATCTCCTGCGTATTATCGTATAGTGTGGCGCCAAACTGCGAGTATCCCCAGGGTTTATCCACACGCGCCAGGGCAGTTAGATTATACTCTTTGAAAGCGGTACCGTACACGTATCCGTCAATTTTATTCTGATAATTATGTGCTGCTTTTGCGGTAGCGCGAAACACATATTTCCAGTCGTTACTGCCGTAGGCTAATCCGATAGAAGTACCTATCATACCGTTATTGCTGTGATAATCTGTGAGGAAGCTACCGTGTAACTTTCCGGGTGTTACTTCGGGGATATCCGGCATCATGTTAATCACACCTGCCAGCGCATCGGAGCCATAGGTAAGACTTGCAGGCCCTTTCACCACCTCCGCCCGTGATATGCCGTACTGATCGATTTCAATACCATGTTCATCGCCCCATTGCTGGCCTTCCTGCCGTACGCCATCAAATAGTGTGAGTACGCGGTTATAGCCCAGACCGCGAATAAATGGTTTGGAGATATTGGGGCCGGTAGTCACCGCACTCACGCCGGGTATACCTTTGACGATGGCATCGATGAGATTATTATTCACATTCATGTTCATCTCTCTTTTCCCTATAACGGCCACGGGTATAGGATTTTTCCGGGCGGCTGTAGCGCGGGAAACACCCGTTACTACTACTTCATTGAGTTTTGATAAATCTTCTTCCAGAGAGATGTGAATGCTGGTGGCTTGTCCTGCTACAATTGTTTCCCGTTGTACCACTGATTGATAACCTATCATAGAAATGCTGACATCGTAGCTACCGGGAGGGATATGCTGAATGCTGAAAACGCCCTGCTGATCGGCTGTAGCCCCCATATGCAATGCTTTTATGGCAATGGTAGCAAATTGCACCGGCTTACGATTCCTATTGATAACGGCGCCTTTCAGGCTGCCTTGCTGTCCATAAGTAAGTATCGTGATAAATAGTAAAAATAGTAATGTAGATAGATGTTTCATGCGCGTTAGAAAATGTAGGTTAGTACAGCACGGGCTTTCAGGATAGTAACAATAAGCACACTTCCGAGCTGTTAATACTCAACAAAACTATATTCTATTTTAACACTTGTCTAAATTATTTTTTAGATCAGCCTAAATATTTGGGAAAGGATCTTTAAAAACATAATTGCTATTCATCAATGTAACCTCCGCCGGGGTGCATAAACAGCTATCGAGATGGTTGGTAATATCAGTGGGGGAAAGGTCCTGGCCAATAATGACTAACTCATTGTACCGATCTGCAAATTGCGAATCCCATCTGTTGTTGATGAGTGCCGCTGTTTCGGGGTCCAGGTTCCATTGCTGGCGGGGAATAGCGCACCACCAGTAGCCTGCTTTCTCGGCGCGGAGCGAGCCACCTGCCTGACTCCAGTTGATAGCAATATCCGGACGGGAGGCCAGCCAAAACAATCCTTTGCTGCGTATGATATTGCCCGGCCAGCCGTTATCAATATATTCCCAGAATCTTTCGGGATGAAAGGGCTTACGACTTCGATATACAAAAGAAGAAATGCCGTATTCCAGCGTTTCAGGGGTATGTGTTTGTTCCAGCTCCGCTTGCCAGCCAGCACTCTGCGAGGTGGTATCAAAGTCAAACAGCCCGGTGTGAAGGATTTCTTTCAAAGGTATTTGTCCTTCAATAGCCTCAATAATCTTTGCCTGTGCATTGAGCTTACGCAGCACGGCTTTAAGGCTGCCCAACTGATCTTTACTTACCAGGTCGCATTTATTCAACACAATCACATTGGCAAATTCTACCTGGTCTGTGAGCAGGTTAACAATGGTGCGCTGATCTGCGGCATCATCTGTAAGCGCTCTTTCATGCAGATGTTCTACGCTGCTATAGTCATTGATAAAATTAAAGGCATCTACTACGGTCACCATAGTATCCAGCTGGCTAACGGTAGTCAGGTCAATATCATTAGCGGCATCCTGGTAGCAGAAGGTTTGCGCCACCGGTATAGGTTCGGATATACCGGTAGATTCTATCAGCAAATAATCGAATCGTTTCTCTGCTGCCAGCAGGGCCACTTCTTTCAACAGATCTTCCCGTAGGGTGCAACAAATACAACCGTTGCTCATCTCCACTAATCGCTCTTCTGTTTTGTGCAGGGAGTTTTCGTTTCTCACTAATTGTGCATCGATGTTCACTTCACTCATATCATTCACGATAACGGCTACACGTAAATTCTCCCGATTGTGCAGCACGTGATTGAGCAAAGTAGTCTTGCCCGCGCCGAGGAAGCCACTCAGCACCGTAACAGGTAATTTTTCCATATGTGCGTATTATTGTATTGGCAGATGTTGACCGCTGAATATTGTTTTAATGTAAAAACGTATATCCGTTATTGTTAGTAGGTGGATGTTGAATAAATGTGAATATTACTTACTCGTTTCGGAGTGCTTGTGCGTAGGAACCGTACACTCCTTACAGCGCCGCAGGTTTATCAGATGTGCACCTGTAACACCGGCTGCACCCAGGAAAATAATAGCAGGTTCCCAATAACCACCGGCTACACCGAAATGGCCTGCCAATAGTAATGCAAAACCGGCGGTGAATATCAGCAGGGGAGCCATCCGGCGATGATGCCTGAAATAGCCACGTCCCAGTGCCAGGCTGCCTATACCAAAAGAAAATGCCAGCAGTCCATATTCTAAACTTTCATTTTCCAGGATATGCGTCCCCAGCAAGGGAAGCACCGTGATCAGCAAGGGTAATAATGCACAATGTACTGCACAGGCCAGTGAAGCCCCGATGCCCACGGTATCCAGGCTCATCCGCTTTAAAATGTTACTTTCCATGTCCCCGTTTTTCTATGCCAACAAAACTACATAAATTTGCAACAATGTTGCAAATAAAATTTACCATTTCAAACAGATAATTAATTTTAATAATTATAAACGACTGTTTTTGTGCTAAAAAAGATAGACAAGAAGTACATCGCTGGGCATCTGTCAACTATGTACTACCTTTGTATATCGAATAAAACTGGGATTATACCTATGTCGAAGAAAGCAATTATACTTACCGCATTTTTTGTGATATTGAGCGTGGGATTCCTCGCTTACTCCGCCTACGTGATCAAAGGCGAGACCGGTTCCTTTATCGGAAAAGAAAAGCTGCCGATCCTTGGCGCCCCCGGACACACCGTACCTGGATTTTCTTTTACAGATCAGAACGGCAACACCAAAGCGAAAGCGGACGTAGCAGGCAAGATTTATGTATCTGAATTCTTTTTCACCACCTGCACCGGTATTTGTCCGAAGATGAATGCCAATATGGATAAGGTGTATGCGAAATATAAAGACAAACCTAACTTCCTGATCCTGTCGCATACCGTAGATCCGGAGCACGACAGCGTGCCTGTTTTGAAAGCTTATGCCGCCAAACACGGCGCCGATGAAAAAAACTGGTGGTTCCTTACAGGCGATAAAAAACAATTGTACCGCTTAGCGAGACAAGGCTACCTGGTAGATGACGGCGTATATACCGGAGAAGAAGATTTTGTGCATACCCAATGGTTTGCACTGGTAGATAAAACCGGCCAGATACGCGGTCTCTATGAAGGCACCAAACAAAAAGATGTAGACAAATTGATTGCAGACATAGACCGTTTAATGGAAGAATAAACTTTTTTTTCATCATGGGGACTAAACAACAAATTACAGAACGAATCGGCAGTCTTTTACGTGATAGTAAACTGAGCGTAACAGAAACCAGGACAAAAATCCTGGAGCTGTTCATGAAAAGCAATGGTGCGCTGGAACACAGCGATTTCGAAAAACTCGCGGGCAAATCATTCGACCGCGTAACGGTTTATCGTACCCTGCAAACATTCCTTGATAAAGGCATCATTCATAAAATACCTACTACAGATACTTCCGTACGCTATGCTGTGTGCAAGTCGGAATGCTCTGAAAATCACCACCACGACCATCATATACACTTTAAATGTGAAGAATGCGGGAACACCATCTGTTTAGATGAAACAGATATTCCGCAAATACATCTCCCTAAAGGTTATGCAGTACATAATGTAGAGGTAGTGGTAAGTGGGGTATGCAAAACATGTAAGTAGAGCAGAAAGCGTAAAGCTGAAAGCATAAAGCTATTAAAGCGAATGACCAGAGCGAGTAATTAAAAATTGACACTATCTCATAAACTGTGTAAATTCTAAAAATCGGGGTGTTTCACCTCGATTTTTTAATTTTAAAGCATATATAGTTTTATGAAGACAGAAGATTTTTTATCAGACGACTTTCTGAAGCAGTTTAAAACGGCCGATCAACTAAACA
>NZ_JBFTLN010000015.1:0-211895 GCF_056396465.1 Chitinophaga sp. 05T412
GTTTAGTTGATCGGCCGTTTTAAACTGCTTCAGAAAGTCGTCTGATAAAAAATCTTCTGTCTTCATAAAACTATATATGCTTTAAAATTAAAAAATCGAGGTGAAACACCCCGATTTTTAGAATTTACACAGTTTATGAGATAGTGTCGGATAAGAAAAGCACCGCAGCCAATCCTGGCTGCGGTTTTTTCATGCTTATTAGTTAGTGAAGCTGTTATATCTTCCTACCATGGTATCGAGTGCACCATCGAGGCTTTCCAGTGCACGCTCATCGAGTGTACCTTTTTCTTTGGCATCACGCAATGTCTTTTTGGCCTGTAACAGGAAGTCGTGGAAGCTATCGTAGAATGATTTATAGTACGGTGCTTTGTCGGCTGCTTTGGCTGGATCTATGGCTGCGTGTGCTGCCTGATCTTTTTCCAGTGCGTCATAAGTAGTTTGTGCAGCAGCGCTGATTTTGCTGTAATCTTCTCCGCCTTTTTCCAGTTGATCAATAAAGTTGCGGACAGACTGCATATCCGTTTTCATGGCAACGATATAGTCTTTCAGCGGGCTGTCTTTCAGGATGATGATTTCGCTGGCATCAGCTACTACCTTTACTCTTTTCATCAGCACTTCTTTTACGTCGAAGAAGGCTTGTGCATCGTTGCGGATAGAATCTGCCAGGGCCATGCCTTTCGCGCCCTTGTCGTCTTTGTAATCCTGTGCTTTCAGGTAGTCGTCGAGTTTGCTGTAGGTAGCTTTCAGTTTTTCAAAAGAGCCATTAAAAGCAGCTACTTTTTCTTTGAAGAAGGCTTGATCTTCCTTATTCAGGGCATCTACCGGTTTTTCGGGAGTTACGTTACCATGTCGGATAGATCCTATCATGACAGGTTTAATGATGCTGTTCAGGCCAAATTTTGCTTCTTGTTTCAATAATTCGGCTGCGCGGTCTGCATTTTTTACTAACCGCACTACATAGCCGGTGTTTTTGTTAGAGAGGTCTACAATCAGGTTGGTGTATTCAATCACCTCATTTGCCGAGGACGCAGATTTCTCTGCATAGGCGGCGTTGCCTGATTTTCCGGTATTATTACATGACAGAACAGTGGTGAACAGCGCCAGGCTGAGCGGAATGTACAGAATAGGTTTTTTCATCATAAAAGGGTGTTGGTTTAATTCGGATTAATCAATTGCACAATAGCGTGCAGGGGCATTCTTGGGGCAAAGATATTTTTTCAGATAAGAAAAACAAAAGAAATGTAAGGTCTACCAACCAGGTAAGCGTGGCTTTCCTGCAAATTATTGGAACTAAAGATTTAATTTCAATAGCACGTAAAAAGAATCCTATGGACATTAAAGCCATTATTACAGGCAGTACAGGCATGGTAGGAGAAGGGGTATTGCATGAATGTTTAGCGCATCCGGATGTAAAGGAGGTGCTGGTCATCAACCGCCGGCCTTGCGGGGTGAGTCATCCAAAATTAAAGGAGATCATTCACGCCAACTTCTACGACATGTTGCCCATAGCGGCGCAGTTGCATGGGTATAACGCCTGTTACTTCTGTTTGGGGGTGTCGTCGGTAGGCATGAAAGAGAATGCGTATCGCCATGTTACCTACGACCTGACCATGGAAGTGGCTAAAACGCTGGCCACCATGAACCCGGATATGACTTTCTGTTATGTGTCGGGGGCCGGAACAGATGGGCGGAGTATGTGGGCCAGGGTGAAGAAGCAAACGGAGCATGACTTGCAGCGGTTGCCTTTTAAAGCTACGTATATGTTTCGCCCCGGTTATATGCATCCTACGCCTGGGTTGCAGCGTGCCCCAAAGGCCATTAAATACATCAGCTGGATGTATCCGTTTTTCAGGCGGTTTCTCCCGCAGATGGTGACCACCCTGGCGGAGGTAGGACAAGCCATGATTAACGTTACCCTGCGCGGCTATCCGAAGAAAGTGATTGAAATAAAGGACATTGTGGTGTTGGCGCATACCAAATAATATATTGGTAACCTTCGGGATAGCAGGCTATGTTATATCCCTTTCTACGTGTAACTTTACATCTTGTTACTTTAACAGTGTAACAGTTGTAGGTTATGAGATGACTGGAATATTCCTATCCCGGGTCCAAATAAAAAAAGGCGGTGCGTAAGCGCCGCCTTTTTTACGTTTAGCAGAAAGCAGAAGGCAAAAAGCAAAAAGCTATTTTCGGGGAGATTTTCGCGTATATCTTCCCGAAAATAGCTTTTTGCTTTTTGCCTTCTGCTTTTTGCTCCGGAAAAATTTAGGTTATCTCCCAAAAAAATGGTTACTTCACGTTAAATTGACGCAAACAAAAGTATGAAGGCTTTTCACGAGTATCAGAACCCCTCCCTCGCGGTAGATCTGGTGGTATTTGGTTACCACGACAATACCCTGTCCGTATTGCTGCTGAACCGTAAGGAAGAACCGTTTAAAGACTGCTGGACCCTGCCAGGGGGCTTCGTACAGATGCAGGAAACTTTTTTGGATACCTGTTCCCGTATCCTGCAAACAAAACTGGGCATGAATGAAGTATTCCTGGAACAGCTTTATTCCTTTGATGCGCCAGACAGAGATCCCCGGGGACGCGTGATAGCCGTGGGGTATTACGCCCTCATCAACCCCGCTAAATTCCAGGTAGTAGCCGGCAGCATGGCAAATGATGTAAAATGGTTCAACGTAAGAAAATTGCCCACGCTCGGATTTGACCATAAGCATATTTTCCGCCAGGCCCTGCAACGCCTGAAATCCAAGATACTTTATGATCCCGTAGGCTTTGAGCTGTTAGATGAATTATTCACCATCACAGAACTGCATGAACTCTATGAATGCGTGCTGCAAACAACGCTGGACCGCCGCAATTTCCGCCGGAAAATACTGGATGCAGCTTATGTGATTAACACCGGCTTGAAACGGGAAGGCCTGAAAAACAGGCACCCGGAACTCTATAAATTCAATAAGCAACTGAAGAAAAATAGTTTTCAAATCCATGTTCCCACAGAACCTTAACCCACTTTTGTATGGAAAAGCAAGCATATACCCCCGGCATCTTTACCTTGAAAAACTTCCTTTCCCCGGAAGAATGCGCCGGCCTTATTGAAAAAAGTGAAGCCATCGGATATGAAGAAGCCACGGTAGACGTGGGTAACGGCGTACAACGGATGATAAAAGGCGTACGAAATAATGAACGGGTATTGTATAAGGACCTTGCTTATGCTACCTTTATCTGGGAACGGCTGAAGGATTTTGCGCCGGAAGGTACTGATCAGCGGTCTGCCATAGGTCTCAACGAATTGTTCCGGTTTTATAAATATAGCCCGGGACAACGCTTTAAAATGCACAAAGACGGCAGTTTTGAGCGGAATCGTTTTGAAGCCAGTCAATATACTTTTATGATTTATCTGAACGAGGCATATACAGGCGGGGAAACCATTTTTGCCTCCGGAGAAGTAATTCGCCCGGAAACCGGCACTGCCCTGATCTTTCACCATCCACTACGGCATGAAGGAGCCTTGCTGACCGAAGGAGTGAAGTATGTGCTGAGAACAGATATAATGTACAAACAGATTTAAACATGCCCGCAACCTACGTTATAGGTGACATACATGGTGCACTGAAAGCACTGCAGCAGCTGATAACACGAATAGCGCCGAAAGAAGAAGATACCCTGATTTTTTTAGGAGATTACGTGGATGGCTGGTCAGAATCCGCAGAAGTGATTACTTACCTGATGGAACTGGAGGAGCATTACCACTGTATTTTTATAAAGGGAAATCATGACGCCTGGTGTGAATCCTGGCTGCATGGCATTATGCCGGAAGCCTCCTGGCTCCGCAATGGCGGACAAGCTACGGTGAATAGTTTTAATAAGCTATCTCCCGCAGAGCGCCTGGGCCATACCATTTTCCTGGAACAAATGAAGATGTATCATATTGATGCGCAGAACCGGTTATTTATCCATGCCGGCTTTACCTCCACGCATGGCCCGGCTTATGAAAGATTTGAACCCTCGCTATACTGGGACAGAAGCTTCTGGGAACTGGCGCTGGCAGTAGATCCGCGTATTCCGAAAGATTCATTGCGCTATCCTAAACGACTGGCCCTCTTTCACGAAGTATATATCGGACATACTCCCAGCGTGAATTACGGAGAAGATATGCCGATGATTGCTGCCAATGTACACAACATCGATACCGGCGCTGCCTTTATGGGGAAAATTTCTGCCATGAATATTGATACCAAACAGGTATGGCAAAGCGATAGGGTGCAAGGGATGTACCCGGATGAAAAAGGCCGGAATCCCTGATATATTTTCCTACCTGTTAAACTACCCGTAAACATGCCGGCAACATACGTCATCGGTGATATTCATGGTGCGCTGAAAGCATTACAACAACTGTTGACCCGTTTGGAATTGAAAGCAGATGACCAACTGATTTTTTTGGGAGATTATGTAAATGGCTGGTCCGATTCCATTGCCGTGATCACTTACCTCATGGCATTATCGCGGCAGTATCCCTGCATTTTTATCAAAGGTAATCATGACGACTGGTGCGAATCCTGGCTCAAAGGAACGCTGCCTCCCAATAGCACATTGAAAAACGGCCGCCTGGCTACCATGGCGAGCTATAATGAGTTGTCAGTCGAAGAAAGAGTGCGGCATACCGCTTTTTTTACCGCGATGAAAGACTACTATGTAGATGATAAAAACCGCCTGTTTATTCATGCTGGTTTTACGGTGACACCGGGTACCATCCCTTTTGATCATGCCATGTATAAAGACAGATCCCTCTGGGAACTGGCCCTCACTATGGATAAAAGGGTGGCTACTCATCCGGAGCTGTATCCGAGAATATTGCAGCAGTATCATGAAATTTATATCGGGCACACCCCTACGCTGATTTACGGAAAAACGATGCCGATGAAAGCGTGTAATGTATATAATCTGGATACAGGAGCCGCCTACCTGGGGCGGATTTCCGCCATGAATGTAAACACCGGTGAGGTGTGGCAGAGCGATCTGGCGATGGCGTTATACCCGAACGAAAAAGGCCGGAACGCGTAACGCATTCCGGCCTTTCAACTAAAGTAATTACTTACTGAATTACTTCCTGCATTCCCTGCATGCCTGCGCCCATATTCTTTCTCTTAAACAGGCTGGCATCGATTTTACCAAATCTGTAAGCAAAGTTCAGACGGATCATTTGAGGATCTTTTATGCGGCTGTAATACTGTGTGAAATAAGCACTTTCAGAGTACTGGTCAGACCAGCGGGATCTGAAAATGTCGTTGATACTTAAGGTCACAGAAGCTGCATTGTTTTTCAGGAAGCTCTTTTTAATGGCAGCGTCTACGCCCCAGAAAGAAGCAATATATCCCTGAGATGCGTTCTGCGACTGTTGCATCGGCGGACCTGCCTGCACGTTTTTATTATCATTTACCGGCAGGTTGGTTTTGGATTGATAAGTACCGGTCAATTGTAATTCAAAGTTGGCTGGTAACTTAAACTGGTTGTTGAGTTTGCCGAACCAGCTCCACAGGGCGTCCTGCGACTGTGTAACATTGTCGGTATTGATTTTTGAATTGTAGATATTCACGTTGGTCGACATCGTCCACCATTTTGCAAGGGTGTTCATAGACGTGAGTTCCAAACCACCGGAATAGCTGGAATTGGCATTGATATACGTATTTACCAAAATTGGCTGTTGGCTTACCGGATCGGTTTCCTTGGTCAGGTAACGGGTGATCAGGTTATTGGTATGTCTGTAATAGACAGATGCCAAAAAGGTATTGTTGCCTTTAAACGTTTTCAGGTACGACATTTCCAGTGAAGTGGTGAACTCTGGTACCAGGCCCGGATTACCTTTGGTGATATTCAACTTATCAGTAGAATCGGTGAATGGTATCAGCTGGAAGAAGTTAGGACGATTAATGCGGCGGGTATAGCTCACCTGCAGTTCCTGGCTGTTCTTCAGCTTTTGGCTTAAAAAGATAGATGGGAACAGGCTGATAGGGTAGCTGTTTTTAAAGTGCTGACCGTTGTTCAGCAAATCGCCGGAGTAATCGGAGCTTTCTGCCCGCAGACCTGCCTTATATCCAAAATTACCGATGTTGTCGGATAAGCTGGCATAAGCCGCATATACGTTATCGTTGTTTTTGTAATTGTTGGATGCGGCCGGAATCAGCACGTACTTCTTGGATTCTTCATCAAACATGTAGTTGTTGAAGTTACTTTTGGTAGTACGTACAGCAGCTCTTAAACCTGTTTCCAGTTTCATTTTGCCTTTGAACGGTTTCACGTAATCCGTTTGGATCGTCATGAAGCTCACCTTTCCGGTACCGATGATTTGTTGGATATCGCTGCCGGTGATGGCGTTATTACTGCCGAAACGATCCGTTCTGTAGTCGGAATTGTTATCACCTTTACCGCCAAAGTAGTTGAAGTCGGCGGTTAATTCTTCGCCTTCTTTAGGGAAGAGGTGTTTCATACCCAACACAATTCCATTTGCATTGAATTTGTTGTGGCCATCAGAGTTACGCTGACTCAATGATCTGATGCTGGACGCTTGCTTATAGAGGGTATCGGTATTGATATCGATATGCTCTTCAGGATTCATGGAGCCATGTACTTTGATACCGGCGATGGAAAGCGTGGTGCGGTTGGTCAGGAACCAATCCAGTCCCAGTTTACCGAAGACAAAGCCACCATTGGTTTTGTTGGCGTTTTCCTGGTTAATGGTGGTGGATGGTACATCCGCGAAGTTGTTACGATCAGTAGTACCATTGGTACGGGCTTTCATCTGGTTGCCCATTACGCTGGCGCTGATGTTTACTTTGTTCTGGCGCAGGTTAAAGTCGGCGCCGCCATTGAGCGCACCGCGTTTATCCACACCGGCCCGAAGGTTACCATTGTAGCCTGTTTTACGGTTCTTTTTCAGTACAATGTTCAGGATACCGGCGCTACCACCGGATGCATCGTATTTAGCGGAAGGGTTGGTGATCACTTCCACGTTTTCGATGGCATCGGCTGGAATCTGCTCCAGGGTGAGGGTAGTTGGGCGTCCATCGATGTAGAGCTGTGGTGCGGCATTGCGCAGTGTCACGTTTCCATCGATGTCCACATTTACGGAAGGAACATTTTTCATGACATCGAGGGCAGTCCCGCCTGCACTTACGATGTTTTTTTCCACGTTAAATACCTTCTTGTCAACATCCATTGACATCATCGGTTTGGTACCTGCTACGGTAACGCCTTGCAGCTGGGTAGTGCTGACCGCCAATTTGATGTTGCCCAGATCCTTATCAAAAGGAGGGAAGCTAACGGCTTGTTCTACAGTTTTGTAGCCGGTAGCAGTAATGCGCAGTTTCAGTGGACCTCTGGCTGGCAAATCGTCCAGGCTGAATTCACCATTCCCTTTGGTGAGTGCGCCTTTCAGCAGTTTTTCTTTCATTTTTTTGGTGAGCGTATCCATCCGATTCTGGAGTACGATCACGGAAGCATAATTGACGGGTTTCCCATCGGGGTCGATTACTTTACCGTACACGTGCCCAGTCATTCCCATCGGCATTCTGCCACCGGGACCTGCTGGAGCCTGTGCCCAGGCACTCATTGAAAGCAAAAACAGGGTGATAAACAAATAAATCTTCTGCATTTTGGTATAATTCTAATCGTGCAAAAGTATATCGTCGTATCGGATATTATAAAATAAATGAGATGAGTGGGGAAAAAAACGCTACAAACAGCAATTGTCGCATTACATCTTGCCAGCCAGCGCATATACGGCATCCCGGTAGGTATCGCCCACCGGAAGTTCCAGGCTATCCAGGAAAATACTGTTTTTCCGGATAGAAGAGATGGCGGCAACAGCCACAATATAGGATTTGTGGATACGGATGAATTTCATACCAGGCAACTGCTCTTCCATGCCCTTAATACTCATGCGTGTTATCACCGGTTTTGAGCTACTCCGGAGATGTATTTTGACATAATCTTTCAGCCCTTCAATCCATATGATGTCAGCAAATACTACTTTATGCAAACTGTAATCTACGTTTACGAAGAAGAATTCTGCGGGTTCTTTGGCAGTTTTGCCAGCGGTTCTCAGCAGAAAAAGTTCCTGTGCTTTATTGCATGCTTTGATGAAACGTTCCAGTGATACGGGTTTCACCAGATAGTCGGTAACGGCCAGGTTAAAGCCTTCCAGTGCGTATTTTTCGTAGGCGGTGATCAGGATTACGATGGGTTTTTGCGGTAAGGATTCCAGGAATTGCAGGCCGGTAAGACCAGGCATCTGGATGTCCAGGAAAATCAGGTCTACTGGTTGCTGCCGCAGTATTTCCATGGCTTCAAAGGCATTGTTACATTTCCCTATGAGCTGCAGGTAAGGCACCATGCTGATATTATCTTCCAGCAAGTCCAGCGCCAGGGGCTCATCATCTATGGCAATACACTTTATCATCAATGAAGATTTAACTGCAAGGATACTATAAACCAATCATCTTTCCGGGAGATATTCAATACATGGTCATCTCCATATAATAAATTCAGTCGCCTTTTTACATTGGTGAGGCCAATACCGCTGGTTTTATCTTTTATCTCGCCGGAAGTGGGGTTGAACCTGTTACGTACCGTAAAGAACAACCTGCCAGGGCGTGTATACAGGCTGATATCTATACAGGCATCCGCAATCAGGCCGGTACCATGTTTAAACGCATTTTCCACGAAAGGGATGAGGAGCATCGGCTCTATTTCATGAGGGTTGTCAGTGCCTTCCAGTGATACCTGGATGGCTACATTTTTTCCAAAACGCTGCTGCTGCAGGTCGATATAGCTTTGCAGGTATTCTGTTTCTTTTTGCAATGGTACTTTATCTTCATCGGCTTCGTATAACATATAGCGCATCAACGAAGACAGCTTTATCAGGGAAGGTTCCAGTACATCCGATTTTTTGCGGGCCAGCGCCACCATGTTGTTGAGTACATTGAACATGAAATGCGGACTTACCTGGGAGCGTAACAGTGATAATTCTGTTTTCAGGTTTTCGTTTTCTTTGGCGCTGTTTTTTCGCTCCAGCTCCATTTTATCTACAATCATCTTGAACGCCGTGCTGGCACAGAGTACGAGGAAAAAGATGAAAAAAGTAATGAGAATAGTGGATCTTATATCACTGTACGGGGGCACCCAAAAGCGTCTTTCAAAGCCAATGCGGCTGGCTATCATCAACGCAAATATCTCCAGCATCAGCACCGTGTATTGGGCAAATTTCTTTTTATAGATCATCCTGGGAATAAATACCCAGGCATTCAGGTAAAAGAAAACAATGAGTATCAGGTCAGTATAATACTGGTAAATGATCCAGGCTGTTTTGTTTTTAATATGATCCCTTTCCCAGGCGTCGTTGGTGGGGTGCAACAGGTAGGGGAGCGAAAAAAATAACAGCCACGCCAATATATGCCTGGCAACAACAACCCATTTTCGATGGTACCATTCTTCCTTCATGGGGGCAATTTAGAAAATTCCGGCATGGTACAGTAGCAGGTTGCGACCAATCGGAATAATTATACGACCAACTGATGATCATATTCAATAATGATTTAATTTTATATCCGAATTCCTGATTACCTCATTCTTCCTAAATTCTGGTATATGGCAGCAGCTGATATTACCCGTCAAATTGCCTGGAAAGACTTAACCCGCCTGTCTGTCCGGGAAATGCTCATCGAAAATAATATTTCTATTCCCTGGGCGCTCGGTTCCTGGGTACTGGCATATTATGGCCACTACCTGTTAGCAATGCCTTTGTCGGCTATTTTCTTCCTGACCGCATTGCGACAGGTACACAACGGTTTTCATCAATCGCTGGGTACCAATAAGCAATTGACCTGGCTGACCCTGTTTCTCAACAGCATCCTGATGATGGCTTCTATTCATGCGGTGAAATTTAATCACATCCGTCATCACAAATACTGTTTATCAGAAGAAGATTATGAAGGTAAGTCTGCCGGTATGAGCGCACTGGGCGCCATTTTCTACGGACCTAAGCATATGTGGTTGATTCATCGGGTCACCTGGCAACTGGGTAATAAGAAGTACCGTCGTAATATGTTGCTGGAATTAGCCGCCATTGCGGTATTTGCGGGGTTGGTGTTTTATTTCCAGGTACATTTCCTGATGTATCATATTGCAGTCATGCTGATAGGGGAGTTGCTGATGGCGTTTTTTGCGGTATGGAGTGTACACCACGACTGTGACCATGACACCATTGCAAGAACGCAGCGCACCGGATGGAAGAACGCCATTACTTTCAGCATGTTTTATCACCTGGAGCATCACTTATTTCCAGCCGTGCCTACTATTAAATTACCGGAGTTATGTAAACGCATAGATGATGCGTTGCCGGAGCTAGAGAAGAAGAAGACATTTTAAGAAAGCATAAAGCTAAAAGCCGAAAGCAAAAAGCTATTGTAGCGAGTGATCATTGCGAATAATTTAATACGCTTTGGTCACTCGCTACAATAGCTTTTTGCTTTCGGCTTTTAGCTTTATGCTTTTCCCAACTCCTGTATTCTTCCAGGACCTGTAATCACATTGGCTTTCAGGTCACTGAGAATAGAGTAGAGACCGAAGTAAGTACGGTTAATGTAGAGACTATGTCTGGAGCCGCGGGCTACTTTAGAGTCGCGGATTTCTTTCATGTTATACAGCTCATCCATGTAAGCATATATTTCATTGAAATACGCTTCATTACCAAAGTCGAAGTGTTCCTGTGTAAATGGTAAGGTGAGTAAATCAATCATATGCTGGAAGAGGCCGGAGAAGAATTCCACTTCTTTAGGCGTATCTGTTGGGTGGATCATTTCCAGGTTGGTATAAATCTCATGCCGCCGTTTTTCATCTTTCAATACTTCTTTATCTACCAACAGGAAATAGTTGATGTAAAAATCTTCCGGAATTTCTTTCACACAGCCGAAGTCGAAGATGCCTACGCTACCATCGGGACGCATGAGGAAGTTGCCGGGATGGGGATCGGCATGTACCTGTTTGAGGCTATGTACCTGGAACTGGTAGAAATCCCACAGGGCTTGCCCGATTTTATCTCTGGCTTCCTGGCTGGGATTAGTGAGCAAAAACTCTTTCAGGTGTTGGCCATGGAGCCAGTCCATGGTAATAATGCGATCGGACGACATTTCCGGGTAGTAGCCAGGAAACTGCAGGTTGGGAATATGTGCGCAGGCCTGAGACAGGTCCATGGAGCGACGGAGTTCCAGTTTATAATCGGTTTCTTCCAGCAGCTTGCTTTCTATTTCGTCGAAGTATTTATCCATATCTACCTCGTTCATGCCCACAATGCGGATGGCAAAGGGTTTCACGATACGCAGATCAGATTTTACGCTGTTGGCAACGCCGGGGTACTGAATTTTTACGGCCAGCTGTTTACTATTTTTAGAGGCTTTATGTACCTGACCAATGGAAGCGGCATTAGAGGCTTGCAAGTCGAAGGTATCGTATAGCTGTGTGGGTGATTTACCCAGTGTTTTTACAAAAGTATTGACTACCAGCGGACCACTCAGTGGAGGTGCGCTGTACTGCGACATGGCAAACTTCTCGGTATAAGCTTTTGGAAGCATTCCTTTGTCCATACTCAGCATCTGCGCTACTTTCAGCGCGCTACCTTTCAGGTTGCTCAGGGTATCATAAATATCAGCGGCATTATCCTGGTGTAACGCTTCTTTGGTAGTAGAAGGGTCCATCAGTTTGCGCGTGTAATGTTTGATATAATTGGTACCTACTTTAAGTCCGGTCGTAACGAATTTGCCTGCCCTTTCCACTTTAGTAGTGGGGATATTGGATTGCTCTTTCATGGTGCTTATTTCCGCGTAAAAATAAATTTCCCAAAGTCCAGCAAGCTATCCAGTGTATTGGATTTGATCAGCTGGAAGCTCAGGTTGACTGCTTTTTCAATGGCAGCATCGGTCATTTCAAATTGGTTGCTGGTGTCATCCAGCCAGTATTTCAGTACAAACAGTGCCTGTAACCAGAAGCCGTGTACATATTGATCAGAGATGTATTTTCTTTCTTTGATTTCGCTGGATTGGTAGCCTTCTTTCACCAGGTCACTTACGTAGCTGTTGAAGGCATGACGGAAGGTGTCTAGTTTATTGCGATAAAAATCCGGTAAGCGGAAGTGTTTGCGTTGCAGGAGCAGGTAGCTGCGGTCTTCTTTTAGTTTCTGTACCCAGAGGAAATAGAAGGCCAGTAATTTTTCCTGTGCATTGTATTGTTGGTAAATGTCGTCTGCCTGCAGTTGTTCCAGTGTTTGTTGGAAAATGGCCAGCCAGATATCTTTTTCTACTGCTTCCAGGGAACTGTATTGCTCGTAAAAGGAAGCTTCGGTGATGTCTACAATTTTGCAGAGTGCATAAACAGATACGGGCGCTTTGCCGTTTTCCAGCCAATACACTTTGTAAGCGTTGCGGATGAGCTGTTTGTCCATAAGAAAAAGTTTTACTATTGTTGAAATAACCCGTCCGGAGCGGGGTACCGGAGGTTAAAAATTACGGGTATACAAATTTACGTCACGCCGGGTTATAAACCCTGTTTTATCTCGGCGGAAAATGTTAAAATCTGCAGCAAGAGAAGATCCATAAAGAAGAAAAAGAAAATGGATGTTTGGTATTTCAGAAATAAATATATCTTTGCACCCGAATTCCTTTTTTTCATTTTTAAAATTACAAGGAATCATGACAGAACATACCCACATATCGCCCCTTTCGCTTCTTGCCTGATCAGGCAAACGTCGTACATTACTTTTGCATAAGCCGGAGTTATAAAGTCGTGAAGGTCATACACTACCTGTGTAAGCCCAGCCTTTTTATATCTTTTTTATAGGCAGATGATAATCGCTATATCGCATTTGCGGTGCGTACATCACCTGCGCGGAATCATATATGCATATACGTTATACCTACCGTTTGCTGCTCACCTACCTCAGCGAAAGTTGACCCCTCTTGCGGGAAAAATTATCTTTTTTATTTCATGATTACGTCAGTAAATACTGATGTAACCCTCGTGTGCGCACCAAGTATAGCGGCACACCCAAACGACCATTTTATGGGCAGCATAAAAACAAAAGAACTTAGTAAAATAGGTTATACCAACGACAGGGCCAGAAGCCTTGTCATCAACATTATGTCCCGGCATTTCAAGCATCACAGCAAGCCGGAAATAATAGAACTATTAACAGCTATCAAAGCAGATCCTGCGAAATACCGGGCCGATGAAGTGCTGGGGAAAATAGCAGAAACTTTCATGGATGAGCCGGTGGAATGTAATTTTCAGTCGTATGAACTGCTGGAAAAAACCGGGCAGTTAAAATTATACGGCGCCAAAGAAATAGAGCGCTCTGCCAAACAGCAAATGGAACTGGCCATGTCGTTGCCGGTCACCGTACAGGGCGCTTTAATGCCCGATGCACATACCGGTTACGGATTACCCATTGGCGGCGTATTAGCCACACAAAATGCGGTGCTGCCTTTCGCCGTTGGCGTAGACATTGGTTGCCGCATGGCGCTCACCATCCTCGACGAGGGAGAAAGCTTTTTAAAACGTTTTTCTCATCAGGTGAAAGTAGCGTTGAAAGAATACACGCACTTTGGCATGGAAGGCGGACTGGAATTTTCGCAGGAACATGCGGTATTAGACAGCCCGGTGTTTCAATACACCGAGCTGCTGAGAAAGCTGCAGGCCAAAGCAGCGCGACAGCTGGGATCTTCCGGCAGCGGCAACCACTTCGTAGAGTTTGGATTGATCGAATTGCAGGAATACAATGCCTTACAATTGCCGCCAAAAAAATACCTGGCGTTGTTATCGCATTCCGGCAGTCGTGGCCTTGGCGCCAACATTGCGCAACACTACACCAGCATCGCCATGGATACCTGCAAACTGCCACGCTCAGCGCAGCAGCTGGCATGGCTGGATATGAACACCGAAGCCGGACAGGAATACTGGCTGTCGATGAACCTGGCCGGCGATTACGCCAAAGCCTGTCACGACCGTATTCACATCAACCTCATCAAGGCGCTGGGGTTGCAGTCGCTCGCCAAAGTGGAAAACCACCACAACTTCGCGTGGCAGGATACGCTGGCGGATGGCCGTTCGGTGATCATTCACCGCAAAGGCGCTACGCCCGCACATGCCGGCGAAATGGGTATCATCCCCGGTAGCATGTGCACGCCTGCTTATCTCGTGATGGGGAAAGGCGTGGACAATGCCTTATACTCTGCCTCTCACGGCGCAGGCCGTGCCATGAGCCGTAAAAGAGCCAAAGAAAACATGACCGTTTCCGGCATGAAGAAAATGCTGGCCAATGCAGGCGTAACCCTCATCGGTGGCAGCGTAGAAGAAAATCCGCTGGCATACAAAAACATCGATCAGGTGATCGCTGCGCAGCAGGAATTAATTGAAATACAAGGCCGGTTTATGCCAGCCATTGTAAGAATGAATAAAGATTAAGTATATGGAACAAATGATTATACAGATCACCTCAGGACGCGGCCCGGCAGAATGTTGCCGGGTAGTGGCCAGGGTACAGGAGCGCATGATAAAACAGGGCCGCGCTGCGGGCATCGACATTACCGTACTCGAAAGTATTAAAGGAGATATCAATGGTACCTTGTTTTCTACTACGTTACTCGCAAAAGGTAATCAGATGACTGCTTTCCTCAAAGAATGGGAAGGCACCGTACAATGGATTGCGCAAAGTCCTTACCGCAAATTTCACAAACGTAAAAACTGGTTTGTGGGTGTATCGGTATTTGATGTGAAAAAGCAATTGCTGTGGAATCCGAAAGATGTAACGCTGGAAACCTGTCGTGCTGCGGGCCCCGGCGGGCAGCATGTCAACAAGGTAGAAACTGCGGTACGTGGTATACACCGTCCCAGCGGATTACAGGTGTTAGCGATGGATAGTCGCTCGCAGCTACAGAATAAACAACTTTGTCTCGAGCGACTGGAAGCTAAGTTCCTGGCCTGGCAAACGTCGTTGCTGGTGAGTCAGCAGCAAAGCCAGTGGCAGGAGCATAATGAACTGGAGAGAGGGCAGGCGGTGAAGGTGATTAAGGAAGCGTTGTAGGTAGATGGAGTATCTGAGTGAGTTTGATGTAGGGGGGCTTCTATTTTGAGTAGAACGTCCGGTGTTTTAACAGATCGGAATCGATGTAGAGGGACGTAATTATTACTGAGAATGAAATAATAAAGCCCGGTATACCGGGCTTTATATCTATGCTTGTTGTTCAAGACATTGTTGTAACATTTTATGAAACTCATCCTCTGTTATGTTATTTTTCTCTGACTTATCATAAACTGATAAAACATATACTGTTTTGTCAATAACAAGTACTTTCACAATAACACGGGCTCCATCTCTTTCGCCACTTTTTTTATCGGAGATTTTCATTCTTATTTTATAACAATCTTTTCCCAAAGATTGATTCCCCGTTATCGGATCAGCCTTAAGCCTTTTTTGAAGCTCATAAAAATCATCCCTTATGTTGGGATACTTTTTCTTTAAGTCGGTAGCTTCTTTGACAAATAATGTGGTGGTGAATATTTTATAATTCGCGGAGGAATTCGTCGAATGTTTGGGCTGGTTTGCGTCCGGCGTGAATTTCTTTTGCTTCATGCAAGCTATGCATTATTTTATTAATTCGCCTTTTGGCTTTAAATCTAACAATGCACCTTTTGATCCAATTGGGGGTTGGGTCCGGAGAAGAATTTTTTAATGTCTTCCCAGATCTAACACTTTTGATCTTTAATTCAAGTACATGTGCCATAATTAAGCAATTAGAGGAATTAATCACTGAACGAGTCGAGCGTAAATAACAGAAGAATTAGCACCAGATAAATTGAGTATAAATCTTATCATAGAAGTAAGATATACAGCCATTTATACTGTGAAAATACCACAAAAAGAGAACAAAGATTTAATTTTTATCGGTTATCGACTATTTCTGTCAGTAAAATTCCTTAGTGGTTATTTGAAATTATTGATAGTGAGTATATTTAAACATGTGTTTTTTTTGTAAGTGTATCTGGCTCATTCTTTCATCACACGGGCTTTTTACTGCCACTTTCAATCATTTTGTGCTGGTCTCAGCAACTCTCCAATAAATACACTTGGCTTGATTGTTACGTACCATTTTGTAATTACTTTCTTACACTTTTTTCTCTTTATGGTTTTTATAAATAGGGTTTATGTATGAGGCGTTTTAATCAATCCCATTTAACATCAATAAAGAAAATCCACTTGTTTTTCACTATTTTCACAGCAACCACATATCAACCAACTACCACACGTGGATGAACTGAGTGACATAGCGCTATTACAAAGACTGCAACAGGCCGATGAATCGGCCTACACCGAAATATTTCACCGTTACTGGGAGAAGCTATATGCCATCGCTTATAATCGCCTGCGTGTACGTACTGCCGCAGAAGATGTAGTACAGGAAGTATTGGCTAGTTTATGGGCGCGAAAGGAGGCGCTGGAAATACGTCATCTTTCCGGTTACCTGGCTACGGCTACCCGTTATGCGGTATTCCGCCAGATGAGCCACTTGCTGCCGGATCAACCACTAGATAACCCGGAGGTGATGCAGCAGCTGGTAGCGGTTCCGGATATGGATCATCTCGACTATTGCCGGTTACAGGAACGATTGGGCATGGAAATAGCCCGGCTTCCGGAAAAATGCCGCCTCGTATTTTTGTATAGCCGGAAAGAACAATACAGTAATAAAGAAATTGCTGCCGCCATGCAGCTGTCCGAGAAAACGGTAGAAGCCCATCTTACCAAGGCTTTGAAGCATTTGCGCGTACGCTTGAAGGACGTATATCCTTATCTTTCTTTCTTCTTCTGAAAAATATTTTAATCCGGACTAAGGGTAGAACAGGTATTTCTGTACTCTACTATTATGCAGCATTTAAAAAACCTGATTCAACGTTATCTGAAAGGCAAAGCTACGCCCGAAGAAGCCAGTGCACTCCACGACTGGTACGATAGCTTCGATGATAGTGAAGTACCGCTTCCCCTGGAGCCGGGAGAAGACCGGCAAATGCTGGAGCAACGGTTGTTGAACCGGTTGCGGCCTGTTATGAAAGAGCCGAAAGCGGAAGGCGAAAAGCAAAAAGCAATTGTAGCGAATGAGGAGAGTGAAAGGATACCACGTTATCGTCGTTACCTCGTGGCGGCATCTGTAGCTGCAGCAGTAGGAGTAGCGGGTGTTGTTGGGTTAAAGCTCCGGTATTCATCTCCCCAAAAAAATATTATAGCAGTAAATACCCCGCGGAAAGAGGTGCCTCCCGCTAATAAAAAAGCGGTACTCACCTTGGGTGATGGCAGTACCATTGCCCTGGATGACGCGGCCAATGGAGCTATCGGCAAACAAGGCGGCGCCAGCGTCATCAAAAATACCGCCGGACAACTCTCGTATGAAGCAGGCGATGCCAAGGCGGAATTGGTATATAATACACTTTCCGTGCCCCGTGGTGGCCAGTTTCAGGTAACATTGCCGGATGGCACCAAAGTATGGTTGAACTCCGCCTCCTCCCTGCGTTATCCTACCGCTTTCACCGGTGCCGAAAGAAAAGTGTTGCTACAGGGACAAGCCTATTTTGAAGTAGCCGGTAAAGCAGGGCAGCCATTTAAAGTACAGGCCAATGAAATGGAAGTACAAGTGTTGGGGACCCGCTTTGATATGATGGCCTATGCCGACGAACCTACTATCAACGCCACGTTACTGGATGGAAAAATAAAAGTGCAGGATAAAATCCTTCGCCCAGGTCAGCAAGCCGTGCTAGCGCTTTCCGGGCATCAGTTAACGGTAAAAGAAGCAGATATCAACAAAATCATGGCCTGGAAAAATGGGCTGTTTGTATTTAATAATATGGATTTGCCCACCATACTCCGGGAAATAGCCCGCTGGTATGATGTGGAAATAGTTTATAACACCGCCCCCGGTAAAGAGCTGTATGGTGGCGGTATTAGCCGGAATCTTAATTTATCAGCTGTATTGCACGTATTGGAAGAAAACGGAACAAATCACTTTAAAAGCGAAGGAAATAAAGTTATTGTATTACCGTAAACGTCTGTAAATAAAAATGGAGAACTAAATTTTTGAACAATGGAAAACCGGAGGTGCGGACACACCCCCGGCAAAGTCCAGCATCCTGTAAGATCCGTCGAATGATCATTTAAGAATTCTAAACCTTATTAAAAGTATGGATTTAAAATTTAAGGAGAAGCCATTTCTCCCAAAGGGACTTTTATTAACCAAAATTTTGCGGGTGATGAAAATAACCACCTGGCTCATCCTGGTAGCCTGCTTACATGTAAGCGCCAGGAGTTTTTCACAACAGGTAACCCTCTCTGTGAAAAATATGCCCTTACAAAAAGTATTTGCAGAAATAATTCTGCAATCCGGCGCCACCATCGTGTACAACGAGTCGGCACTGAAGAATGCCCTCCCGGTTACGTTGGAGGTAAATGGGGCCTCTGTACAAAGTGTACTGGAACAATGTCTGCAGCACCAACCCGTTACCTTCACCCTCAACGATGGTGTATTTGTCATTCGTCCCAAAGCATTGCCGCCGCCAACAGCCACTGATACGCTGGGCAAAATATCAGGTAGCGTAAAAACAGCCGATGGCATACCATTGCCCGGCGCCACCGTAATGGTAAAAGGGACGAGCAGAGGTAACGCTACCAATAGCAGCGGCCAGTTTACTGTAACCGCCAACGCCGGTGAAATACTGGTATTCACTTTTACCGGCTATGATAAACAGGAACTTCCCGCCCGGCAAGGGATGCTGGTAGTCATGAAATCAGGGAACAGTCAGCTGGATCAGGTGATCGTAGTAGGTTACTCCGATAAGAAAAAGAGTGAACTCACCAGCGCCGTAGCCGTAGTAGATGCTACTAAATTGAAAGATGTTACCACCAACGATGTAGGGACTATGCTACAGGGAAAAGTGGCCGGCCTGCAGGTGGTAAGTAGCTCAGGTGTGCCCGGCGCCGCCGCTGAAATACGTATGCGTGGCATTTCTTCGGTGAATGCGTCCCAAAGTCCGCTGGTAGTGGTAGATGGTATCATCGGTGGTAACTATGATCCGAATGATATTGCTACCGTAACGGTACTCAAAGATGCCGGCGCCACCGCTATGTATGGCTCTCAGGCCAATGCCGGCGTTATTATCATCACCACCAAGAGAGCGGCCTCCGGTAAAACACGCTTTGAAGCAAAGATCACTACCGGGTTTCGTACACCCGATTTCGGTACCATGGATATGATGAATGGCAGCGAATTATACGAACGCCAGAAAGAATTTTATCGGGATTATATCCCCGGCGCTACGGATAATTCCTATAAAATAGACCTGGTGAAATTTTACAACGAACGTCCGCTGTCGCTGAAAAATCAGAACTATAACTGGTTAACAGATATGTTCCGCCGCGCACCTATGCAGAACGTATATGTATCTGCCAGTGGTAAAACAGACAAAGCAGATTATTATCTCGGACTCTCTTACTACAATGAGAAAGGTACTTTCATGAATACCAATTATCAGCGGGTTAATCTGAGAGCCAATTCTACCTATCACTTCACGAAGAACATCAGCCTGACCAACAACATTAACCTCAGCGGCGCTTTCGGTAAAACATACGACTACAACGATATGTATTACGCTTTCCTGAACATGCCCTGGGATAATCCATACGACAGCAGCGGCAAAGCGCTCTACGTAGATGGAAACGCGCCTTTTAAATGGTGGTCGCGCGATAAAGTAAATCCGATACATACCATTCAAAATTCTGAGCACCCTTATAAAAATTTCGATGTGAATTATGATATGGGGCTCAACATCGGCATCACCCGCTGGCTCACGTTTTCCAGCACCAATCGCTTATCGCTGGGATACAACAAAAATAAAACCTGGTATTCTCCACAGGTAGCAGGGCAGTATCACGGCGATGGCTATCTGAATGAACAAAGCACCCTCAACTACGGCTATATCTCCAACAACCTGTTGAAAGTAGATTTCCATATGGGCGATCATCGGATCAGTGGCCTCGCTGGTGTGGCTTTTGAAGGAAGCAATGGAGAGATATTGGGCGCTTCCGGAAAAGGTATTCCGGTAGGGCTGAAAGTACTGAACGTGGTATCCCGTAATCAGCAAGTGTTTGGAAGCGTGAACGAAGCCATTATTCAATCGTTTATTTCGCAGGTGAACTATAGCTACCTGGATAAATATTTCCTCACCGGATCATTCCGCGTAGATGGTTCTTCCAACTTCCCTTCCAGCAACCGTTATGCGCCTTTCCCGGCTATATCTGCTGCGTGGTTGGTGAGCAATGAAGATTTTTTGAAAGATAATGAAGTGTTCAATAATGTGAAACTCCGGGCCAGCTATGGGGTTACCGGTACGCAGGATATTGGGTCGTCGCGTTACCTGGCCTTGTTTTCACTGACAGGACAATATTACCAGCAAACCGCTGCTACACCTTCTCAGTTGCCTAGTCCGGACCTTACCTGGGAAAGTAAATACCAATGGAATGGTGGTATCGATATCGGGTTGTTTAAACGGATAGACCTTAGCGTAGATGTGTATAACAACGTCACTAAAAACCTGTTGCTGCAGGTATCACAACCATTGTCTGTAGGCTTTGAAACCCGCTGGGAGAACGTAGGACAGCTGGTGAATAACGGGATCGAACTAGGCATCAGCAGTTTGAATGTGCGTGCCGGAAAATTCCAGTGGAACACTGATTTCAATATCAATTTCAACACGAACCGCTTGCAGCAGTTCCCCGCGAATATTATCACCACACAATCTACCTGGAGTATTTCACAGATTTACCGCAACGGTGGTAACCTGTATGAATTCTATATGCCGAAGTGGCTTGGGGTAGATAAGCAAACCGGTGCGCCTTTATGGGAAGTGATAGAGAAAGATGGCACCAGGAAATCCACTTCTAATTACGCCAGTGCTACCTACCAGGAAGTTGGATCTGCCTTGCCTAAATTCCAGGGTGGTATGACCAATACCTTTAGCTATAACGGTATTTCGCTGGGTGTGAATATCTATTTCTTATCAGGCAACAAAGTATATAGCAACAACCTGCGCTTCGTAGAAAACGATGGCAACGAGCCTTATTACAATCAGGTGAATTTGCCTAAAGGCAGCAGCACCTGGAGTAAGCCCGGCGATGACGCTACGGAACCCAGTCCGCAGAACTCAGCCAATTCCACGCAAACGTCTACACGCTTTTTGAAAGATGGTAGCTTCCTGGCATTGCGCAATATCCGGTTAAGTTATGAACTGCCGCAGCAACTGGTAAGCCGGTTAAACATGGAAGGAATCACCGTGGGTTTCACGGCCGACAACGTGCATACTTTCACCAACTTCTTAGGACAGGACCCGCAAACGACTATTACGCCCGGATCACAGGTGATGCCCGGCGTATCGGACTTCAAGTATCCGAATAATCGTCAGTACCTGTTCAACATTAATTTCAGATTTTAAACTGCCCTGTCATGAGATCAGTGATTATCATATTATTGCTACTGCCGTTGTTGCTATGGCAAACCGGTTGTATGAAAGATGTAAATCCCAGCGATGCGCTGACCACAGAAACCATTACCAGCTCACCGGATGGCCTGAAGAATGCGGTGAATGGCGCTTATTCGCTCCTGAAAGATCACGTACCGTTTAATGGTACCACGGATGATAATAATATGTACCTGCGTCAGTATTTTCAGCTGTCGGATTTTGCCAGTGATGATATTGTATGTGGACAAACCACCGAAGATCCCTTATTCTACAGCTTTTCACTGGATCATTCTCCCACGCAACCGAATACCCGTTATTTCTGGTATATCTCCTATAAAATTATCAACGATGCCAATACCGTGATAGAAGCGGTGGAGAAGCTGGCTAACGCAGACGCTACTACGCAGCAGCTATTAGGAGAATGCTATTTCCTGCGTGCGTTTGCTCATTTCAACCTGGCGAAATTATTTGCCATGCCGTATACGTTGAATCCGGCGGCGCCAGGGGTAATTCTGCGTACATCTACCAGTGATCCGGCGCAAAAAGCACGGGCATCCGTAGGGGAGGTGTATAAGCAAATCATTGCTGATGCGCGTCGTGGCGCCGATCTCATGACACAGGCCAGAGGCAAACAATATGCTTCCCGGGAAGCAGCGTGGGCCTTGTTGTCCAGGGCTTATCTCTATGAAGGGGTGAACGATAGTACCCTGTATTTCGCTAACAAAGTAATAGATGGTGGTCGTTTTTCGCTGACCACCAGCGCTGCGTATCCTGATTTATTTGCAAATGCCATTAACGGTAGTGAAACTATTTTTTGCGTAGCCTTTACCCAGCTGGATGATTACGGCAAATTTGGTTCTATTGCTTCCATGATTTACTCCGACGGTAATTCCGGTTGGGGAGAAGAGTTTGCTTCTGCATCGCTGAGAGATACCATGGCGGCCAATCCGGAGGATGTGCGCTGGAAATACATTGTGCCATTGAAAGATGATAACGGTGATTTGCAGCAAAAGAATGGCATTGATATTTACTATATCGCCAAGTTCTCCGGCCAGGATAAGCGGCCTACTTTAAGTTCCCCGATTATGTTCCGGTTGGCGGAGATGTATCTCAACCGGGCGGAGGCTAATGCCAAAGCAGGGAATGTGGCGGCAGCGTTGGATGATGTAGATATGATCCGCAGCAACCGTGGACTAGGGAATGCGTTATATCATCAGCAATTGCCGGCGGGCAAATCTGCGTTGGATATTGTATTAAAGGAAAGACGCCTGGAGCTGGCGTTTGAAGGGCATCGTAGTTATGATTTGTATCGCAATAAAAGGCCGATGAACAGAACTTACTGGGGCTATCATTTACCGGGATTGAAGCAATCGGATATTGATTTATCCAAAAATCCTTCCGGTTATGCTAATATGATCATTCAGCCGGATAACCCGAAGATCATCTACTACATTCCGATTGATGAAGTAGAAACGAATAAACTGTGTACCCAGAATCCTTAAAATGTTGAACATGCAAAAATCATTGCTTTATATATTATTGCTGCTATGTGCAGCTACCTCCTGTAAGAAGGATGACGCCAAACCTGCGCCGGTAGTGGTATACACCATTGCCGTAGATGGCAGCCAGGTGACGTTTAAGAACACCACTACCGGGGCGGTGTCCTGGAAGTGGGATTTTGGTGACGGTACTTCGTCTACAGATCAAAGCCCGGTGCATACGTATAAGGGTAAAGGTAAGTATGTACCTACCTTGTATGCTACTTCGGGAGATGGGGTAACGGCGGAAGGGTCAACGGTAATACGGATTTCGAAGACGTCGCCCATCAAACTAAATGATAACAGTTTGGCAGACTGGGATACGCTGACACAGAACGTGATGACGGCCGGCCCTAAAGGGGGCGTGTTTAAAAAAGCCAAATTCGATTACGATGGGCAGTATATGTATTTCTATGTGGAGATGAGTGGGAAGCAATCGGACGGCGTGATTTTCGATGTGTACATCGACAGCGACAACAGTACCGGCACGGGGTTACTGACCTCTCTCTTCACCGGCGGCGGTTATGATGTATTGCTGGAAGGGCAGTGGTTGTTGAAGTCGGCCCCGATTCCGATGGGCCTGTTTTATCATAGCGGGCCACAAACCGGATTTAACTTTGATCCTCAATCCGGCACTGATTTTTACACCATAGGTACCATACAGGAAAGTAACGGACTGCTTCGGTTTGAAGGAAGACTGGACCGTTCGAAAATAAAGGGATTTACGGGGATGGCTATACGGCTCGGTATGGTGGCTACTACCAGCGATTGGGGCACTCAGCTGGGAACCATTCCGGATGAAGGGGCTCCATCTTTTTTAATGAATATGCCGGAATAATTATTAAATTAACGCTACAATCAGGATAATGAACAGTACAACCAATGTCAACCAACGACTGATTTCCCTGGATGTGATGCGCGGACTTATCATGATTCTCCTGGCTGGGGAGAGTGCCCGCATTTACTCGTCAATTTGGCATTTGCATCCAACGGGTATTGCCGCCAGCATCAATCAACAGTTTTTTCATCATCCCTGGAATGGCCTGCGGGCCTGGGATCTGGTGCAACCTGCTTTTATGACCATGGCCGGCTCGGCGATGTATATTTCCTACTACTATAAATCGCAGAAAGGGATTACCTGGTCACAAAACTTCCGGCATATTGCGTTTCGTTGTTTAAAGTTGTTTATATTTGGCACTGCCCTCCATTGCGTATATGCAGGAAGGTTAGTGTGGGAGTTATGGAATGTGCTGACACAACTCTCCGTCACAACCATGATCGCCTACCTGATTATACGCCGTTCCTATGTTTTCCAGTTGGGAGTAAGCCTTTTATTATTATTGGCTACTGACCTTCTTTATCGTTTCCTGTTAATGCCTGGTTATGCAGCGCCGTTTGTGATGGACCATAACTTCGGATCATTTATGGATATGGTATTGATGGGGAAACTCAATAATGGCGGGGGATGGGTGACCATCAACTTTTTGCCTACTGCTGCCCATACTATATGGGGAGTACTGGCGGGGAAGTTGCTGATCAGCAGCCGGTCATCTTCCCAAAAAATAAAAATACTGCTGGCAGCAGGCGCCATAGGTTTGATAGCAGGTTTCGGGCTGGATTGGGCGGGGATTACCCCCATTATCAAACGTATTGCCACCAGTTCTTTTACATTGGCATCCGGTGGTTGGGTGATGTTATTACTGGCATTGCTGTACTGGCTGATAGATGTAAAACAAAATACACGGTACGCATGGATAGCCACCGTGGTGGGGATGAATGCTATTTTTATTTATCTCTTTTTTGAAACAGTGGGAGGAGAGTGGGTAAATCCTACTACCGGTATTTTCGTAAAGGGTTTTACTGGGATGGTAGGGATACCGGAAGGCATTCAGGAAGTGTTGTCTGCCTTTGTGGTACTTGGGTTGGAATGGGGATTATGCTACTGGTTATATAAGAAAAAAATATTTTTTAAGTTATAAGCTGTCTACTGAAACCCCTGTGAAAAAAAGCTCCGGCATCATTTGCCGGGGCTTTTACTTTTTTTTCAACCCCTATGCATTTTTACAAATTATTTATTTACCTTGATTTGAAATTAAAGTCATCAAGCCAAAGTCTTTAGTCACAACAGTTGAACAATAGAAGAAATATGCTTCTTCCACAACTATTTTAAGTCGAACCAATCAAATAGCAGCTGTTCCGCGATACAGCCACCAAAGGAGTTATGTGTAAATGTCACCTGTAATTATACGGCAGTCTTATTAAATGGATTACTCTTCAGACATAGAACTGGTTGAACGGTTAAAAGACGGAGATACCGCCGCGTATGATGCTTTGTTCATGAAGTATCATAAGCTGCTGTGTGTAAATGCGTATTGGTTTCTGCGAAATGAAGCGGAGGCGAACGACCTGGTACAGACTTTCTTCCTGGACATATGGGACAAAAAGTTATATCTTCAGTTCAATGGTGATATCCGTGGATACCTGCATCAGGCCATTAAAAACCGTTGCCTGACGTGGCTGAAAAAGCAGAAGACAGAGCGGGAGCAGCAGGTGGCTTTCACCCAGCTACAGGATGAAACATGTATGAGTATACCGGATATTTCTCCGGATTATTATAAACAGGTATTAACTACTATTAATGGTATGGCCATGCAAAAACGTTCGGCCATACAAATGGTATATATGGAGGGGAAGCGTTATCAGGAGGCAGCAGATGAAATGGGAATCAGCATCAATTCTTTCAAAACTCACTTAAAAAGAGGCTTGAAAGTATTGCGGCATGCAGTTATTAATAAAGGGCATTAGCCCGTGTTTGGTTAACAATCATGGAAGTAGCAGCAGAAAAAATATTTGAATTATATATACAACGCCTGTCGGGTCATCTCTCTGCAGAAGAGGAGCGCTATGTACAGGAACAGTTGCTGCATAATCCTGCTTTCAAAGCACAATGGGAGCTGCTGGTGAAGGAAGATGAAACCATGAATGCCAGCGGATACCTGCAACGTATTAACTCCACCGCTGCCTTGCAGTCTATTCATGAAGAAAGACCCGAAGCACTACCTGCGCGGGTGTTTCCACTGAAGAAAATAATGATAGCCGCTGCCATGATCTTATTGTTAGGTAGTGGCGTCCTGGTATTTTTCTTCTGGCATAAACCCACACCCGTATATACTTCTGCCAATGTGATCCAGCAACAGCAAAAAAGGGAAATCCGCCTGGTGATGAACCAGGGAGAAGCGGTCATCTTAAATAAAGACAGCAGTGCACATACCATTGCTTTGCAGCATGCCACGCTGAATACCAGCAATGGCGCATTACAATATACGTCTTCGGATACCGTACAAAATATACTGGAAATACCGGCAGGAGAAAGTTATCAGCTTACCTTGTCTGATGGTACGGAGGTGTGGCTGAATGCCGCTACCAGGTTACGTTTCCCTTTTCATTTTGGGAACGCCAGCCGGGAAGTATATGTGGAGGGAGAAGCCTACTTCCATGTAGCCAAAGATGCGCAACGTCCTTTTATCGTGCATACGTCCCTGAATAATGTGCAGGTGTTGGGAACTGCATTTAACATTAACACTTATCAGGCGGGTACCGTCAAAACATCATTGGTATCGGGTAGTGTGATGGCGCATGGAAAAGGCAATGAGCAGCAAGCTTTACAACCCGGACAGCAGGCCGATTATGGCGCCAATAAAGGATTTACTACCAGTCGCTTTGATGAAGAAGAAGTATCTTCCTGGCGTACCGGCGTATATTATTATCACAGTATGCCACTGGCAACATTAATACAGGAAGCTACCCGTTTTTATGGGATGCGCTTTGTGATTGATAACGATAAGCTGGCCGGTAAATCCGTTACCGGCTTAATGGATCGTAAAAGGCTGGATGACTTTTTATCCGATCTTAAAACAACTGCTCACCTGGACTACCAACTCTCCGGTAGTGAAATTATCCTGAAATAAATATTCTCCATTTAACGCCAAAGGTTGTCACCCGTTTTATCGAAAACGGAGTAGTTACACGGAAAGCATTCGTGCTGGCCAGTCAACTATTTATCCATATACCTTGAGGGGACTGCAGGTAATCATATTAATTGTTAAAAAAAGTGAATGCTGCCTGTCACCCGTTTTGCCAAAATCGATGTAGTTGTACTGAAAAGCATTTGTAGATGCTATTTGCTGTATAATCATTTTAACTTGTAAACAATTCCCGAATGAAAAAAAGTATACGCCACTTTCAACTGGCTATGCGAAGAGTGGTGCACTTGCTGGTGCTATGCAGCCTTGTAGGTATGCCGTTTTTTGGCGCACAGGCGCAAACGCCAACTCCTTCACTACAGTCAATTGTAACCGTTACAGGAAATGATGTATCGCTGGCACAGATCTTTCGTGCCATCAAAAAGCAAACTGGTCTTACACTGGTGTACAGTAATCAATTGCTGAATGATGGAGAGAAGATCTCGCTGAATTTCCGGCAGGCGAAACTGGATGATGTACTGGCTTTTATTTTTAAGAGCAGGAATATCAGCTATGTAATACAGCGCAACCGCATTGTATTAGACAAGAAAGCAGTGCCGCAGGAATCAGCAGCGGCGCCTGCTGCTCCGGCTGAAAAGCAGAGCGAGTGGCTGGTGCGGGGCCTGGTGATGGATGCCGATGGTAATCCATTACCCGGTGTAACCGTAACCGTAAAAGAAACCAGCAAAGGTACTGTGACCGATGTAATGGGGGTATTTTCCATCAATGCTGCCAAGGATGATATCCTGAAAGTAGCGATGATGGGAATGAATCCGGAAGAAGTGCGGGTGGTTAGCCAGAAGGCCATGAAAATCAGTCTGACTGCCAAGGTGGACAAACTGAATGAAGTGGTGGTAGTAGGCTTTGGTGCACAGAAAAAAGTGACCGTAACAGGTGCCGTTTCTACCGTGAATATGGCGGATATGAAAAGCCCGGTGCGTACCCTGACCAATGCGTTGGTAGGTAAAGTATCCGGGGTGATCTCTATGGCAAGTGCTGGTGGAGAACCCGGTTATGATAATCCCAACTTCACCATCCGTGGTATAGGTACTTTCGTAGGTAGCAATTCGCCGTTGATCATTGTGGATGGGGTACAACGTGAAGATGTGAACAGCACCTATGGTGGTGCTTTTAATAATATAGATCCGGAAGATATCCAGAGCATTTCCCTGTTGAAAGATGCTTCTGCTACGGCGGTTTATGGTGCAAAAGGTGCGAATGGCGTATTGATCATTACCACCCGCAGAGGGGTGGCTGGTAAGCCTAAAGTAGCTGCTAAAGTGGAAGGCGGTTACAGTGGTTTAACCAAGTTGCCTAAAATGCTGGAAGGCGTGAATTACATGAAGCTATATAATGAAGCGCGGACCAATGCAGGAGACCAGCCGGGGTATAGCGAAGAACTGATCCGGAAAACTGCCAGTGGATTAGATCCATACCTGTATCCAAATGTAAACTGGATCAATACTATTTATAAGGATTGGTCGGCTATGGCCAATGCCAATGTAAACGTAAGTGGTGGTGGTGAGTCCATGCGTTATTATGTATCGATGTCGTTTTACGACCAGGAAGGACAATACAATGTAAAGAAGATAAATGATTATAACCCCAACCTTAATTTCAAGAGATACGATTTCCGGAGTAATGTAGACCTGAATGTCACCAAAACAACACTACTTTCCCTCAACCTGGCTTCTATGCTGGTAAATAGCCGTTTCCCGGGTAACTCCGCCAGCCGTATTTGGTATCTCACTTATGCTACCAATCCTATTGGTTTCCCGGTTAGCTATCCGGATGGTAAATGGGCAGGTCCACCTGCCAACGCAGGCGAAAATCCATACAACATCGTACAGAATGCAGGTTATAGCACAGAATTTAAGCCGTCTATTCAATCGGTATTGTCCCTTAATCAGAAGCTGGATGCCATCACAGAAGGGCTAACAGCTACCGCACGTTTCTCTTTTGATACGTATGGTGAATTTGACAACTCCAGGAAAGGAAATAGTGCCATCTGGTACACCTCCAATAGAGATGAAAATGGTAATCTCCTTTTTGGAAAACCACTAAGAACAGGGGATACTTACCTGAATTATGGATCTTCCTCTTCCGGAGAACGGATGATGTACCTGGAAGGTAACCTGGCCTACGACCGCAGTTTTGGCCGGCATAATTTCGGTGGCTTACTTGTAGGTAGCATCCGGAATCGTTTGAGAGGTTCTGCAGGTGATGCCATTACAGCTATTCCTTATCGTAACCAGAGTGCAGCCGTCAGAGTCACTTACTCTTATATGGATAAATACCTGGTGGAAGGAAATATGGGAGCTACGGGTTCTGAAAACTTTGAGAAAGGTAAGAGATGGGGTTATTTCCCGGCAGGATCTGTTGGTTGGGTGATTTCAAAAGAAGATTTCTTCCAGCCACTCGCCAAAACAGTGAATCTGCTGAAGATCAGAGGTTCTTATGGTATGACAGGTAATGATCAGATTGGTTTGGGGGGCAACCGTTTTGGATATTTAACAACGTTTAATACCGGCGCAGGTGGAGTATCCTTTGGTAGTGCCGGCAATCCCACCTATTACGGAGGTATTGCACCCAGCGTAATGGGTACCCAGGGACTGACCTGGGAAAAATCAGCGAAAACAGATATTGGTCTGGAAATGGGCTTCCTGAATAAACTGAACCTGGTGGTGGATTGGTTCCGGGATAAAAGAACTTCTATCCTGGTTGGACGTAATAGTATTTCATCTATCGGCGGCTATTCCAATGTTTCGATATTCGGTAACATCGGCGAAATGTTGAACAAAGGTATGGATGCGAGTTTGGAGTATACTGATAATATAGGAAAGGATATTACGCTACGTATATTCGGTAACGTTACCTATGCTAAAAACACGATTCTTTTTGCTGATGCGCCTAAAGCCATATTTCCATATCAGCAGATGGAAGGTCACCAGTTTGGAGAGTTTTATGGGTATGAGAGTTTGGGACTATTTACCAGTGATGACGATGCTAAAAAAGCAACGCAAAGCAGACCTGTTTATGCGGGTGATATCAGGTACAAAGACAAGAACAACGACCTTAAAATTAACGGAGATGATCAGACTTACCTTGGTAAATCTTCTTTCCCTGCCTGGTCATATGGTTATGGTTTCAATCTCGGATATAAAAATTTTGAGCTCTCAGCCATTTTCGCGGGCGTAGCCGATGTAGGCATTATGGCTAATGGTACAGATATATCAGGGAATGGCGCTGGTGCATCAGGTGTAGGCGTGGTGCCATTTGCAGGAATGGGACAAAATCCGGCTGCTGTATTGGAAGATATGATGAACCGGTGGACACCGGATAATCCAAGTCAGAATGTACATTATCCGCGACTCACCGTAGCTAATACCAACGATAATAACTATGTGAATAGCACCTGGTGGATTAGAGATGGCAGCTTCATGCGTCTTAAGCAGGCGTCGCTCAGTTATTCTTTTATCACACCGCAAATGAAGAGAAAAGGGATCAGCAGTTTACAGGTATATACCTCCTGTACTAACATGCTTACGTTCTCCAAATTTAAATTATGGGACCCTGAGCTGGGGAACAATGGTGCCAAATATCCTTATTCTAAAACAGTTACACTGGGTGTAAGAGCACAGTTTTAATGAAGCAAAAAAAGATCATGTTATGAAGAGATATAAATACCTGTTACTTTTTTTCAGTGGTATAAGTGTGATGATGCTGGGAGCGTGTACCAAATACCTTGATAAAAAACCGGACAATCTTTTAACAGAAGAACAGATCTGGCAAACCAGGGCCAACGCAGAAGCCTATCTGAATAATATTTATAGTTACAGACGTGGTTATAATGACTATGCTACCGTGGGGCTTGCGGATGAAACATCGGTGAGTATTCCAAACACCGTGGCCAGGTACATCGTAAGTGGTAACTGGAGTCCATCAGATTGGTATGCCTATAACTGGGCCGACTACTATGTGGCTATCCGGCAGTCGTTTATTTTTGAGCAGAATATTGATAAGGTACCCACCGGGGAACTGAGTGATGATTTGAAAGCACAGTATAAAGCAGAGAACCTTTTTTTACGTGGATATTTTTACTGGATGCTGTTAAAACAGTATGGACCATATGTAATCGTGAATGGTACCATGGGCCAGAATGATGATTACAATAAACTGACCCGGGCGCCGTTCGACGCCTGTGTTGCGCATATCAATGGCATATTGGATGCAGCGGCAAAAGGATTGCCACTTACCTGGAATGCGGCTAATAACGGCCGGGCTACTGCAGGCGCTTGTCTGGCAGTGAAAGAAAAGGTAGCGTTGTGGGCGGCTAGTCCGTTGTGGAATGGTAATCCACGTTTAGCAGTTCTCAAAAATCAGGATGGTACACTGTTAGCGCCTGCCAGTTATGAAGTGGATAAATGGCGTGTTGCCGCCGCTGCTGCCAAAGCAGTTATTGATACAAAGGTGTACAAATTGTTTACCAACCTGGATAATGGCGGTACCCAATTTAATCCATATGAATCTGTTCGTGATGTATTCCTGACTTCGTGGAATGACGAAATCATCCTGGCTTCTATGAACTGGGATCGTTGGGGCTACACGGCCTGTGCTGCGCCCGGCCCGGCAGCAGGTGGTTTGTATGACGCTACTCAAAATGTGGTGGATGCATTTTATATGAACAATGGTAAAACCATTGATGATCCAACCTCAGGTTACAAGGAAACTGGTTTTGCGCAGGGTGCAGGTCTCTTCGTATGGCAACATGGTAAGGGTGACTGGAATATGTATGTTGATAGGGAACCCCGCTTTTATGCTTTTGTTGCGTACAATGGTCGTCCGGTAGTACCGGCAACATCCGAGGATGAGCGTAACTATTATTCTTCCGATCAGAATAAGGATGGCAGGGGCAGAATAGAATTTTATTACAGTGGTAAATCAGGGATGAAATACGGCGGAAGCAATATTATTACCGGTTATCTCCCCAGTAAACTGCTGAGTCCTAATGATAATATCCGTACCATGGTAAGTGGCGCGTATCGTTCTCCGTGGATACTTATCCGTTATGCTGAAATATTGCTGGATTATGTAGAGGCGCTGAATGAATACGATCCAGGTAACCCTGATATTGTGAAGTACCTGGATATGATCAGACAAAGAGCCGGTATTCCGGGCATAGAACAAGTATATCCGGATGCGGTAGGCGACACGAAAAAAATGAGGGACGTGATCCTGAGAGAAAGGCAGATAGAGCTTTGTTTTGAAGGTGATCGCTACTACACCCTCATTCGCCGCCTGTTGATGGAGAAACCGGAAAATCAGGCTATCTACGCGATGAACGTAAATGCAAACGATAACGGACAGGGATTTTCTTTCACTGATTTTTACAAGAGAACGCTTTTCCAGAAGAGATACTGGGATAACAAGATGTATATATTCCCTATACAGCAGAAGGACATGGAGAAGGCAAGGGGATTGGTACAGAATCCAGGGTGGTAATAATTTTCTTTATTTAATTCTCAATTAACTGCTATGATCAGGCCACTGAATTCATATATACTTACAGGTTGTTTTTTGGTTGCAGCTGCCTTTACCAGTTGTAAAAAAGATAGTGATTTGAAACATGCCGACGGACAGCCTGTTTCGCTGACAGATTTCATTCCTGCCGCTGGTGGCGCTACTACAGAGGTATTGATTACCGGAGATAACTTTTCATCAGACACTACTAATTTGAAGGTTACTATCAATGGTAAGCCCTGCAAGATAGTAGGCGCCAATACCAAACAAATTATGGTGGTGGTACCTAAGAAATGCGGGTCCGGTAACCTGGTGGTATCTATCGGAAAAGATAGTGTAGTCAGCAGCACGCCGTTTACTTACATATTTACAAGAACAGTGAGTACGTTGGCCGGTAATGGTACCGCGGGATATGCCGCCGGAAAAGGTGCGGATGCCCAGTTCAGCTTTAATGGCGCGGGGTGGTATCGTGCAACGGGTATCGCTACAGACGACAACGGCAATGTATATGTTGTTGATCCAGGTAATGCCTGCATTCGTAAAATTGATGGTGACGGAAATGCAACCGTATTGGCGGGTAGCCCCGGTCATGGTGGTGGCGACGATGGACAAGGCCCTGCAGCGCGCTTTTCCATTCCTTATGGTTTGGCGATTGATGCTACCGGGAATGTATATGTAGCAGATCCCGGCCTGCACGTTATCCGAAAAGTTACACCAGATGGTACTACTACTTCCCCGGGAGCTACATTAGCAGATCCCTGGAATATCACGGTAGATAAAAAATCCGGCAGGGTATGTTATTCCAACCCTGGCGACGGTAGAATCATTGAATTAAAGTCTGACGGCAGCAGTGAGCCCATCATCACTGGTATCAATAATCCTGGAGGAATGGCTTTCGATAAGGATGGCAATCTCTATGTATCCAGTTATGGCGATCAAACTATTTTACGGTTTAAAGCAGGTACCTGGGAACGCAGTGTGGTAGCCGGTACTACCGGCGCTGCTGGTTTCGTAAATGGAATTGGCGCTGCGGCGCGCTTTGCTAACCCATGGGGTTTGACGGTAGGCGGCAATGGTATGATATACGTTGCAGGTAATGGTAGTTATGGCGCTAACGCTGATGAGAGTATCCGTGCTATTTATCCTAATACCTTTGAGGTGATTACCTATGCAGGTGGCGGTACGCCGGGTTACGCGGAAGGCATCGGCGGATTAGCTGCGTTTAATGCACCTGGTGGCGTAGCCGTAGATAAGAATGATGTAGTGTATGTGTTGGATAAAAATAATAACCGGGTAAGAAAGATCATATCAGAATAATCCTATTAAAATGCTAGCCCCAAAGGCCGCTTCGCTTTGCGGAGCGGCCTTATATTTTGAAACCATGTTAAACAAGCATATGTATATTTTTTTATTGGCGGCGCTTGGCAACCTCGCCTGCGCGTGTAGTAAAGGCCATACAACGGAGCCCGTTGTGGCAGCAAAAGCACATACTTATTATGTATCCGTTGCCGGTAGTGATGCTGCCAACGGCACTATTGGCAGCCCAATGCGTACCATTAACGGTGCATTGGCAAAAGCAATTCCAGGTGATAGCGTGATTGTAAGGGCTGGTAACTATGGAGAAAAAGTAGTCTTCCCCAAAGCTGGCCGCTTAGGGAAATTAATCACCCTGAAAGCATATGCCGGCGAAAAAGCCGTGATCGATGGTACAGGCCTCCCGGTATCGGGTAATGAATCATTGGTGATGATCAGCAACGCCAGCTACGTGGTGCTGGAAGGATTTGATATCTGTAATTTAAAGACCAGCGGTGCTGGTACCAACGTGAACGGTGTGACAGCAAATGCAGGGTCCTGCAATATCATCATCCGAAAAAATAAAATTTATAACATTGAAAATAATGCCGCGCCTTCACAGGGAAGAAGTGGGCATGGTATCGAAATTGCCGGCAACACCGCTGATGTGATGACAAACATCCTCGTGGAGGATAATGTGATTCATGATACTAAAACCGGCTATAGCGAAAACCTCACGATCAATGGCTATGTAGATGGATTTACGATTCGCAGAAATACAATTTACAACACAGAGAATATTGGTATAGATGCAGCGGGTGGTTATGCCGCCAATCCCAATCCTGCGCTCAATTACTCACGTAACGGAGTGATCTGCGACAATGAATTATATAACATCGATATGACCCGCGGCCCAATAGGCGCACAGGGCCATGGCGCCATCGCTATTTATGTGGACGGGGCCCGGAATATTATTGTAGAAAGAAATAAAATACATGAAGCCGATCGGGGTATTGGTATTGTGAGCGAGAACAATGATTACCCTACCAGCAATTGTATTGTGAGAAATAATTTTGTGTATAACTGCTGGCTCACCGGTATTTATCTCGGTGGCTACCTGGGCTATACTTCCGGTGGTACCCGTAATTGCTATGTCGTGAATAATACGCTGTTGTTTAATAACAAGGTAACGGGTGCATATGGCGAAATAGAAGGTGAAATCCGCCTCACAGAACAATGCTTCGATAACGTGATTAAAAACAATATCGTATATGCCAGACCGGTAGATGTGTTTGTGCATAAATATACCAACACGGGTTCGGGAAATATCATCGATAATAACTTGTATTATACTACCGGCACACCGCAGTGGATCTGGGGTGGTACAAGCGATCATGTGATCACAGATGTTGCTGCCTGGAAAACTACTGTTGGTGGAGACGCCCATTCCATGTACGGTGTAGATCCTTTATTGGTGAGCGCCACTATTCCGGACCTGCATATCACGGCTAATTCACCGGCTAAAAACAGCGGTGTGGTGATGGGGGCAGCGGTGAATGGAACACTGGATATTGACGGTCATCCGCGGATCGTGAATAACAGCATCAGTAAGGGAGCACAACAATAATAAATCCCCTTTTTCCGTGATTGACAGGCAGGTGTTCTTTGTGTAGATTCAGGAAACCTTAAACTGTACTATCATGAAAAAGAAAACCACCTCAAAACTGAAGCTTACCAAAATTACCGTGGCCACATTAAGTAAAGTGTCACCTCAGGTGAGCAAAAACCAGTCATTGCCAACTACACAGTTCATCAGCTGCGGAGAAACGTTTTGGGTATGCTAATAGCCGGTTGCCCAAAGGCTCAGGTTTTGTTTTAGTCATCGGGTCCCCCGCCAAAAGCGGTGGGGCCTTATATATTACGCTTCTTCTTTCAGCCCTCTTACCATCAGTACAATGAGCAGGCCGCAGATGGCCATAATACCAAACGATAAACGTAAGCTGGTAGCCTGTGCTACAAATCCAATCAGCGGTGGTACTACCAGAAAGCCCATATAGCCAATGGTAGAAATAGAAGCCAGCGTTTGGCCGCTATTCGTATTTTTTGATTTACCTGCCAGACTAAATACCAACGGTACCACGCAAGCCACGCCTAATCCGGTAGCAATGAACCCGATGCCCGCCGTTACCGGGTAGGGCAACAAAATGGCCAGCAATAGGCCACTGAGGATCAACCAGCCACTATATAACAAAATAGTTTTAATGCCCCATTTTTTTACGAGCTTATCACCGGCAAAACGCCCGGTGGTCATAGCTACCATGTAAATCACGAACGCCGCTACGGCTGTTGCTTTACCAGCGCCGACGACCTTTTGAAAATATAATCCACTCCAGTCGTACATGGTATTTTCTGTAGCCATACACGCAAAGCAGATCAGGGAATATTTCAGCAATGATTTATCCGGTAAGGAAAAGGCTGCACGTTTCACGGGATCTTTCACCGGTTGATCGGGAAAGGTTTTTGGGTAATAGTATACACAGAAGCCCAGCAACAATACGCTCACCAATAGCAGGTGATACGACGGCGCTATATTCATGGATACCATGAGTAAGCCTGTCAGTGCCCCCACAGAACCCGCCACGCTCCAGATACCATGAAAGGTAGTCATTATAGACCGGGAGTACAGGTGTTGCACGGCAACGGCCTGCGCATTCATGGATAAATTCAGCAAATTACGGGCGGAGCCAAAGCAGAATAGCAATAGCGCCAGTTGCCAGATGTTGGTGGTGAAGCCGGGTAAACTCAGCACCACATTAAATGCCATCGCACCAAACATCATAATCTTCCGGCTGCTGAAGTTGCCCAGCAGCTTGCCGGTAATGGGCATGGTAAGCATCAGTCCTATTGGGAGGGCAAACAATACAGCACCCAGCTGTGCTTCGTTTAAATGCAACTGCTGCTGTATAGAAGGAATCCTGGATGCCCAGGAAGAATAACCCAGTCCCGAAATAAAAAAGAATACAGAAGTGGCGATTCGGTATTGCCGTGCATCGGTTTCGTTGTGAATATCTGCTAACATGATCTGAGGATCACACCTTGTTGCGGCGTTGAAGTGCGCAAAATTAAATAATTTCAGGGAAAAAGCCGGCGTAGATTGTCCGGATGACACGAAACCTGCTGCAGTCCTAGCCCTCTGCCTGCAAGGTCAGGGCATTTACCTGCCGGAATTCCGTTAGAGGCGCCGCACATACGAAACATTCATAATCTGTGGGTAGCTCCTGCCATAAAGTACCGGCAGCCACATCTTGAGCGGGATCACCCACAGCTTCATCGTACACAGTAAAACAATGTGGACATTGATACACCATTTTGGCGGCTACCGGCAACGTAACGGTGGATTGCTGTTCGCTGACATAATGTTGCAGTACATTGGCCGCACTTTTTTGTTCATAAAACGCTTTGCACAGGGAAACGATGTAAGCTCCCAGCTGTTCTTTTGTTACGCCTTCGCGATATAGCAGCAGTTGGGCGGAATTAGCGTTGTAATCCGCCGTGTAGAGGATATCATACCGCTGCAGGTATTTTAATTTGCTCTGGTGTTTATTTTCTTTTTTGCGGATCACCACCGTACCAAAAAGACTGGCGGGGCGGTTCACTCTCACGCTGAAACACAGGCCATAGGTACGTACATCGGCGGTGTCGAAATACCGGATGATGTGCCGCTTTAACACAAGGCCATCTTCACAATTATCTTCTACCTGCCAGTTCAGTTCATTGGCAGCATGCCGCACATTGATACCGTGTTTACCCAGTACATAATCCCACAGACTGCGATGAGTGGCGTCAATGTTTTTAATAATGAGCGATTTCCAGGGCGTGGCATATAGTTGTCCGGTACGGGTTTCCAGGCAAATGGTACAAACTTCTTTGAGAAACGGAATGGGGAAGTCTTCATCACGGCGATAGATACCCAGCCAGTAACTGTTATTGTATTTATTGAACCCTTCGTAATAAGGTAAATGAAATGGCGGCAGATCGGGTTCCTGTTCTTTCGGACGGGAGATGTAGTTTAACGTTTGTTTTATCTCTCCATATAATTGTTCCGGCGTATATCCCTTGCTGAGGGCCGCTTCTGCCTGTTTGCTCACCGCCGCAATATTGTTGGTGTAAATCAGTTCCGGCCATGCAAATAACTGCTGACTACCCGGCATCCGAAGATATAAATACCAGTAGTGGGTATGGGAAGAAGTAATCCAGTTGATATGCCCGGTGAATAAAGGCACAAAGGTTTGCTGGCTATCACAGATATTTACCTTCAGCGTAGGCGCATAGTCAAAGAGATTAAACACATCTTTATAAATTCCCTCACTCAGCCAGCTATTTTGTATAAAGATATCTGCGGCAGGATAAGCGCTCATGATATTGGGTGTATCCGCAAACGTGAGCTGCTTTTCCCTAGACTGTGCTTTAAAGAACTCCAGGCTTTTGTCAGGAATATCTATCAGCAATTGCTGTCGCAGGCCAAAGCGGATATGCATGGCCTGTGCCGCTTCGGCAATGTCCAGTATTTCCAGTAGCCACCCCGGCGAAATAATACCACCGGTGAAATTGATGGTGAAAGTATGTGTTTGTTTTCCCATAGATTATGCCAATGCCGCCACATTTTTAGGTATCGATTTTTCCAGCAGTGCTTTTACTTCCGGTTTACAGCTGCCACAGCCCATACCTGCACCGGATGCGGCGCATAGCTGTTGCAGGTTATCACATCCGGCAGCAATTTTCTCCAGGATATTTCCTTCTCCCACATTCCCGCAGGAACAAACGAGTTTGCCAATAACGGGTGTGCCTTTTTTGCCGGAACGTAACAACTCCAGCCGCTTATCCGATAGTTCAATTTTTTGCTGGATAAGGTCCCTGAATTCTATAAACTCAGACTTGTCGCCTATCAGGATGGCGCCTACTAGTTTGTCCTGATGAATGATACACTTTTTGTAATAGCGTTTCGCTTTATCAATAAATACTACTTCTTCGTATGCCGGATCTTTCGGCGTTTCCACCATGCCCAGTGAGCAAAGATCGGTGCCGTGCATTTTGAGGATATTCATGAAAAGAGACCCCTGGTAATAGCTGCTGATGTCGCCGTTGAGATAGCTGGCTACTACTGCGGCCTGTTGCTCTGCTGCAGCAGTAATACCATACAGTGTTCCGTTGAAGGCCGCAATTTCTCCGATGGCATAAATATCCGGATCGCTGGTTTGCAGGTATTCATTCACCACTACACCGCGATTGCAATGTAGCTGTGCGGCCTGCGCCAGTTCTATATTTGGAACGGTGCCGATCGACATCACCACTGCCTGACAGGAAATATAAGCGCCGCTTTTCATGCGCAGCCCCTCCAGTTTATCCTGACCCAGGAAGCGATCAATTTCATCATTGTAATAAATCTCAATACCGCGGTCTGTCAGCTCTTCATAGAGCAGCTGGCCGCCGAGTGTATCCAGTTGCCGGTCCATGAGCCGGGAAGTACGCTGTATAACACCAACGTCTATATTAATTTCTTTGAGAGATGCCGCCAGCTCTATCCCTAATAATCCACCACCTACGATCATTACTTTGCCCTGGCCAGGCGCAATATGTTGTTTAAATGCGTCTGCATCCATGCGGGTACGCATCGTGAATATACCGGGGATGGGTGGTATATCCCGCAGTGTGGCAGCCCGGCTGCCGGTAGCCATCAGGAGGATATCATACGTATGTACGTTTCCGTTACTATCGGTCACGCATTTGCGGGAGCGGTCAATATGTAAAATGCTGACGCCTCTGTGTAGCGTAATGTTATACGCCGTTTCTTCTGCGCGGGTCATTTTAATCAGCTGTTTCCATTGCTGGGTGCCACTGATATAATCCGGTAGCATCACGCGGTTATAGAACGGCAAATCTTCTTTGCTGAACACCGTAATTTCATCCGTGGTATTCAGCTCGCGGTACGACTTTACAAAGCCACAGGCGCCGGCGCCAGCACCGACTACCACAATTTTTTGCACAGGTTTCCGGTAACGTTGTACCTGCACAGCGGAGTATTTAAAATCAGGTTGTTTGGAGATAGGGTCCAGTAGTTGATGAGTGAGGTTATTGGCGCGGTGCAAATCGTTTTGTAAAATTTTGCCCCAATGCATCGGCAAAAATACCACTCCTTTTTTGATGTTGTTACTCAGTTGCGCCTTTACTCTCACCTCTCCGTTTCCATTTTGCACCACAACAATATCATCTGCCTGTATGCCCCGCTGCCGGGCATCTTCCGGATGTATTTCGAGGAAGGAGGAAGCGATATGTTGTTTCAGTTTACTGACTTTGCCGGTTTTGCTCATGGTATGCCACTGATCACGAATGCGTCCGGTAGTAAGGATAAGTGGCAGGGCTTTGGTGGGCCTCACAGATTGATTGTGATCATCAAAACTATGTATTACTGCTTTGGCATCCGGTGTGTAAAACTGCTGATCTTCGAAAAGCCGTGCAGTCCCTTGTCCTTCGCGATAAGGCCATTGTACGCTCCGGCGCGCCTGCAGCTGCTCATAATCCAGTCCGCTGATATCTATGTTAGTCCCGGCGGTGAGGCGAACATGCTCCGCATAGATATCGGACATGCTCGTATAGTCGAAACCGTGATACCCCATTTTTTGTGCAAAACGACAAATGATTTCAGCATCCGGCAGCGCCTCACCAGGAGCATCCGTTAATTTGGTCAGATAGCTGATGCGGCGTTCGGCGTTGGTCATGGTGCCTTCTTTTTCTGTCCAGGCGGCAGCAGGCAGCACTACATCGGCATAGCGCAGGGTTTCCGGCTTATTGGAAATTTCCTGCACCACTACAAATTTGGTTTTCAATAATCCTGCTTCTGCGAAGCGTGCATCCGGTAGGCTTACCAAAGGATTGGTACACATGATCCAGATGGCTTTTAGCTTGCCCTCGTGCATGGCATTGAACATCTCTGTGGCTGTCAGGCCTGGTTTATCGGAGAGTTCGGCGCCGCCCCAGAATTCCTGTACCTCTTTGCGGTGTTGTGGATTACTGAGTACCCGGTGTGCGGGTAGAAGATTGGAAAGACCGCCTACTTCCCGGCCGCCCATGGCGTTGGGTTGTCCGGTTAAAGAGAATGGGCCGCTGCCTGGCTTACCGATATGCCCGGTGATGAGATGCAGATTAATCAGGCTCAGGTTTTTGTGAACGCCTACCACGCTTTGGTTGAGGCCCATGGTCCACATTGTCATAAAGCCCGTGGCATGGCCGATGTGCGCTGCTGCGGTATAGATATCTTCCGCATCGATACCACAGATAGCAGCGGCTTCCTCCACGCTTCGCTGCATCACGGCGTCTTTGTAGGCGGCGTAGCCGTTGGTATGCGCCTGTATAAAGCGACTGTCCGTATGCCCGGCCGTGATGAGTGCGTGTCCAATGGCATGATGCAATACGATGTCGGTGCCTGGATGTATCTGCAGGTGAAGATCGGCTATGGCACAGCTTTGTGTGATACGTGGATCGCTGACAATAATCTTTAGTGCCGGGTTGGCAGCTTTGGCGGCTTCCACTCTTCGCCATAAAATAGGATGGCACCAGGCGGGATTGGCGCCGGCTACAAAGATGCAGTCGGCGCGTTCTATATCGTCGTAAGTGCCTGGCACGGCGTCTTCCCCAAGAGCCATCTTATACGCGGCCACGGCGCTGCTCATGCACAGGCGCGAATTGGTGTCGATATTATTGCTGCCAATAAATCCTTTGATGAGTTTATTGACCACGTAATATTCTTCCGTGAGGCATTGCCCGGATGCATAAAAGGCTACGGCATCCGGGCCATGTTTTTTGATGATGGCAGCAAAAACGGCGGCGGTTCTTTCCAATGCCTGATCCCAGGTAACCCGTTGCCGGGGCAGGTTACGATGGTAACGCATTTCCGGATAGAGCAACCTGTCTGAGGTATCCATGACGGTATAATGCAGGTTCATGCCTTTGGAACAAAGCATGCCTTTATTTACCGGGTGTGTTTTGTCTCCTTCCACATGCAGCTTGCCCTGCCGGTCTTTATGTACAACTATCCCGCAGCCTACGCCACAGTAACAGCAGGTGGTTTTAAATGATGCTTGCATGCCGGAAGTTTTTGTCGTTAAATATTACGAAACCGCGATAGGAGTTCCTGCCGTTGCTTTGGTAGTGCTGGCGCCCAACCGGGTGAACCTCGTCAATACCACGATGCAGGATACTCCGATTACAATAAACCCGATATACGTGAACGCCTGTACGTAAGTAATGCTGTCGGATTTAAATAAGAAGCCAAACAACATACCGCCCATGTTCCCTCCTGCGCCCACAATGCCGCTCACCAGCCCTGCATTTTTTTCATTCAGGAATGGTACAATACCATACGTAGCCCCATTGGCCATTTTCAGGAACAGCGCAAAACTCAGCATCGCAATGATGGCTACCACCAATGATCCTGCCTGTGCAAATAGTAACAGCCCAATACCTTCTGCCAGCAGCATCAGTGCCAGCAACCGGCCCTTGCCTTTCATTCCTGATCTGGCGCCTACCCGGTCGGAAATATAGCCACCTAGTGCCCGGGCAAAAAGATTCATGAATCCGAAAATGCCCGCCCAGAATCCGGCGCTTCCCTGCGACAAATGAAACGTATCTACGAAATGTAAGGATGCCACATTGTCGAACGTGATTTCCATGCCGAAGCACATGCCGTAAGCCAATGTCAGCGCCCAGATGCGCCAGTCGGCCAATACAGACCAATCTGTTTTGGAATTGTTTTTATGATATCCCAACTCATCAAAGTTGCCGTTGGGCGTGTCTTTGGTATAACGATAATACAGCCAGGCTACTATCAGCATCATCGTACCCGGCACGATCATGGCATAACGCCAGGCTTCTCCTTTGGTGTAGCCAAACCCTACTATTGCCGCAAAAATCAGTGGCATCACCATGTTGGTAACACCGCCTCCCAGATTGCCCCATCCGCCGGTGATGGCGTTGGCAGTGCCTTTGATGGCAGGCGCAAACATCAGTGAGGTGTGGAACTGCGTAATTACAAAAGAACCGCCTATCACGCTGATGGCTAAACGAAACAGTAGAAACGAGGTGTAGTCTTTCGAAAGTCCCACGAGAAAAACAGGGAGTGAACCCACCAGCAACAGCCGCACGGCTGTTTTGCGGGGCCCCCAGGTATCACAAAGCCGCCCAATCACCAATCGGGCAATGATGGTACCGGATACGGAGGCAATGATGATATTGCCGATCTGTGATTTGTTGAGTCCCAGGTCGGTGCGGATGGTAGGCATCAGCGGCGCTAATCCAAACCAGCCAAAGAAGCAGACGAAGAACATGAGCCACGTGATATGGAACGTGCGCATCTGTATGGTATCAAGACTAAAGAGTTTTATTTTATCGAGCGGAGCAAGCATGGTAAGTCGTTTATAGGTTATTTAATGGACCATTCAGGGCGGATGTTAATGGACAAATACGCCCAATTACTGTTAGCAGCTGGATTTTTAACGTTTTTCACACTGGCCGAGGTAAGTGTGTTCGTATTCCAGAAGTGACTGTAGCCGGCTTCCAGGCCCACCATTTTGGTAAGCGTATAATTGGCGGTGATGTCTGCTTCTGTTCCCAATTGTTTAGTCATTCCGGTGACCCCTGCTGCGGTATAAAATTCATGCACATCTCCGGTGAATGCCCAGCGGGTGCCCGGTTGCCACTTGGTTTTAACGTAGTAATCCTGTAGTCCTTTGTTACCAAATCCGCTGGCCACATAGAAGTAGTCCATGTTTCCCCAGAACTTATGGGGTGTGCCATACAACGGATCAAAGTCGGGGCTGGTATAGTCAGCACCAGCGCCTGCACTGAAAGATTTGCGCACGCTATATAAAAAGGAACCGGATAATAACGTGCCATTAACCGTTTGTCCGTTGCCGTTAGTGCCGAATTGCTGATAGGCAGCGGCGGTAAAACTGATGCGCCGGATGGCCTGTGTGTAAAACAAGCCCGTTGTCATGCGACTATAGGTACCGGTTTCCCATACTTTGGTGGCCACGTGTTCGATACTGTCGATATGATATTTTGAAAACTGATCCGCCAGAAAGAGAAAGGATAAATTTCCTTTGGTGAGCTTCCTTGATGCATATACATACTCCAGGCTTTTATACATGTTGCCGCCGTTGGTGTTAGCGGGATAATTACCGGGTGGAGTAGGGGTATAAACAGTACTGCTGGCGTTTTCTTTATTCTGGTTAAACGCAGCGCCGGCATGTAGTGTCCAGTGATTGTTGTTATATTTCAATACGGCGGCATCGTGCCGGCGGCCTTGTTGCAGCCAGTCGAGGTTGCCGAGCAGGCGGCTGTCGTCATATACCAGTTCCTGGCGGCCTATTTTGAGCGATAGCCGGCTGTTTTTAATGATGGTGTCTGTGAGCAGTATTTCGGCCCAGGCTTCATGCAGCATAAACCCGTTGTTATCGGGTGTAGTGGTGCGGTTAATGGTGGAGGCGTCCTGTCCCCATACGCGTACATCCTGCACCGTTAGTCCCAGTTGAATGCGGTACGAGTTGAAGCCGGCCATGATGCGGGTGCGCTGGGAAGTAAAGAAGGCTGGGTCGGCGCCCAGTGTTTGCGGGGCGCCTTGTCCGTTGCGTAGTTCGGTACGGGTTCTGAGTTGTGCGCCGATATTGAATTGGGCGTTACCGTACTGCGACAGCAGCAGGCCCGGGAGTATCACAGATACCCTGGCGGAGAACCATTTTTTCGTGTACATTTGGTTGATTTTTAGTGAGCCAATCATGTAAGAATCAGAAGCCCGGTCAGCCTGCCAGCTGCCGGGTTTCGCTTTATACGGCTGCTGTTGCCATTTCCACACCAATGTATACCCGGTCGTCTATGATTTTTACGGGATAGGTGGTGATACCGCATTCTGTATCGTCCGACAGGCAACGGCCGTCTTTCAGGGAGAATGTTTTTTTGTGAAAGGGACAGGCTACTTTAGGCTCATCTTTGACGGTGCCGGTCATACCGCGACTCAGCGCCATTTGCTGACGGTGTGGGCACAGGTTCTGCGTGGCATACCATTCATTTCTGCGGGCAAAGTAAAAGAGGGCAATTTGTTCATCTTTGTACTTTACGCATACGCCGCCATTGGTGGGTACATCCGATGTTTTACAAGCAAAGAACCAGCTGGTAGCGGTGGTGTGAATCGTAGACATAGCAGTATATTTTTGTGTGAAATATTATTTCCATTCGGCGGCTTTCTTTTGCGCGCGCATGGCTTCAAATTTTATCGTAGGATCTTTATCTGCCGGCGCATTGACGAAGTGGGAGAAGCGCTTGCGTAATTCCGGATTTTCCACTACTTCCTTCCATTCGCATTTGTAGTTGTCTACCAGCAGCTGCATTTCTGTTTCCAGTTGAGTCGCAATACCCAGGCTGTCATTTAATACTACGTTGCGGAGGTAATCCATGCCGCCGTCGAGTTTATTGAGCCAGGTAGCGGTGCGGGTGAGCGGATCAGCTGTTTTGATATAGAACATCAGGAAGCGATCGATGTAACGGATGCAGGTATCGCTATCCACATCGGTGGCCAGTAGTTGGGCATGTTGAGGTTTGGAGCCGCCATTGCCGCATACATAAAGGTTCCAGCCTTTTTCAGTAGCAATGATGCCGAAGTCTTTCGATTGTGCTTCGGCGCATTCGCGGATACAACCGGATACGGCGGATTTGATTTTATGTGGTGCGCGGAGTCCACGGTAACGTTCTTCTATACGGATGGCAAAGCTAACGCTGTCGTGTAATCCAAAACGGCACCAGGTGGAGCCTACGCAGCTTTTCACGGTACGTAATGCTTTTCCGTAGGCATGTCCGCTTTCGAATCCGGCAGCAATCAGTTCTGCCCAAATGTCCGGGAGGTCGCTCAGATGGGCGCCGAATAAGTCGATCCGCTGTCCGCCGGTAATTTTCGTATAGAGGTTATATTTAGTACCTATCTCCCCAATTACCACCAGTTTTTCCGGTGTAATTTCTCCGCCGGGAATGCGTGGTACAACGGAGTAAGTGCCTCCTTTCTGTATGTTGGCGAGGTAGCGATCGTTGGAGTCTTGTGCCGTATCGTTGCCTTTGTCGAGGATCATATCATTCCAGAGACTGGCCAGTATAGAGGCTATTACAGGTTTACATATTTCGCAGCCTTCTCCTTCGCCGTAGTGGTCGAGTACTTCATCGAAGGAGCGGAGTGATTTTACGCGGATGAGGTCCAGCATTTCCTGGCGGGAGTAGGCGAAGTGTTCACATACCACGTTGCGGATATATTTGCCTTGCGCTTTCATGGTGGCAGTGATGAGGTCCTTTACCATAGGTGTGCAGCCGCCGCAGCAGGTGCCGGCTTTGGTGCATTTTTTCACGGTTTCCAATGTCTCATAGCCATCAGTAACGGCCTGGCAAATGCTGCCTTTGCTAACGCTTTCACAACTGCAGATGATGGCTTCATCGGGGAGGGCAGTAACGCCGGCGCCGGTATCGGAGGTGCCGCGTGGACTGCCCAGCAGTAAGTCTTCCGGGTTAGCCGGCAACGCCAGTTTATTTTTAGTGGTTTGGAGTAGCAGGTTATAGGCGGTGGCATCGCCGATGAGGATGCCACCTAGCAGGAACTGGCCATCTGTAGTAATATTGATGCGTTTATACGTGCCTTTGTATTTGTCTTCAAAAACAATACTATGGCAGCTTTCCGGGTCGGCAAACGGATCGCCGAAGCTGGCTACATCTACGCCGATCAGTTTGAGTTTGGTGCTCATATCAAATCCGGTAAAGGCTTTGATGTCGCCGGTGATATGGGAAGCGGCTACTTCGGCCATTTCATAACCGGGAGCTACCAGGCCGTAGATCATGTTGTTATACAGCGCGCATTCACCGATGGCGTAGATAGCGGGATCGTTGGTTTGCATTTGTTCGTTGACGAGGATGCCGCCTCTTGGGCCGGTAAGCAGACCGGCGGCTTTAGCTACCTCGTCGCGTGGTTTGATACCGGCAGATACCACCAGTATATCTGTCTCTAAAATAGTATCATCGGCAAACTGTAAGCCGGTGATGGCGTCATCGCCCAGTATTTCGCGGGTGTTTTTGCCAGTGAGTACCTGTAAACCGAGGGAGGCCAGTTTGGTTTGCAGGATGGCGGAACCCTGTTCATCAATTTGGCGGGGCATGAGACGGGAAGAGAATTCAATCACATGTGTGTGGCGGATGCCGAGGTCCAGCAGGGCTTTGGCGGCTTCCAGTCCTAAGAGTCCGCCGCCAATTACTGCGCCGCGCGTAGATTTGGGGGCGTAGGCTTTCATCATTTCCAGGTCTTCGATGGTGCGGTAAATGAATACGCCTTTTTTATCAATGCCTGGTACAGGCGGCACAAAAGCAGCTGATCCCGTGGCGATCACCAGGTAATCGTAAGTAGTGGTGATACCTTTGTGAGATAATACCGTTTTATTTTCCCGGTCTATTTGTACCACCGGATCACCGAGGTGCAGTTGTATGCCTTGCTGGGCGTACCATTCAGCGGATGCAAGTAGGAGGTCGTTGGCAGTTTTACCATCAAACCAGGAGGTAAGGTGTACGCGATCGTAGGCGGGGCGGAGTTCTTCTCCAAATACAATCAGTTCCGTAACGGTGCCGGCCGATTTGGGGATCATTTTTTCGCAAAATTTATAGCCCACCATACCGTTTCCAATAACTACTATTCTCATGGAAGTATATTTATGGATCAGAAAAAGTTAAATTATATTATAATTAATTTAATATAATGTTATTTCGCGTTTTGGAGATGATTTATGAGGTAGGTGTATGATGTTGATTATAAAATTAAGCGTTTTTGTTTTAATTTTAAGCATGATGATCGGTTAAAACATTATATAAATTTAATTGTAATATATATGCAAGTGCCAAATCCCACCTTATCTTTAGTCGGCGCAGGACCCGGAGATCCTGAAATGATTACCCTGAAAGCGATTAATACTATCCGGGAAGCCAACGTGATATTATATGATGCATTGGTGAATGAATCATTATTGACCTATGCAGCACCCACGGCTATTACCCGGTTTGTAGGAAAGCGCTATGGTTGCCATGCACTTTCCCAGCAGGAGATCAACCAACTGATCGTAGAAATGGCCTTCCAACATGGGCATGTAGTACGATTGAAAGGGGGCGACCCTTTTATATTTGGGAGGGCAGTAGAAGAAATACAGGCGGCGAAGCAACACGGCATCCCGGTAAATATCATTCCAGGCATATCCAGCGCTATTGCCGTACCAGCTTCGCAAATGATACCGCTTACCTGTAGAGGTACTGCTGAAAGCTTTTGGGTCATTACCGGCACTACTGCTGCGGGTGATATTTCGGGAGATATTGCACTGGCTGCCCGTTCTACCGCTACGGTAGTCATTTTGATGGCCATGAGCAAACTGGAAGGTATCATGGAGCAATTTGTGCAACAAGGAAAAAGAGATACACCGGTAGCTATTATTCAGGAAGGGACTACACCCCGGCAACGCATGATAACCGGCACCGTAAAGGATATTGTATGGAGAGCGCAGGGGGAAGGGATCGGAAATCCCGCTGTTATCGTAGTAGGAGCAGTAGTGGCCTTATCCGCTGTACTGGCGGCGACCGGGCAATTACAACATAATGATGTAACATATGAAGAAAGACAAACAGGGCTGTGATGGCAATACCTGCCTGCTTTGCAGGTTGTGTGTGAAAGAATGGGCGCCGGCAGTCGCGTTGCACCGGAAAAACTTTATGCTGAATAAAGGAGAAACCTTGTTTACCGAAGGAGATAAAGTAAATGGCATTTATTTTATTTACGAAGGCCGCATGAAAGTGCATAAACACTGGGGACCAGAAAAAGAACTGATTGTTCGTTTTGCACAAACAGGCGATATCATTGGGCATCGCGGCATGGGGAGTGAACAGGTGTACCCCGTGTCTGCCACTGCGCTGGAGCCGGTAAAAGTTTGTTTTATAGAGATGGATTTTTTTCAATCATCTCTCAAAATAAATCATGCCCTGTTATATGAACTCATGCTGTTTTATGCACAGGAATTACAATCCTCCGAAAAGCATATGCGCAACCTCGCGCACATGAATGTTAAAGGTCGTATGGCCAATGCCTTCCTGCTGCTGCAGCAAAAGTTCGGATTTAACAAAGATGGATTTATTGATATTGCGCTGAGTAAACAAGACCTGGCTTCTTATATTGGCGCTACTTATGAAACGACTTTCAGGGTCTTGAATGAATTGATAGAAGAGCGACTGGTGGCCGTTGCCGGAAAAAATTACACCATATTGAACGAGGACAAACTAAGATTACTGACAGCCATTAACTGATTACCCTACATATTTCTTCAACTTCTTCTCATTTAAAATATGAATGGTTTTGCCGTCTACAGCAATTAATTTCTCCTGTATAAAGTCCTGCAGATTGCGGTAAATAGTTTCGTAAGTAGTGCCGGCAAACGAAGCCAGATCCTGGCGGCTGATCGCGAATTGTGTATCATTATGCAGGCGGCCTATTTCCAGCAAAGCATCTGCCAGCCGGCTTTTTACATCCATGTGCACGAGGTTGCGCATCTTTCTCTCTGCTTCCTGTAATTCATCCGCATAAAATTGCATCAGCTTTAAGGTAAGCGAAGGATTTACTTTCAAAGATGCTTCAAAAAAGGCGAGGTCAGTATAACAAACGGTCGTGTCTTCCAATGCCGTAGCAGATACGGTGTACAGACGCTCTCCACTCCCCAGGCCACGATGCCCGAGAATATCACCTTTCTGCGCAAAACGAACAATCAAATCTTTATCCGTTCCCCATTGTTTATGCACTTTTACTTTGCCGTCATACAGGAAAAAGATGCCCTTTACAGGTTGCCCTTCCTGAAAAATGACTTCATTCTTTTTATAAGAAAGATGCTGTTTGTGATCCGATACCGCCGCTATCCACTCCGGAATGCTGAACTGGCAAAGAAAACAGGTTTTTAAATCGCAGGCCCCGGCTTTTTTCATGATTGCAATAGTAATGTTTTTTTGTGTTTTTGAAAGAAAAAATAGGTTTTAATATGATTTAGATCATATTTTTGCATTGTTTTTCACTTTAGGGTTGTCATTAAACATTGTATGAATCATAAAAAAGAACAAAAGTTTGCCGGAAATATGTCCCGGCGAGTATTTTACCTCAGTATGCAGGCAGGCATCAATGCCATCGCAATAGGCTTTGTAGCCAAGGGATTGGTAATGCTGATCAGCCTCATCACCAACCTTTCCTTTCACGGTAAATTTTCTTTTGAAGAAGCCGGGCCAGCAGGTAACAACCTGGGGCTGATGGTAATACTGGTACCTATCATTGGTAGTCTCATTGTAGGCGTCATGGCGCGTTTCGGCAGCAAAGCCATTCGCGGTCATGGTATTCCCGAAGCCATGGAGAATATTATCTTAAATGAAAGTAAAATACCACCTGTCATCACCTTACTCAAGCCAATATCTGCCGCCATCTCTATTGGTACGGGTGGTCCTTTTGGTGCGGAAGGCCCTATCATCGCCACTGGTGGCGCCCTCGGTTCCTTTACCGGACAGGTGATTCATATTTCTTCTGCCGAAAGAAAAGTATTGCTGGCTGCCGGTGCTTGTGCCGGTATGGCCGCCATTTTCGGTAGCCCGCTGGCCGCTATTTTGCTGGCAATTGAATTGCTGTTGTTTGAATTTTCTCCCCGCTCTGTCATCCCCGTTGCAATTGGTTGTATCGTAGGCGCCGGTATGCACATCGGATTATTCGATAGTCACCCCGTTTTTGCAATGCCCGATATTCCCGCCGTATCAGACCGTGCACTGGTTACCTATGTACTGATGGGTGCCGTTATCGGCGTAGTAGCCGCTTACGTATCAAAATCCGTCTATTTTGTGGAAGATATGTTCGAAAAGCTGCCTATTCACTGGATGTGGTGGCCGGCATTAGGAGCGGTAGTGGTCGGCGTAGTAGGTTATTATGCACCACATACCATGGGGGTGGGCTATGATAATATCAAGAACCTGTTAACCGGTAATACGCCACTGGCATTGGTGGTATCACTGTGTGTGCTCAAATATATTTCCTGGGTTATCTCTCTGGGTAGCGGTACTTCCGGTGGTACACTGGCGCCGTTATTCACCATCGGCGGTGCTTTAGGCGCATTGACGGGTATGCTCGTGCTGAAGTTCTTCCCCGGCAGCGATATTAATATTGCCACTGCCGCACTGATCGGTATGGCTGCCATGTTTGCCGGCGCTTCCCGCGCATTGCTGACGGCTATTGTGTTTTCACTGGAAACAACCGGGCAGCCACATGGTCTGTTACCATTAGTAGGCGCTTGTACGACTGCTTATTTTGTGTCCTTCTTCCTGATGAAGGGAAGTATTATGACCGAAAAAATCCGTCGCAGAGGCGTAGCCGCCCCCGATGAATATACACCGGATATCCTGCAACTGATCAATGTAGCCACCGTAGCGCTGAAGCCACTGGTAACGCTGCGGAGTAACATGACGCTGGCGCAGGCGCATCACCTGCTGCAACAACACGCCGCTACCTATTATCATCAGTACCTGCTGGTAACAGATGATAACGGCGACTTCAAAGGCTATCTCGACCGCGCACATTTGTCGCCACAAGGCACTGGTATTATTTCAGCCGCCCTGGAATCAGCAGCGCCCTATCTCTATACATCAGATGATATTAACCTGGTCACCGAGTTATTGAACAGCTATCCGCCAGATGTACTGGCTGTGCTGGACGCAGATAAAAAAGTAACCGGCATCGTTACCGCAGATGCGGTATTAAAGGCTTATGGCGAACGTCGCAGAGCCGATGCCCGGTACCATTCTGCATTTTATGGGAACACCCGTTTGCTGCGGCTCATGGCCAGAGGCAAAAGAATCCTGGTACGTTAGGACATGTTTTTTTTGAGATAGGTTGAATGCAGAGGCCCGCTGTTAAGCGGGCTTTTTTTATACAATATATTCTCCCGCTATTCGTCTTCGCTATAAGAACGTTTTTTATAAAACACTTCTTAACTTTAATACATGCAGCGCAAATCACCTTCTATAAAGGAAAGAATACAACAATCGGAGAACTTCCGGGACGGCGTATTTCAAAATCTATCCTTCACCCCCATGAAGCCGGATGATGTTACCTACTACCAGATGTTGAAAGAAACCTTTCAGCGCCCGGCAGATGTAAGACCGCCAGCGCCACTGCCGTCTGTGAAAACAGACCTGAAACATTTGTATTCAGAAAAACCGGTGATAGTATGGTTCGGGCATTCGTCTTATTTGCTCCATGTAAAGGGTTTCAATATCCTCGTAGATCCGGTGTTTAGTGGCAGCGCTTCCCCGATGTCTTTCATGATCAAAGCTTTCCCCGGAGCAGATGCCTATACGCCTGCTGATATGCCGGAGATAGATGCGATGATTATCACGCATAATCATTATGATCATCTCGATAAAAAAACACTGGCCCGGTTAAAACCTCATACCAAAAGGATTTTCACCTCTCTGGGAGTGGGCCGGGACCTGCAATCCTGCCTGGCTACCGAAAATAATATCACGGAACTGGATTGGTGGGAAACCACACATATCGCTCCGGAAATTGATCTAACAGCTACGCCTGCACGACATTTCTCTGGCCGTGGATTGAAGAGAGGAGGAAGCTTCTGGTCTTCCTTCGTACTGGATATCTTCGGCTACCGGATTTTAATTGGCGGAGACTCTGGTTATGATACCCATTTCAAAGCCATCGGTGATAAATACGGTCCTTTTGACCTGGTGATACTGGAGTGTGGGCAGTACAACGATAACTGGCCGTTTATCCACATGAAGCCGGAAGAAACTGTGCAGGCAGCCATTGATCTGCAGGCTAAGGTATTGTTGCCGGTACACTGGGCTAAATTTGCACTGGCGAATCACTCCTGGAATGATTCCGCCAAACGGGTAACTGCCAGCGCCATCCAGCGCGGCCTGCCCGTTACAACGCCGAAAATAGGAGCGCCAGTGGTGCTTGGAGAGCATTTACCACAGGAGCATTGGTGGGAAAGTGTCTAGCTGTTAAGAATGATGAGTGGGTAGTTACAAGCTAAAGCTCAACATCTCTACTACGCCTTCGCCGGGAGCATGAAACATCCGATTGCGCCCGGTAATTTTTCTTTCTGTTTCACACAAGGGTTCCAGATTTTCCAGGGTAGCATCCAGCTGATAAATAATGCCGGCCATGTCGGCGTGACTGTTCACGTTTAAATGCGTGTTCACATAGGATTCCAGTATCCGGATAACGCCCTGGTGCGTAGGAAGAAACGCAGCTGGTACATCTTCTTCCGATAACGAATAATCCAGCATCGCCAGATTTCTTCTGGTAGGCGTTTTAAACAGTTTCATGGTTTTAATAAACGCGTCGTTACTGATGTAATGAAGTAGTCCTTCGAAAACAATGGTGGCCGGTAACTCTTCCCGGTAGCCATTTTCCAGCAGTTTACCCCACAGCTGCTCTGTATCAGTCACATCACATTTTGAAAACCGGATCAGTGGTTCACCGGGAATAATGCCGGCATAGAGTTGTTGTTTTTCTGCGATGTAGCCGTTGTCTACTTCTATAATGGTGGTAATCTGTTTGGGATATTTTTCCAGGAGATATAAAGAAAGCGGGTCCAAACCTGATCCCAGCAGGATGACCTGTTGTCCCGGCCAGTGAGTAATCCTTTCATGCAGCATGGCACGGATACACTGTTTGCGCAAACAAACCAGGTCAATAACGAGGGGATAATGCCGTTTCAGTTCGTAAAAAAGGCGGCTGGTTTCACTGAAGTCGATGGCTTCAATATAGCGCTGTTGCAGGGGAGAGGTGTAGAGTTGCATGGCTGCTTCCAGCACGAGGCGGGAAGTCGAGGGGACTTTTAATTGCTGGGTCATTTTGAGGGGTATTTACATTAAAGCTAGGAAGCGGGAGTGCATGGCCATTGCAGGGTTATTTTAATATTAAAGCAGCGTAAAAGGTTCATAATAAGGTATATTTATACAACAAAACCTTTGGGTCATTGTTTCCTTAATGTCGTTAACTAATCATTTATTATGGAGCCTCGTATCGCATCACTCAGCAAGTTGGAACAGGAAGGCCGCCGAATTTCCCGTCTCCCTTTTTCCATCAGGATCTTATTAGAAAATGTATTACGGAACCACGATAACTTCGCGATCACCGATGAACACCTGGAAACGTTGGTGAATTGGGACCCCGCTGGCACCGATAAAGAAATACCGTTTAAGCCGGCAAGGGTACTGATGCAGGATTTCACCGGCGTAGCTGCTGTGGTGGATATTGCTTCTATCCGCGCAGAAGTGATCCGCAAAGGCCGGGATGGCGCCAAAATTAATCCGGCGATACCAGTAGACCTGGTAGTGGACCATTCCGTGCAGGTCGACTTTTTCGGCACCGATTACTCCTATACAAAAAATGTTGCCTATGAATATGAGCGTAACAAAGAGCGGTATCAGCTGCTTAAATGGGCGCAACAGGCTTTCGATAATTTTACCGTGGTACCTCCGGGGATGGGTATTTGTCACCAGGTAAACCTGGAATACCTGGCCAAGGGCGTTATTAACCGCGATGGCTGGCTGTTTCCCGATACACTGGTAGGAACGGACTCTCATACGCCGATGGTAAACGGTATTGGCGTATTAGGCTGGGGCGTAGGTGGCATTGAAGCAGAAGCGGCTATCCTGGGACAGCCGATTTATTTTAGCTGTCCGCAAGTGATTGGGTTAAAGTTAACCGGTCGGCTTACCGAAGGAGTTACCGCCACGGATATGGTGCTGGCCATCACACAGCTGCTGCGTAGATACGGGGTGGTAGACAAATTTGTAGAAGTTTTCGGCGATGGACTGGATCAATTGTCGGTGCCGGATAGGGCTACTATATCCAATATGTCGCCCGAATTTGGCTGTACTGTTACCTATTTCCCGATCGATCAGCAAACCTTGCAGTACATGCACCGCACCAACCGCTCCAAGGAGGACATCGCGCAAGTGGAAGCATATTGCCGGGAAAACATGTTGTGGCGGCATGGGAATGAGGACATCACGTATACGGATATACTGGAAGTGGATCTGAGTGGTATTCAATCGGCGGTAGCGGGTCCTAAGCGGCCGCAGGACCGTATCCTCGTCAGAGACCTGCACAATGAATTTGAATCCCTGCTCAGCAAAGAGTTTAAACGGATGTATACGCCGGAGGGCAAGCGCCGCGATACAGCGTGGTTATCAGAGGGTGGTTCCGGTACCGCATTTACCTACGAAATCCAAAAGCCGGTAGAAGAAGTAGCCGTAGAAGTAGATTACCTCAAATCGGTGCGTATTAAATTGAAAAATGAAGAATATGTGCTGAGTGATGGGGCAATTACCATTGCTGCTATTACCAGCTGTACCAATACTTCTAATCCCAGCGTAATGATAGGTGCCGGGCTGGTGGCTAAAAAAGCGATTAGTCGCGGTTTATATGTAAAGCCCTGGGTGAAAACCAGCCTGGCGCCAGGTTCCAGGGTAGTTACAGAATATCTGAAACGGGCAGGCCTGTTGACGGAATTGGAGGCGCTGCGCTTTCATATCGTAGGTTACGGCTGTACTTCGTGTATTGGTAACAGTGGTCCTTTACCGCCAGCTATTGCGGAAGCAGTAGATAAGGGCAATCTGGTGGTAGCGTCTGTGCTGTCGGGCAACCGTAACTTTGAAGCCCGCGTGCATCCGCAGGTAAAAATGAACTTCCTGGCTTCGCCATTACTGGTAGTGGCCTACGCTATTGCCGGGCGTATTGATGTGGATATGCTTACTGATCCGCTGGGATATGACCCCAACGGAGAACCGGTGTATCTCCGCGACATCTGGCCTTCTCAGGAAGAAATCAATGAAGCCGTAGCCGCAGCAGTCAAGCAGGAAGATTTTGAGCGCGTGTATAAAGTAATATTTGATGGAGATGATCAGTGGCGTGGGCTGCTGGCACCTTCCGGAAAGGATTATCATTGGAGCAACGACTCTACTTATATCCGGGAAGCACCGTTTTTTAACGGGCTCCCAGAGCAACCGGCGGCGCTGGAAGATATCAAAGATGCCCGCGTATTGCTGAAGCTGGGCGACTCGGTTACCACGGATCATATTTCACCTGCCGGATCTTTCAAGGCAGATACGCCTGCCGGCAAATACCTGCTGGATCATGGTATTGATCCCCGGTTATTTAACTCTTATGGTTCCCGCCGGGGTAATCATGAGGTGATGATACGCGGAACTTTCGCCAATGTGCGTATTAAAAATGAATTATCGCCGAAAGAGGGCGGATTTACTACGGTGATTCCTTCTGGCATGGTGATGCCTATTTTTGACGCGGCCATGCAATATGCGACCAATAAGGTGCCGTTAATCATATTGGCGGGCAAGGAATATGGCAGCGGATCTTCCCGCGACTGGGCCGCCAAGGGGACCAATCTCCTGGGGGTGAAAGCGGTGATTGCAGAAAGTTATGAACGTATACATCGTAGTAACCTGGTAGGAATGGGTGTGTTGCCATTGCAATATGCGGATGGAGAAAATGCGGAGACTTTGCAGCTGTCCGGTACAGAATCCTTTACCATCACTGGCGTGTCTACCGCACTTGTTCCTGGAAAAATGTTAAGTGTAACAGCAGTGCGGGCATCCGGTGATCCGGTTACGTTTAGTGTAAAATGTAAATTGAATTCAGCGATAGAAATTGAGTATTACCGGCATGGTGGTATTCTGCAGTATGTGCTGAGGGCTTTCCTGGAGAAGGCTTGAGGTGATAGCTGTGTGGGCAGTATTTGACTGCCCACACTGTATTTGTTATGATTTACTTCTTGAGAATTCCAGTATTTTTTTGCGGTTGCCTACCAGCCACACCACATCTTCCCATTCAAACACCGTTTCTGAAGCGGGGTTCAGGATTTTCTCTCCACCACGGGCAATACCTACTACCAGGGCTTTGGTTTTTTCGCGGATGCCGGAATCGCGGATGGTCTGGCCTTTGAGGCCGTTGTGTTCATCTACCACCAGGCTGGTTAAGCCAATGTTTTCATCTGCTACATCATCACTCCTTTCAATATTCAGGGTATTGACAACCCGGTTAAATTCTTCCAGTTGTGCTTCTGTACCGATGGCGGTGAGAATATCATGTGGGAATAATTTTTCATCGCGGGTAGGTGCATAGATAGTTACATTCCCTCTTTTGATAGCACCGATATTGATACCATATTTCTCCCGCAGTTGTAAATTCACCAGTGGTGTATCCACCAGGCTTGACCATGGGTCTATTTCTATTTCAGATACCTGTGCATCCCAGGGCAGCAGGTCGGCGGCAGCACTTTTATTTGCGGCGGCATCTGCGGTTTCGCGGGCATTCAGATTAGCCAGGAAGCGGCGTTCAATACGGTTATAGTATTTCTGTAATTGTGAACGGAGCATGATCAGTACACAAGCCATCACGATGGCGGTACCGGCCAACGCCTGCCAGAAGGGGAAGTATTGATTGACCAGGAATCCTACCAGCAGCACCGCTACGATGTTACGAACAACTTCCACTACTACCAGCGGACCATGATTGTATTTGGAGTCGAGCCACAGGGCTTTGTAGGAATTACTGGAGATCTTCTGGATCATCAGTGCCCAGATAAACGGCGACATCATGACAATACCAATGGCCACACAGAGCAATCGTACACCAAAGGAGTAGCCCAGATATTTGATCACAAAAGGACCGATATAATAGGTGTTCAGCAGGATAATAGCCAGTATGATCACCGTGTTCAGTATAATTACTTTTACATAACTGCGTAGTACAATGCGCCAGTCGCTTTCCGCTTGTAAGGTTTGTGAGCTGGCACTATACCGGTTCAGGGCATTCAACCAGCGTGCGGGAATAATTTTTTCCAGCCAGTTGTATAAGGGCACAGAAAACTTGATCATGTATGGTGTAGTAAACGTAGTAATAGCGGATACGCCTACTGCTACAGGGAACAGGAATTCACTCGTTACCCCAAGGGTAACGCCCAATGTAGCAATGATGAAGGCAAATTCACCCACCTGCGCCATGCTCATACCTACTTGTACGGCCTGTTTCAGTGGCTGACCGGATAACAGGGCACCAATGGTGGTACTGAGAAATTTACCGGTTAAGGTTAATAAGGTAATCCATAATACGGGCCATCTGTATTCCACAATCATTTCCGGGTTAATGAGCATACCAACGGATACAAAGAAGATGGCGCCGAACAGATCTTTTACGGGTTGTATCAGGTGTTCTACTTTTTCGGAAGAAGTGGTTTCTGCGATGATAGAACCCATGATGAAGGCGCCAAGTTCCGCAGAGAAACCTACTTTGGTGGCCAGAATCACCATGCCCAAACAAAGGGCTATACTCAGTATTAGCAGGGTTTCGCCATTCATGTACTTTTCCATTTTGCGGAGAAAAGTAGGGAGTAGGAAGATGCCTGCCAGGAACCAGATGGCGAGGAAGAACATCAGTTTGGCAATGGTAAATAACATTTCAGTGCCTTCAAACTGCCGGCTTACCGCCATGGTAGATAAGAGCACCATCATGAGGATCACTACAATATCTTCTATCACCAATACACCGAATACAATTTTGGTAAAGGGTTTTTTCTTGATGCCCAATTCTTCAAAGGCGCGTATAATGATGGTGGTAGAGGAGCTGGCGAGCAAACCGCCGAGGAAAAGGCTGTCCATGAAACCCCAGCCCATCAGCTGACCGGTAAAATAACCGGCTATGGTAATACAGGCAATTTCAACAAATGCAGTGATGGTGGCGGTGCCTCCTACGCGCATCAGTTTTTTGAAACTGAATTCGAGTCCTAATGAAAACAAAAGAAATATTACGCCGATTTCGGACCATGTTTTAATGCCCGCTGCATCGGCGATGGTAGGAAATAAATTAAAGTTCGGGCCTACTAAAAAGCCCGCGATGATATACCCTAGCACCATCGGCTGCTTCAGCCGCCGGAATAATAAAGTAATAACGCCTGCCGCTCCTAGAATTAATGCCAGGTCAATGATCAATGATGGTAGATGCATACAGTAAAAATCGATTTAAGGTTCGTGTGTTGTACATTTATGGCGATGAGAAATCAGCGCACATATGTGTCAGATGCCAGTTTCCGGATCTTTGAATATCGCTAATATATCATTTTTCCTGCGGAGGAGCAAGATAAAGTTTGAGGGGAGCCGGCAATAATGGTAGAAAAACGCCCGCTATGATTCTCTGTCCGACTGTATTTGCGCTACATACCTGGATGGCAGTATCCCAAACTGTTTCTGGAAATTCTTTCCAAAATTCGTCAGCGAAGCAAAGCCACTCAGCTCTGCTACTTCATTAATTTTATACGCACCGGTAGATAATAACGCCGCTGCTTTTTTAAGTCGCGCAATATTAATCAGTTCATGCGGTGTTAAATCTGATATAGCTTTTATCTTCCTGTAAAAAGTGGGGCGGCTCATATTCATGAAGTCTGCCAGCTGCTCCACATCCAGATCAATGTTGGTGAGATGTTGATTAATCAGGTCGTGTAATTTTTCGAGGAACTGTACATCGGCGTTGGTGTTGGCCATGCTGCGCATATGCACCAGCGGCGTGCTGGCATAATAGGATTTTATTTTATGGCGATTGCTCAGTAAGCTGGCAATTTGCGCCTGCAGAAATTCCGGAGAGAAAGGTTTTTCTATATATGCATCTGCGCCCAGTTCCAGGCCATGTATCTTAGATTGCAGGGTATCACGGGCGGTGAGCAATATCACCGGAATGTGACTGCTCTCTACACCGGATTTAATAATACGGCATAATTCAAAACCATCCATTACGGGCATCATCACATCACTGATCACCAGCTGTACGGGCTGTTCCTGCAGGATTTGCAGGGCAGCGGCGCCATGCAGGGCGGTGGCTACTTTGTATTTCTCTTCCAGGTCATCTGCAATGAAAGATAATATTTCTTCATTATCATCTACTAACAGTATCAGTGGCTTATTTTCCATTTGCTCAGATTGAATTCTATTTCCTGGTGAACAGGCAAGGTTAATGAAAATACGTTGACTCCTCCTTCCGCCGGTAATAGCTCCAGCGTACCTTTATGCAATATGGTCAGTGACCTCGACAACGATAAGCCGATACCCGTGCCGGATTGCGCCGCCGTGGCCTTCACCCGGAAAAAAGGTTCGAATATTTTTTCCTTCATCTCCGGAGGAATAATATACCCATCATTCTTTACCAATATGGTAAAGGTAGTATCTCCGTCGGATACGGGCAACAAGTGTATAGATGCTTTGGTAGCAGCATATTTGATAGCATTGTTCAGCAGGTTGCCGAGTATTTTGTACAATGCTTCTGCATCTACATAAGCAAAGAAATGTAAACTTGATAATTCTATTTTGAATTTGATATTTTTCTGTTCCGCTGCCGGCGTAAAACGCAGGTGGTTTTCTTTCAGCAACTCCGGAATATCGGTGCGTACAAAATTAAGACTGAAACCATGGATCTCCGTTTTGCGGAAGTCGAGCAACTGGTTAGTAAGATCCAGCAGCCGGTTGGTATTGCGCTCCATAATCCGCAGGTTCTTTTGTATAGGCGGCACCTCTGCAGCATGTTGGATCACCTTTTCCATAGGCCCTTTGATGAGGGTAAGCGGCGTCCGTATTTCATGCGCCAGGTGTGTGAAGAATTCTATCTTTGCCTGGTATACTTCCTTCTCTTTTTCATGCGCCAGCAATTCCATTTGTCGCTTTTGTTTTTGTAATGCCCGCTGATGATACCAGCGGATAATCGCATATACAATGCTGCACAGCAATAACAGGTACACGGCATAAGCCGGATAGCTGGCCCAGAATGGCGGCCGTATTTTGATGAAAAGCACGCGTGGTGCTTCTCCCCAGCTACCACCACTGTTGGCGGCTTTCACCATAAATCGATAGGTGCCCGGCGATAACTTCGTGAAATAAACTTTGCGATTGGTTTCCAGGTGGGTCCAGTCTTTATCCAGTCCCTCCATTTTGTAAGCATAGGCCGTCATCTCCGGCGACGTATAACTCAGCGCGGCAAAGTCAATACTGAAAGAGGATTGGTCGTGCGATAAGATAATAGTATCCGTATAGGAAATAGATTTTTTCAGAATATCGCCCACCTGCGCTTCTTTGTTAAACACCTGGAAGCCGGTGATGTACACGGGTGGCAGGAAATGATTGCGCAGGAAATGATCCGGGTTAAAACGAATCATCCCTTTTACGCTGCCGAAGTACATATTGCCTGTGCTATCCTGGTATCCTGAATTGTAATTAAACTGATCATTTAATAATCCGTTAGCTTTCGTAAAAACCACCGCCTTTTCTGTAGCCGGAGAAAAACAACTTAGTCCCTTGGATGTGGAAATCCAAAGCAGTCCCCGTTTATCTTCCTGGATACTAAAAATCATGTTGCTCAAAAATCCGTTGCGGGTATTGTAGGTGATAAAATTATTTTGTTCCGGATGAAACAAACAAAGACCATCATCTGTAGCCAGCCATAACCGATGGTGGCTATCTTCAAAGATACTGTTGGTCCGATTGTCGCTCACGCTGTGAGGATCGGCTGGATCATGCAGGTAGTAGCCTTTTTTGCCGGTGCGGCGATTATAGTAATAAAGCCCGTCTCTGACAGTGCCCAGCCAGATGGTACCTTCGCTATTTTCAAACACCGCCGTATAAAACATATACGGAGATACTTCCGGTACTTCTTCAAAATCGTCCCGTATACGGTTGTACTGATATAATCCCCTCGTAGTACAAATGAGAATATCACCGTTGCGGGTACGCAGCATCGCATAAATAAAATTGCTATGCAGCTGATGCGCAGCAGATCCGGCTTTGTAATGCCGGATGAATTTGCCGGTAGGGATATCCAGTATATCCAGTCCATGCTCGAAAGTACCTATCCACAGGGAGTCGCCGGTGACCATCAGGCCATGTATATTGGTGTGCGACAAGCCCGTTTGCGGCGGTGGCAGTGGCTTAATATTGCTGAAAGCACCGTTGGCAATGGTGAATTTATTGAGGCCGCCATCTTCCGTACCTATCCATAAATGTCCGTAGCGATCGGGATGAATTTCTCTTACGGCATTCCCGCTTAAAGAAGGAATACCGGTTTGTGGGAAAAACTTTTCGAAAGCGGTGTACGGTTGAGGGAAGTAGTTAATGCCACCAAAGTAAGTACCCGCCCATATACCGCCTTCTTTATCTTTACAAAAACTATATACTGCATTATCAGAAAGCGAGTAAGGGTCGTTATATTTTTTTTTCAGGTTGATGATTTCACCGCTTTGAAGATGATAAATATAGATACCTGATTCCGATGCTATCCAGTATTCATCCGGGGTGCGGGGAATGATATCCCGTGCATATATCTCTGCGTGATCCGGGGCGGTAGCGATGAAATCTTTGTAGGTACGGGTGCGCAGATCAAATAATTTAACGCCTTGCGTATTGGTACATACCCAGATGGAGTCTTTACCGAGGCAGGCAATTTTTTGTATCCATTGTGTGCTGGTGGCAGGAGAGTGATCAAAAAGGGGATAGCTGGTAAAGGTGTTTTTTTGCGGATCATATACTGCTATTTTTCCATCGGTAGAAGAAGCCCATAAGTGGCCATCACTCCCCATACAAACAGAGGTGGCATCAAATGCCCGCGGGGTATCGTATAAACTGTCGGTGGCCGTATGATAACGGAATAAACTGCCGCCGGATACAAACCAGATGTTTCCCTGCGTATCTTTTGTGATGGCCCGTATATCTCCGTTCATGCGTTTATTCATGGAACGGAATTTTTCACTGTGCGGATTGTATACGTACACGCCCTTGTCGGTTCCTACATAGAGGAGTCCTGTATCATCCTGAAAAAGACTCAATATAAAATTGCCGCCTAAACTGCCCGGTTCGTTGCTGCGGCGAAATACACGGAAGGTATTGCCATCAAAACGGTTCAAGCCGTAGAGCGTTCCGAACCACATGAAGCCTTGCTGGTCCTGCAGGGTACATATCACTGCACTATGCGACAAACCATTCTCTACCTGGTAGTGAATGAAGTTGGCTTCCTGGCTGTACGTTATTTTGCTCAGCAGCAACAGTAAAAGAAGAATATAATGTCTGGCATTTATCATGAGCACAAAGCATAAGGCATAAAGCAAAAAGCTATTTTAGCGGATAATCTGTCTAATTCTATCCATAGATAAAATACGCTTTGATCATCCGCTAAAATAGCTTTTTGCTTTCTGCTTTCAGCTTTTTGCTTTTTTTTATAAAGTTTGATACAAAAAAGTGAAAAATTGAGATAAATGGATACACAGTGAAGCAAAGGAATTCTTTTCTTTGAAGAACTATTTTAAGCGTGATTTTTACGCTTAACTAAGACCAAAAGCTAAATCCATGTTATGAAAAGTAGTCCACTACTTTCCCTGCTATGCCTGCTACTGATGAGCGTTGTTTGTCAGGCCGCTGCACCGGATACGGCGGGTGTGTTTACCAACCCTTTATTGGGTAGTGGTCCTGATCCCTGGGTGATTCGGGAAAACGGCCTATATTATTATTTAAACACCACCGGACATAATCTGGTGATGCGTAAAACCCCGGCCATGTCGGAGCTGGGGAAAACAAAAGAAATCGTAGTCTGGACACCTCCCGCCAAAGGGCCTAATGCCAGGGACATCTGGGCGCCGGAATTACATCGCCTGAATAATAAATGGTACCTGTATTACACCGCCGGATCATCTGATAGCATACATCCGCAACATACGTTTGTACTGGAAAATACCGCGAAAGATCCTACTACCGGTAGCTGGACAGACCGAGGACAAATAAAGGACACCGCTGCCAATTATTTTGCTATCGATGGTACTGTCTTCATGCATAAAGGTCGTCAGTACTTTATCTGGAGTGGCCACAATGGAAAAGATGGCATTCAGCGCCTCTATATTGCCCGCATGGCCAATCCCTGGACGCTGATATCGCCTCGGGTAGAAATAGCCGCCCCGCAGTACAAATGGGAGCAGAACGGCGTGAATGAAGGACCGGAGATATTGAAGAACGCCAAAGGAGAAATATTCCTGATTTTTTCGGCCAGCGGTTGCTGGACAGAAAACTATGCCCTGGGTATGCTGCAGTTGAAACATGGGGCCGATCCGTTGCAGCCACAAAGCTGGACCAAATTTCCGGAGCCGGTGTTGCAGCGCAAACCGGAGAATGGCGCCTATGCACCGGGCCACAACGGCTTTTTTAAATCGCCGGATGGCCGGGAAGACTGGATCATTTACCACGCCAATTCCAAAGCAGGGGAAGGTTGCGGGCAACGAAGAAATCCACGCATACAACTCATTAACTGGAGAGCCGATGGCAGCCCGGACTTTGGCGAACCGGTGAAAATAAATACCCCCATTAAAAAACCTTCAGGAGAATAAAATCATTTTAAGCAGACATATGAAAAAGACGCACTTAATTATTGCACTGGCATTGGGACTCGGATGGAATACCGTGGAGGCACAACAGCAGTGGAAAATGGTAACAGGGAAAATTGCTACTACCTGGAGTGAACAGGTAACGCCTACCGCTGTGTTGCCTGAATATCCTCGTCCACAGCTGGTTCGTGGCAACTGGAAAAACCTGAATGGCTTGTGGAACTATGCCATTAAACCAAAGAGCGACGACAAGCCCGCTACCTGGGATGGACAAATCCTGGTTCCGTTTGCAGTGGAGTCTGCTCTTTCCGGCGTAGGAAAAAATGTAGGAAAAGATAATGTACTCTGGTATAATACATCGTTGACCTTGCCGTCTGCCATGCAGGGCAAAAAAATACTGTTGCACTTTGGCGCGGTTGACTGGCGTACTACCGTTTACGTGAATGGTCAGGAAGCTGGCAATCATGAAGGTGGCTTTGATCCTTTTACGCTTGATATTACAGCATTCGTGAAAAAAGGCAAACAGGATATTGTGGTAAAAGTGTGGGACCCTACCGACGAAGGGGTACAGCCAAGAGGCAAGCAGGTAAAAAGACCGGAAGGCATCTGGTATACACCGGTAACGGGTATCTGGCAAACAGTATGGGTAGAAGCAGTAGCCGATACTTACATCGCAGGTACTAAACAAACACCGGATATTGATAACCAAAGTCTGACGATATCAGCCAACGTGCAAAATGCAAAAGAAGGAGACGTGGTAACGGTTACCGCTTTTGATGGTGGCAATAAAGTAGCAGAAGGCACGCTGAGTGGAGAAACCACGGTGCTGAAAATTGCGTCTCCAAAATTATGGTCGCCCGAATCTCCTTTTCTGTATGATCTAAAGTTAACGGTTACACGTAAAGGAAAAGTGATCGATGAAGTGAAAAGCTATTTTGCCATGCGTAAATCGTCTATTGGTAAAGATGCCAATGGTATTGAGCGTATGTTGTTGAATAACCGCTTTGTATTTCAATTTGGTCCGCTGGATCAAGGCTGGTGGCCTGACGGATTGTACACTGCACCAACAGATGAAGCGCTTAAATTTGATATTGCGCAAACAAAAGCGATGGGCTTTAACATGATCCGCAAACACATCAAAGTAGAGCCCGCACGTTGGTACTACTACTGCGATCAACTGGGTATTATGGTATGGCAGGATATGCCAAGCGGCGACCTGGGCAATGGCTGGGAACCCCGCCCTGGTGTTATTGACCGTGCTACCGATCAGCATCGTTCCGCTGAATCAGAAGGATACTACAGAAAGGAATGGAATGCGATTATCGATCATTTATACAACTATCCTTCTATTGTAGTATGGACGCCATTCAACGAAGCATGGGGGCAATTTAAAACCATGGACATTGCCAAATGGACCATGGAGAAAGATCCGTCAAGACTGGTGAATACTGCCAGTGGTGGTAACTTCTATCCCATAGGCCATATCATCGATCTGCATAATTACCCGGAACCAGCGATGCCAGATCCGGCTATATACGGCGATAAACGCGCCATTGTGCTGGGAGAATTCGGCGGCCTTGGATTGCCGGTAAATGACCACGTATGGCAGCAAAAAGATAACTGGGGCTATCAGAGCTTCAAAAATGCGGACGACCTCTTCAAACACTACAGCGGTTTTACCGACAGGCTGGAAACATTGATCAAACAAGGATTATCGGCGGCAGTATATACACAAACCACGGATGTGGAAGTAGAAATAAATGGTTTGATGACCTACGATCGTAAAGTACAGAAGATGCCATTGGAGAAATTGAAGGCCATTCATCAGAAGTTATATAACCCGGCTTTGGTAACCATAAAACCATAACAATGAGAAAGCGAAAGTCGTTTGGCTTATTTATTCTTTCTGCTTTTTTTGTAGGTGTTATTCCGGCGGATGCATTGCATTCGCCGGGTACCCGAGCTGATGGCAACACGTATGTAAAACCTGTGTACGAGTCATTACCACTGGGCGCTATTAAGCCACAGGGATGGCTGCGGCACCAGCTACAAATCATGCGGGATGGCACTACCGGTCATTTGGATGAAGTATATAATAAAGTAAAAAACGACAATGGCTGGCTGGGAGGAAAAGGCGACGGCTGGGAGGAAACACCTTACTGGCTGGATGGCGCTGTACCGTTGGCTTACCTGTTGGATGACAAAGTATTGCAGGAAAAAGTATTGCGTTATATCAACTGGACTTTGCAACAGCAGCGTCCGTCCGGCTATTTTGGTCCATTGACGGAGACAGAACGGAAAAACAATACCACCATTGGCGTGAATAACGCCGCAGCCGGGGAAGACTGGTGGCCTAAGATGGTGATGTTGAAAGCACTGCAACAATATTATACGGCCACAAATGATGCCCGCGTTTTACCTTTTATGACGCGGTACTTTAATTATCAGCTGCAGGTATTGAAAGCTTGTCCGCTTGGAAAGTGGACAGAATGGGCTACCTCCCGGGGTTCAGAAAATATCATGATAGCACAATGGCTGTATGGTATCACGAAAGATAAGAAGTTGCTGGAACTGGCGGCGCTGCTGGAGTCTCAGTCGTTTGCCTGGACTACCTGGCTGGGTAATCGCAGCTGGGTGATCGATGCTGCGGCGCAACAAAATGATCAACATTGGATGCGCCGTCATGGTGTGAATGTAGGTATGGGCCTGAAAGCGCCGGCACTAAATTATCAGCGCACCGGCAATAAACAATACCTGCAATACCTGCATACCGGCTTCACAGATTTGATGAACCTGCACGGGTTACCCATGGGTATTTTCTCCGCAGATGAAGATTTACACGGTAACGCCCCTACGCAGGGAGCAGAGCTGTGTGCCGTAGTAGAAGCTATGTTTTCACTGGAGGAGATTATCGGCATCTCTGGTGATCCTGCTTATGCAGATGCATTGGAACGCATGACGTTTAACGCCCTGCCCACGCAAACAACAGACGACTACAACGCCAGACAATATTTCCAGATGGCGAATCAGGTAAATATTAAAAGAGGGGTATTTAATTTCTCCTTGCCCTTCGACCGCGAAATGAATAATGTATTAGGCATGCGCAGTGGTTGCACCTGCTGTCTGGCTAACATGCACCAGGGCTGGACGAAGTTTACCACTCATCTCTGGTACAGTACCGCTGGAAAAGGATTAGCAGCATTCACCTATAGCCCGAATGAAGTGACCACTAAGTTAGGAAAAAGCAACACCGCGGTGACCATCAAAGAAGTGACCAGCTATCCTTTTGAGGAACAGATACAGTTTAACCTGACAATGCCGAAAGCCGTGGCTTTCCCTTTACAGCTGCGTATTCCGGCATGGTGTGCTGAAGCTGTTGTGTTGCTGAATGGCCAACCGCTTCGCAGAGATAGCGGCGGTCAGATCATTACCATACAACGTACCTGGAATAACAATGACCAGCTCACCCTGCAACTACCTATGTCCGTGCGTACCTCCAACTGGGGGCGTAATTCAAGAGCGATAGAGCGGGGTCCGCTCGTATATGCGTTGAAGTTAAATGAGCAGTGGGAGAAAGGACATGATGAGGTAGAAGGTGATTATTTCAGTGTATATCCTAAGGAAGACTGGAACTATGGCCTGCCGGAGAAAGTGATTCAGTCGCCCGCTCAATATCTGAAAGTCAGCAATGTACAACCCGCAGCTGCCGACTTTGTATGGAACCTGGCCCACGCGCCCATCGCCATTACCACCACCGGGAAAAAGATCCCTGAATGGAAGTTGGTAGATGATGTAGCGCCACAACCCATCACCGATAGAAATGGTGTTTATAAAGGCAAAGTAAACGATAAAGAAGAAGTGATTACCCTGGTGCCCTATGGCTGCACCAAAGTGAGAATAGTAGCATTCCCCGTAGTAAAATAAATCGACAGAACTATCAACCAGCGACAGTTATGGAAGACTGATCATTTATAAGACCACACAAAAAATAGTTATGAAAAAACGATTACGTATCCGGGATCAAATCCGGAATGTAATACTGGCCGGCCCATGCCTGTACTTAACAGTATTACTGCTCTTTGCTGTGCTTATTGCGCATGCTGCACCCACAGATATTAATATCACCGGTAAGGTTACAGATGAGCAGGGCGTGGCATTGCCCGGCGTCACCATTAGCCTGAAAGGTACCGCCAAAGGGACTTCTACCACCGCTAATGGTACCTATAATCTGGCTGTTCCCGATCAAAACTCAGTACTGGTGTTTTCTTTTGTAGGCTATATAAAGCAGGAAGTAACCGTAGGTGATAGAAAGGAAATTAACATACGACTCGTAACAGATAGCAAAGGTCTCGGTGAAGTCATTGTAGTAGGTTATGGTACACAAAAGAAAGAATCCGTTACCGGCGCCATTTCCGGCGTTACCAGCAAGGAACTGGAACGGGTACACGCTTCTACGGTGAGCGCTACCCTGGCGGGTAAAATACCAGGGGTTTCTTTCCGTATGCCCGACGGTCGCCCTGGCGCCGGCGCCAATATACAGATCCGTAATTTCGGAAACGCCTTGTATGTCATTGATGGTATCCAGAAAGATGCCGGTCAGTTTAACAACATTTCTCCCAATGATATTGAAAGTATCACGGTACTGAAAGACGCCTCTGCAGCTATTTATGGGGTAAGGGCCGCCAATGGGGTGGTTGTGGTAACCACCAAACGTGGTAAAGCCGGCAGTAATACAATTAACGTAGACGGCTATACGGGATGGCAGAACTGGTCGAGGTTCCCTAAAACGGTAAATGCCTACGAATGGATGTTGGGTAAAGCAGACGCTGAAATGAATGCCGAAGATCCCCGTACAGATATCACGAAAGAAGAACTCGCCAAATGGAAAGCAGGTACGGAAAAAGGCTACCAGAGCTTCGATTGGTACGATTTCATCATTAAGAAAAATGCGCCGCAACATTCCATCAACGTAAATGCTACCGGCGGATCAGAAAATATCAACTATTATTTGTCGGTAACACGACTGGATCAAAAGTCCGTGCTCGGCCGCGAGTTTGATTTTAATCGCACTAACATCCAGAGTAATGTAGATGCCAAAATAGCGAAGCGATTGAAAGTAGGTGTACAAATCAACGGGCGTATTGAAGAACGAGACAACCCAGGTGTGCCCGGAGGCGACGACTATTGGGCGCCCCGCTTTGCCTTATTCCGCAACCGCCCCACTGAACGACCCTATGCTAACGATAACCCGAAATATCCAAATGACATCGGACACAATACGGAGAACTGGGCAGTACAAAGCAAAGCCATCTCCGGATACTGGACAGAAGACTGGCGGGTGCTGCAAACCAACTTCAATGGTACTTATGAAACGCCCATCAAAGGACTGACATTAAAAGGCATGTATTCTTACTACTATGCCGATAAGCTCATGAACGGTCACGAATATACGTACGATACGTATACCTACCGGGCGGAAACAGATACCTATGACCGTACCGGCGGTAGCTCCAATCCATGGCGGGAACGCGGCACCCATAAAGTGCTGGAAAATGTACTGCAGGGACAGGTGAATTATAATAACACCTTCGGCAGACATACCATCGGCGGCACTTTTGTATCCGAAAGAATTAAACGGCGGGAGCTGGATGTATGGGTACATGCAGTGCCTAAAAGCAACCTGTTGCCATTGATCCAGTTTTCCGATATGGATACCTATAATGATGCCGATTGGACCGAAGCCAGGATAGGCTATATTGGCCGGTTTAACTATAGCTTCGGCGACAAATACTTCCTGGAAGTAGCTGGCCGTTACGATGGTTCCTGGAAATTTGCGCCGGATAAAAGGTGGGGCTTTTTCCCTTCTATATCTGCCGGATGGCGTTTAACAGAAGAACCTTTCTTTAAAAAATGGCTGGGTAGTAATAGTATCCTCACAGAATTGAAAGTCCGCGGATCTTATGGCGAATTGGGAGATGATGATATCGGCATCGGCGCTTACGATTATATGCGTGGTTATACCTATGCTACTTCTACCGTAATCCTGGATGGTACTGTTATCAAGGGTTCCCGCGATAAAGGGGTGCCTAATGACCGTCTTTCCTGGTTTGTGAGTAAGATTGCTAACGTGGGCGTGGATTACCAGTTGTGGAATGGTAAGGTGTATGGCGCACTCGATTTCTTCAACCGCAAACGGTCTGGTTTGCGCGGTCGCAAATACGATGTACTGGTGCCCGGTGAAATTGGCTATGGGTTACCCGATGAAAATGTAAACAGTGATCAGCAGAAGGGGGGCGAGTTTTCAGCGGCGTATACCACGCATGTAGGCAAAGTGAATTTCGTGGTAGGCGGTAATGTATCTTATTCAAGAAGCAGGTTTTTGCAGTCGTATAAGCCGGTGTGGGGCAACTCCCTGGATCACTACCGCAATTCCATTGAAAACCGCTGGAATGGCATCTATTGGGGATATGAAGCTATCGGACAATTCCAGTCGCAGGAGGAAATTAATAAGTATCCGGTGAACATAGATGGGAAAGGTAATAAAACGTTGTTGCCCGGTGATATCATCTATAAAGATATGAATGGAGATAATGTGATAGATGGAAACGATGAAAGGCCTATCGGCTACCAGACTACCGGCAACCCCACCGTTAACTTCGGTTTTAACCTGGGCATAAGATGGAATGGGTTTGACTTTGCGGCTGATTTCTCCGGAGGATCTATGTATTCTTATAATCAAAACTGGGAAATGAGATGGCCATTTCAAAATGGCGGCAACCTATTGAAGCAGTTCTACGATGACCGGTGGCACCGCGAAGATCCTTTCGATGTAAACAGTAAATGGATACCGGGTAAAAATCCGCCCTTACGCTTTAATAAGGGCGATCACAGCAACTACAATAAGCCTTCTACTTTCTGGCTGCATAATGTGCACTACATCAGGCTGAGAACCATGGAGTTGGGCTATTCCATTCCACAGCAACTGTTGGACCGGGTTCGGTTTAAGAAAGCCAGGGTTTATATCAACACGTACAACCTGTTTTCGCTGGATAACGTGAAAAGCCTGGGGATAGAGCCGGAAATTACGGATGAAAACGGGTTGCAGTATCCGCAGAATAAGCTGGTGAATATTGGGTTGAACCTTACTTTCTAAGTACTAAACAGATTCGTTATGAAAAAAAGTTGGTTATATATATGCATGGCCATACTGGCATTGAGTGCAGGGTGTAACGATAAAGATTTCCTCAATGTGGCTCCTTCCAATGTATTGCAGGACGAGCAACTTTGGAATGATGAAGGGCTCATCCTCTCCGTGCTGGCCGATTTGTACGACCGTTATCCGGATCGTCAAACAGATGTGAATAATAGTAACATTCCTTCCATGGTAGTGCAAACCATTGATAATTGGGGAGAATTTGCACGCCTCGATGAAGCATTTGCTTCAGAAAATGGCCAGTACTGGCGACACAGTTTTACGGAGTATCCGTATGTGTTTCCGGGTATGATTATAAAAGACGCCGGAGAGGTCACCTATTGGGATTACGCTTATATCCGCGAGCTGAATATCTTCATTGATAAATGTGGTACTTCTACCAAATTAAAAACCGATGTAAGGAACCGGTTTATTGCAGAAGCGCGGTACCTGAGAGCAGTGGTATATTTTGAAGAAGCGAAACGGGTAGGTGGCGTACCGCTGATATTAACGCCACTGGAATATAACTATCAGGGTGACCCTGCATATCTGCAGCATCCACGGGCGAAGGAGTCGGAGATCTACGACTTTGTAATCAGTGAAATGGATACGGTGAAGAGGTACCTGCCTTCCAGCCCTATTAGTAAAACCCGTGCTACTGTTGGGCTGGCGCTGGCCACCAAAGCACGTGCAGCACTATACGCCGGCTCTATTGCGAAGTATGGCGCTACAACGCCGCAGGTTACGTTGCCAGGTGGGGAAGTAGGTATCCCGGTTGCCAAGGCGAATGGCTACTACACTACCGCGTTGCAGGCAGCGCAGGAGCTGATCACCAGCGGTAACTACGCGTTGTATAAAAAGAACAGCGATAACCTGACACAGAATTTTATCAGCTTGTTTATCGACAAAGGTTCTAATCCGGAGGTGATTTTTGCGAAAGATTTTAAACTGCAAAGTGGCAGAGTACAGCCGTGGACGTTATGGAGCCAGCCCCGTTCCAATGCGGAAGAGCAGCAGGGTGGACGTTTGAATCCCTCTTTAAATCTCGTGCAGTCGTTTGAGTTACTGGACAACACTTTTGCGCCGTTGAATATCAACGCAGCAGGGGGCGGCTATGTATACTATAGTGATCCACAGGACCTGTTCGCCAACAGAGATCCACGTTTAGCCGCTACTGTTATTCTGCCCGGATCTGAGTTTAAAGACAAGAAGGTAGACATCTGGGCGGGATACCAGCTGAAAGATGGTCGCGTTATTACCGGTGACAACTTCGGCGCCAAAGGAAAGCTGGAGCCCAATGGTCCGGATGTACAGGTGGTGGGTTTTGATGGCCCGGTGAACAACCTGGAATTCAGCGCCCAGTCTGGTTTTATCATCCGGAAATATATGGACCCAACGGTGGGTTCCGGTCGTATTGGTACGCAGAGTGAGGTATGGTGGATCAGGTACCGGTATGCGGAAGTATTGCTGAATGCAGCGGAAGCAGCCTTTGAGCTGGGGCAGCGCGATGTAGCGGCGGGATACATGAACCAGGTGCGCGAAAGAGCGGGCTTCAAAACGCCGTTAACGGCTGCTGATATCACTTTTGATCGTATCGTGCATGAAAGAAAAGTAGAACTGGCATTTGAAGGCCATGAGTTCTGGGATATGAAACGCTGGCGTTTAGCGCATAAGGTATGGAATGGCGTGAAAACGCCGCTGACAACGCAACCCGGAAAAAGCGATGAGTCCAGCACGCGGGTGTTTGCATTATGGCCTTACAAGGTATATGATCCGGGTGGTGCCAATAACGGGAAGTATATCTTCAAGCAGGTATTGCCGGGAGCCGTTACTTCCGCGCATCTGTTCCGGATGGGCAATTACTATGGGTTTATCGGAGATGATATCCGGAACAACAATCCGAAAATAGTGAAAAATCCTAACCAGTAAAGCGATGTATGATGAGAACTAAGTTGCAATATATGATCATGATGGTGGCAGGTATATTGGCTGCCTCCTGTAAAAAAGATAATTATAAAGCGCCTTCCAACACGTTCAGCGGACGGTTGGTATATCAGGGCGAGTCCATCAATGTAAGTTACAACGATGTGTATTTTGAGTTGTGGGAGCCGGGATGGGGAAAAAGTATACCCATTAACGTGAGCATCAGCCAGGATGGTAAATTTTCCGCGCTGTTGTTTAATGCGACGTATAAGCTGGTCATTCCTGCGGCACAGGGGCCTTTTCGTTCTATTCCGGATAAAACCACGAATACAGATACTATTCCATTGACCATTTCGGGTAATCTCACGCGTGATATTGAGGTGTTGCCTTACTATATGATCCGTTCCCCGAAGTGGGTGGTAGCTGGTAAAACGGTGACCGCTACTTTCGCGGCAGAGAAGATTATAAAAGACTTGAATGCGCGGGATATAGAGCGGGTATCGTTGTATGTGTGTAAAACACAGTTTGTGGATGGACGTAATAGTATCGCCACGAAAGACCTGAGTGGAGGAAGTATTACAGATCCTGCCAACATTAGTTTACAGGTAGATGTACCCGCATTGGTACCTGCGCAGAAAACAGTTTTTGCCCGTGTGGGCATCAAAATAGCTGGCATCGAGGATATGATTTATTCGCCGGTGCAAGAAGTTTCCTTGTAAAGGGATGATGAATAAAGACAGATGCCCCCCGCTTCCGCGGGGGGCTTTTATTTAACGCCCTTTTTAGGCTTTTTACGGATGTCGTTCAGCTGTGTGGTGATGGTTTCATGCAGAATGTCGATCAGCCGTTTAATGGCCGGGGAAGGTGTTTTTTGGCGGGTGAGCATAAATACAGCCACCTCTGGTAACGAAGGAAGACCACTGGAAGTAGGGAGTACCTGGCAGGTAGGGGGCATGCCTATTTCTGTGCGGATGGTAACGCCAAGGCCTGCCTGGGCGGCGGCCCACATGCCAGCCACACTACCGCTGGTCAATGCCGGCCGCCATTTGCGTTTTACTTTTTCGAGTGCTGTGAGGCCGTTGTTACGGAACAGGCAGGGCGCTTCAAACAGGAGCAGGGGCAAGGGCTGCAGTAGTGCGGCGGTGCTGTCTTTTCCACCTATCCATCTTACAGGCAGCGTTCCAATGGGGAGTGCGTTTTTAGGAGTGGTTTCTCCGAAAGAGACAACGATATCGAGTTTACCGCTTTGCAGTTGTTGAGTGAGTATGAATTGCCGGTCCAGGGTGACTTCAATCTCCATTTGCGGATGTATGGCGGCGAAGCGGGCCAGCGCTATGGGAAGTCCACTTTCTGCAAAATCTGCCGGAAGGCCCAGTTTTACTTTGCCTGCTATCTGAGTGGCTGTGAGTGCGGTAATAGCCTGCTGGTTAATGTCGAGCATTTGCCGGGCATAACCCAACAGCATTTCTCCGCTGGCGGTGAGGCGCCAGCCACGGCCCTGTTTAAGAAACAGCTGCTGCCCTGTTATTTCTTCGAGTCGCTGCATTTGCAGGCTTACGGCCGATTGCGAACGGGCTACCTGATCTGCCGCTCTGGCGAAGCTGTCCAGATCTACTGCCAGTACAAATGTGCGTAGCAAATCAAGCTCCAGCAGGTCGATATTCATGATTTAGTTTTATTAAAGTGTTGTATTAAATGTTTCAATATTATAAATGTATGGAAAGATAGTAAGTTTGTGAGGAAATCTTCTTCCAATGAAAAAATTACTGGTGATTATGTCGGTATTATTAGCGGGAAGCGCCGGCGCACAAACGCCGCTGGCACGCAAAACATTATTGCAGCAACCATTGCCTGCCACAACCATAGAACAGGTAAGAATGGATCAAATTACGTTGGGCCCCGGAGAAGGCGCCCCGGTACATTATCATCCCGGAGAAGTATACGGCTATATTGTATCCGGCGAAGTAATTTATCAGCCTACAGGAGAACCTGCTGTAACCCTGCATCCCGGCGATGCTTTCCGCGAAATGGCAGGAAAAGAAATTGCTGTTTTTAAAAATGCACAAACAGATAAACCGGCCACTTTTGTAGCCGTATATCTCTTGAAACACGATCAGCCACCTATCATCATAAAAAAATAAGTTATGCCTTTTGTACAAATCTATCTCGGTGCTCATCTCACCGCCGCCCATAAAAAAGATATTTCCCTTGCCGTACATCATAGTTTGGAAGAGCACTTCAATGTGCCGGCGGATGATTATTTCCAGGTCATTCATTCTATGCAACCCGGTGATATACTTTATCCTTCCAGCTTCCTGGACGTACCACATACAGATAACCTGCTTTACATACGCATTACTGCCAGAGGCGGCAGGACAGTAGAACAAAAGCAGGGACTGTATAAGAGTATTGCTACCCGGATAGCAGCCACCACGCCCGTTAGTATCAATGATGTGGTGATTGTTCTGGTAGAAAACGATTTGGCTGGCTGGTCATTTGGTCAGGGCGTGGCGCAGTATGTGAGGTAGCTTTTAGCCATTAGCTTTTAGCTTTTAGCAAAATGCAGCGGAGGTAAACATTTAGTATGTTCTCCGCTGCATTTTGCTAAAAGCTAAAAGCTAAAAGCTAAAAGCTAAAAGCTAAAAGCTAAAAGCTAAAAGCTTACATAATGTAGTTCCAATACGCCGCTGCTATAAGTCTTCGTATCTACCAACCGGAAAACTTTCTGCATAGCAATACCTCCAAACAACGGTAGTCCATCTCCCAATACTACTGGTATCACATGTACAATCATTTCATCTACTACATCTGCCTGTAACAATGCTCCATTTAGCTGTCCTCCACCAGCAAGCCAAATATCTTTACCAGGGGCAGCTTTCAACTTACTTACAAATCCTTCGATATCGCTGTTGATGAATTGTACGTATTCCGTATCCACTTCATTGTTACCGCGTGTAAAAACGTAATTGGTTTTATCCGGATAGGGATACGTTTCGCTGAGTGTTAATACATCCTTGTATGTGTTATTTCCCATAAGGGTGGTGTCGATACCTGTCATGAAAGCAGCATAGCCATAGTCCGTTCCTTCGGGATTAGGAAAGCTGGTCAGCCAATCAATGTTTCCCTCTTTCGTGGCAATGTATCCATCAAGACTCATCGCAGTATATATTTTCAGTTTTCGCATTTGTTTTTTATGCAAAGGTGAAGAATAGAAAAGAAGAAAAATTGTACAAAATTTCCGCTTGTTTTGATCGGATAAGAATCAGTCTGATAGGTAGTTTGGCGAGATAATAGTGCAATAAAAAATATCTGATAAGATATGTTTTTGCACATTCATTTAGCAGTAAATTTGAGGAATCAAAATTGCCAAAAAAAATGGATACACAAGACGTCTTAAAACTTTTCGGAAGATTAGAGCATGCGATTGTGACAGGATTTGATGCGATAGACGAACGTTTCAACGCCATCGACGAGCGCTTCGAAGCTGTAGATCGCAGGTTCGATGCGATGGACCGTCGGTTTGATGCGATGGACCGTCGGTTTGATGCCATGGATCTTAGAATGGATGCCATGGACCTCCGCTTCGATGCCATCGACAAACGTTTCGATGCCGTTGATGAACGAATCGATGTGCTAGAAGAAAAAATGGATCACCGCTTTGATGTACTGGAGCTGCGGGTAGCCTCCATCGAAGTCAGCATCGACAAGATTGCGGAGTGGGTGCCTTTCAGAACACCTCCTTTCGGCGGATATTAAAACTACATTTCTACCATACTGTTACTAACGTCCCCCAAGTGATTTAGCAGCCTTACTATTTTGTAGTAAGGCTTTTTTATTGCAGGAAGATAGTATTCGGAAACGTAGCAGGCACGCGATTTTCCCGCACAGCGAATCGATATGCGGAAGGTGTAATCCCCGCAAAGGATTTGAAGATCCGTATAAAATGTGCCTGGTCATAAAACCCATTATCGTAAGCAACGGTGGTGAGGGACAATTCCGGATTCGCGGCAATTTGTTTAATAGCAGCATTGACTAACAACAGGTGCGTATATTTTTTAGGCGGTAAGCCCAACACCATATTGCTGGTGTCAATAAATTTTTTGGAAGAAATGAGGGTATCGGAAATATGTGATTTAATATGTCCTTTGTGTAAAACCGGGGCTAACTGCAACGTATGTATTTCTTCCGGTATGCTTTGCGGGCGTGCCATGCGTAATAGAAATGCTTCTAATGCTTTGATTTTCTCCTGTCGCGTAGTCATGTTTTCCAGCTCAGTGAGTAAAGGCAACGCCGCATCACCCCAGATGGCGGTGAGGGTTAATGGCTGTTTGCTCAGCGTGGCTGCTGAAATACCAAACAGGCGATACCATCCAAAAGGTTTCAGCATTATTCCCAACGCGGCATAGTGCCCCTGTGCCTTGGTGATGGTAGGTTGTGAATGTACACCGGTGATGCCGCCGGCGCGTGGATACCCGAATCGTAGCTGCCGCCGGGTAAGAGAAAAATGTCCGCCTAAATTAATAATCAGTTCCTGGTGAAGGAAAGGAATATTATAGGCCTGTAGTTTTACCCTTGCAGCCTCATGATACCAGATATAATCGATGGCCTCACGTAGTTCATTCTTTGGTATGTAGATATGGGCATCCATGCGGCATAAAGTTAGTTATTTAGCGGCAGATCGCCTTGCCAACGAAAATTAATCAGTAAATTGGGCCCGAATAGGGCAGGCATGGAAACCGTTACAACAGCAAAAATATTACCCCGTTGGCAGTTATTTCTGCTTTCGTTTAAAGACGCATATAAAGTATTACAGGCAAATGATCCGTTGCGTATGGCAGGGGCCACGGCCTTTTTTACCACCTTCGCCCTGCCAGCCATTCTTATTATCCTCATTCAGTTACTGCGCATTATTTTCAGGATACAGCATGCTGGCAAACGCTTAATGGTACAGCTGGAGGGAATGTTTGGTACTGAAACTACCGAGGCCATTTTGCAAACGCTCCGGGCATTCCGGAGTATTGCACAAAACTGGATCATTGCTATTGCAGGGTTCATGTTTTTATTGTTTGTAGCCACTACACTATTCAAAATTATAAAAGGCTCCCTGAATGAGTTGTGGAAAATACGGGCTATGCATAAAGCAAGCTTCGGGCAAATTATGTTATCCCGGTTGAATGGGGTGCTGGTGATTATTTTTGCGGGCATCTTATTTATCATCGACCTGGTGGCAGATGCCGCCCGTACTTTCCTGGGTAAGTACATTAATCAATATGTGCCAGCCGTTGGCATCTATTATGATAGTGCGCTTAATTATGTGATCTCCGTAATTATTGTAACGATTTGGTTTTTCCTGGTTTTTAATTTCCTGCCAGATGGCCGTCCACGTTGGAAAGTAGGGCTCACCGGTGCATTAGTGACCAGCATTCTGTTTAATATAGGGAAGGCCATCTTAAAGGTAATGCTTACCTATAGCAGTATTAACAGCATTTATGGTGCATCAGCATCTACGGTGTTATTATTGCTTTTCATGTTTTACTCTTCACTGATCTTCTATTTTGGCGCCTGTTTTACTGACGCGTGGGGAACCCGTACACAGCGTCCCGTACACTTATTGCATAATGCCAGTCGCTATGAAATTACCGTAGCGGAAGCCTGATTTGCCCAATGGATAACAAAGCACCCGGAATAGATAAATAAGTATTACAAAAAATGCCTATTATAGAGATAGATTTGCCATTGGCAACGTTATGAACTTTATAGTATAATTCCACCTATGAGTAATAAAATTACCTTAAAAGAAAAAGTAGGGTATGGCTTTGGAGATATGGCTTCTTCTATGTTCTGGAAGCTGTTCGGCATGTATTTGTTATTTTTTTATACCGATGTAATGGGACTCACTGCAGCAGCGGTAGGTACCATGTTTTTGATTACCCGGATCTGGGATACCTTTTTTGATCCGGTAGTGGGCACGTTGTCCGATAGAACCCACTCCCGCTGGGGCAAGTTCCGTCCCTATATTTTGTATATGGCTATTCCTTTCGGTGTTATTGGGGTGCTCACCTTCACTACGCCGGATTATACACCTGCCGGTAAACTTATCTACGCGTATATTACCTATTCTGCCATGATGATGATTTACTCTTTGGTGAATGTACCGTATGCTTCTTTGCTGGGCGTTATATCTGCTGATGGAAAGGAACGGAATACGCTGGCTTCCTTTCGCATGGCGTTTGCTTTTGGTGGTAGTTTTATTGCCCTGGCGCTCATTGAGCCACTGGTGAATTTCTTTAGCAAAAGCACTACCGGCGTTCCCAACCTGCAACGGGGCTGGCAGCTGGGCGTAGCGGTGATTGCATTGATTTGTGTGATGTTGTTCCTGCTATGTTTTGCCTGGGTAAAAGAAAGAGTACAGTCGATTGGGGAAACCCCTGCGTCTCTGAAGGATGATCTCCGTGACCTTTACCGCAATAGGCCCTGGTGGATTCTGCTCGGCGCAGGCATTGCGGCATTGATCTTTAATTCTATCCGCGACGGCGCCACACTATATTACTTTAAATACTACATACAAAACGTAGATGCGTTTAAGTTAGGCAGCATGAATGTCACTTACTCCACGCTTTACCTGATGGTAGGGCAGGGGGCTAATATTCTCGGCGTGATCCTGGCATCGGCAGCTGGCAATAAATTAGGGAAGAAGAATACCTATCTCGGCGCCATGGTGATAGCTTCTATATTCAGTATCCTGTTTTACTGGTTAGGCAGGGAGCAGCTGGTGTTGATCTTTGTATTTCAATTCATCATCAGCGTATGCGCCGGCATTATTTTTCCATTGCTATGGTCCATGTATGCCGACATTGCCGACTACTCCGAATGGAAGAATGGCCGCCGTGCTACAGGACTGATTTTTTCTTCCTCGTCTATGTCGCAGAAGTTTGGCTGGACAATAGGCGGCGCGCTTACTGGCTGGCTGCTTGGTGCGTTTGGATTTAAGGCGAATGAAGTACAGGCAGATGGAGCACAGCAGGGTATCCTGCTGATGCTAAGTTTTTTGCCCGCCATCGGATCTGTTTTATCTATTGTATTTATCGCTATGTATCCGCTGTCTGAGGAGCGGGTAACGACGATCTCTGCTGAACTGGAACAAAGAAGACCATGACACCACTCACACTGAAAGCGGCATTACAACAGGAGTTGATCAATATTTTGTCGTACTGGATGAAATATACGCCGGACGAAATACACGGTGGATTTTACGGTCAGCTGAAAAACGACAATATCCCCGTGCCAGGTGCTTTGAAGGGGGCGGTATTGAATGCCCGTATTTTATGGACGTTTTCAGCAGCATACAACGCCAGCGCCAATCCCTTGTACCTGGCCATGGCCGATCGCGCGTATCATTATTTTTCCACCCATTTTATAGACGATACCTACGGCGGCGTATATTGGACCGTACATGAAAACGGAGAACCGGCGGAAACAAAAAAACAGGTATATGCCATTGCGTTTGCATTGTACGCCTACAGTGAATATTATAAAATCACCGCATCCCCGGCCGTGCTGACAACAGCCAAAGCACTCTATCAAAGTATTGCAACGCATAGCCTCGATCCTGTGCATGGTGGCTACTTTGAAGCGTTTACCCGCGAGTGGCACGACCTCAGCGACCTGCGCTTAAGTGATAAAGACGCCAACGAAAAGAAGACGATGAATACCCACCTGCACGTGGTGGAGGCCTATGCCAACTTATATACGATTTGGCCGGACCTGCAGCTGAAGTCAGCCATACAGGATTTGTTGCTGTTGTTCTACGATAAAATCATCGACAAAAAAAGCGGTCATCTGCACTTGTTTTTTGATGAGCAATGGGCCATAAAAGGTAATAATGTTTCTTACGGTCATGATATTGAAGCCAGCTGGTTATTATTGGAGGCGGCGGAAATTATTGGTGACAGCCGGCTGGTAGGGCAATACCGGCAGCTGGCGTTGGTGATTGTTAATGCTACTATTAGCGGCGGACTGGACAAGGATGGTGGATTATGGTATGAATATGAAACAGCGCAGCGCCATATGGTCGCTGAAAAGCATTGGTGGCCGCAGGCAGAAGCATTGGTAGGGTTTATCAACGCCTGGCAGTTGCAGCCAGCAGGCCGCTACCTGGAACATGCGGTGAATACCTGGCACTTTATTGACCGCCATATGATTGATAAAACCAATGGAGAATGGTATTGGGGGGTATATAAAGATGATAGTGTGATGGAGGAAGATAAAGCAGGCTTATGGAAATGTCCTTACCATAATGCGCGTGCATGCCTGGAAGGTATAAAACGACTCGGGTAGCTACCTCTCCCGGTCAAATACAAAATTCACATTTGTTAATGGCTAATTCGCAATTGCCGCTTTGAGCTTTCACTGCAGCGGGATTTTATATATCTTGATGCTCATGAACTGCAAGCTATATTCCACATTACAAACTGTATGTTTATTAGGCGCCCTGACGTTGTCGGCGCAATCAGATGTTACGGTTCGTTTCAGCGAACCGGCCACCCATTTTACGGCATCTGCTCCACTGGGTAATGGCCGCTTAGGCGCCATGGTATTTGGAAATACCAACCGGGAGCGGATTGTGTTAAATGAGATCTCTATGTGGAGTGGTGGTGTTCAGGATGCCGACAGCAAAGCAGCGGCACCCTATCTCCCTAAAATCCAGCAGTTGCTGTTACAAGGTAAGAATATTGAGGCACAGCAAATGTTGCAGCAATACTTTATTTGCCAGGGCCCCGGCTCCGGCAGTGGTAATGGCGCTAATGTAAAATTCGGCTGCTACCAGACGCTGGGAGATCTGTTTATTCAATGGAAAGATACGGTGTCGGCTACACGTAATTATCAGCGTCAGCTGAAATTGGATAGTGCTATCAGCACTGTTAGCTGGGAGAAGAATGGCGTTACCTATAAAGAAGAAGTATTGGTATCTGCGCCACAGCAGGTAACGGTTATTCGTTTGGTCGCCAGCAAGCGGGGTAGTTTGTCGTTTACCACGGGCCTGTATCGCCAGGAACGGGTGAATATGAGCACCACCAATGGCGATGTGATCATGCGTGGTACTTTAAATGGTGGTAATGACGACGAAGGCGTGAAGTACGCCGCTATACTGAAAGTATTACCAAAAGGAGGTACCAAAACCACGCATAACAACCAGGTTACCGTGAGCGGTGCAGATGAGTGCCTGTTGCTGATAGGCGCGCATACCGATTTGAACTGGCCGAATGTAGAAAAGAGAGGCGCAGACCCATTGCCAAAAACAGTGGTCGATATCACGAAAGCAGCTACCGTAGCGTGGCCTGCAATGGTGGAGGCACATGTGAAAGACTATACATCGTTGTTCAACCGTTGCCAGTTGTCGTTTACAGACAATAGCAATGATGCGGTAAAAAATCTCGCTACGATTGATCGCTTACAACGTTTACAAACAGGTGAAAAAGATGCCTCATTGGTGTCGCTGTACTTCAATTTTGGCCGCTACCTGCTGATCAGCTCTTCCCGCAAAGGCGGCATGCCAGCCAATCTGCAGGGACTCTGGGCAGAAGAATACCAGACGCCATGGAACGGGGATTATCATCTCGATATCAACGTAGAAATGAACTACTGGCCGGCAGAAGTAACGAATTTATCCGACTGTCATCAGCCTATGTTTGCACTGGCTAAACAAATGGCGAAGTTTGGTAAGCACACTGCGCGTACGTATTACAACGCGGATGGCTGGATGGCCCACGTGATCTATAATCCATGGGGCTTCACTTCACCGGGCGAAGGAGCCGACTGGGGATCGGCATTAACAGGCGGCGCCTGGGTAGCTTCCCATCTCTGGAAACATTATCAATATACCAATGATAAACAGTTTTTGAAAGAAGTATACCCGGTATTAAAAGGGGCTGCCACATTCTTCAGGGAAATCCTGATTACAGAACCTTCGCATCAATGGCTGGTGACTGCGCCGTCTAACTCGCCGGAAAACTCTTACGTATTGCCTAACGGAAAGACGGGATCAACCTGTATGGGGCCTACCATGGATATGCAAATTTGCCGCGACTTGCTGGGGGCTAACCTGGAAGCAGCGCGTATCCTGCAAACGGATAAGGGCTGGGCAGATAGCCTGAAAGTAGTGATATCGAAACTGGCGCCTAATCAAATCAGTCCTTCTACTGGCGGCGTGCAGGAATGGCTGGTAGATTATAAAGAAGCAGATCCGCATCACCGCCATGTATCTCCGTTATATGGCCTGTATCCTTATGATGAAATTACGCCCTGGGATACACCGGAAATGGCTGCTGCCGCACAAACAACGCTGAATAGACGCGGCGATGGTGGTACAGGTTGGTCACGCGCCTGGAAAGTGGCTTTCTGGGCCCGTTTGGGAGATGGCAACCATGCGTATAAAATGCTGAAAGAATTATGGGTGCCTGCTGCTGCTGGTAGTGAGATCAAGATGAGTTCCGGCGCCGGTACTTACGCCAACCTTTTCTGTGCGCATCCGCCGTTTCAGATAGATGGCAACCTCGGTGCTACTGCCGGTATCGCCGAAATGTTGTTACAAAGCCATGGTAAGGAAAATATCATCCGGTTATTGCCTGCGCTGCCGGAGGGTGAACAGTTTGCTGCCGGCCATATCAAAGGCCTCCGTGCGATGAATGACTTCGCCGTAGATTTTAGCTGGAAGAATAAAGCCGTACAGGAAGTAAGTATTTTATCTGGCAGTGGAGCGCCCTGCAAGCTGGTGCTGCCGGAAACGGCTACCGTAAAGGATGCTGCCGGAGCAGCGGTGCCACATCAGTATAAAAATGGCGTGTTGCGCTTTAATACTAAAAAAGGAATGCGTTATAGGATAACGGTTTAATAAAGTTTATCCTGATCTTTGCCATATAATATCCTGATATGGAAGATCTGAAACAAGTGGCTGCAAAGGCGGCATTAGACTTTATAAAACCCGGTCAGTTAATAGGCATAGGTGCGGGTAGTACGATTGCGCACCTGGTAAATTTTTTAAAAGAAGAGGTCACCTTAGCGAAAAGTATTACGCTGGTGACCTCTTCTTTTAGTACCCGGCAGCTCTTGCTGGAACACGATTTTCAAATAAAAGATATCAGTGCAGTTTCGCGGCTGGATATCTATTTTGATGGCTGTGATCAGTTTGATCACCAGCTGAATGCCCTGAAAAGCGGCGGTGGTATCCATACCCGGGAAAAGTTGCTGGCAGCCATGGCAGATAAGTTTATCCTGTTAGGAGATGGATCTAAGTACGTAGGACAGCTATACACGACTTTTCCGGTGGTGATAGAAGTGATCCCCGATGCGGGTCCATTTGTATTGCAGCAACTGACAAAAATATTTTCGCTGGCTAATCCCGTGATCCGGATGGGTAGTAAGAAAGATGGCGCCGTTATTACAGAAAATGGCAACTTACTCATCGATATCTGGTTCCGTTCCTTCCCGCCTCTGGATAGTTTGAATCACCGTTTAAAGGAAATTCCCGGTATCCTCGAAACCTCTCTTTTTTATAATATGGCACATGCCGCTATCATCGCAGGAAAGAAGGGTGTGGAAATTATCCGGAAAGATCCTGCCTACCTCATCTGAAAAAAATAAAAAAAAGATAGATCGATCTGTCTATTTTTGTATATCTTTGTTTTATGAAGAAGAAGATAAGCGATCCGAAGCAGCGTTTATTGGATACGGCTACGCAGCTGTTTTACCAGCAGGGTTACCATGCCACCGGCATTAACCAGGTGCTGGCAGAAGCGGGGGTGGCAAGGGCCAGCTTATATATGCACTATGAATCGAAGGAGTCGTTGTTGCTGGCGTTTTTACACCAGCGTCACATCGACTGGATGGCGGGTTTAAAGGCATTTACCGACAAGGGGAGCAAGGCGAAGGAGAAAATCCAGGCAGCCTTCGATTTCCTGGCCAGCAACAACGAAAAGGAGCATTTCCGGGGCTGTGCCTTCCTGAATGTATTATCGGAAACTACGGAGAAGGATACGGCGGTGCTGACGGTTATCCAGGACCATAAGAAGGACCTGCGTGCTTTTCTCAGCGATATCCTCAACAAAGAGAAGCAGGCCGTGAAGGATCATGTATACCTGTTGTTTGAATCTGCCATTGTAGAAAGCCAGTTGTATAGGCATCAGTGGCCGGTACAGGAAGCGAAAGCCATGGCAGTGGCTTTAATATAAGATGCTCGTGCATCTTTTTTTTATCATCTTAAATAGACAGATCGATCTATCTAAATTTAATTATCTAAATTCAATAATCATGGAACAGAAATTTCCCCTCCCTCCGTTTACACGTGAAACCGCCCTGCAAAAAGTACAACTGGCAGAAGATGCCTGGAACAGCAAAGACCCGCAGAAAGTATCGCTGGTATACACAACAGACACCACCTGGCGCAACCGCGATCAGTTCATTAACGGCCGGGAAGAAGTAGTGGCCTTTCTCACCAAAAAATGGGAAAAAGAACTGGACTACCGCCTGAAAAAAGAACTCTGGAGCTTCAATGATAACCACATCGCCGTATGTTTTGAATATGAATGGCACGATCAGGCCGGTAACTGGTTCCGCTCCTACGGCAACGAATTATGGGAGTTTAATGCCGATGGACTCATGCAACGCCGCCTGGCTGCCATTAACGACGTACCCATTAAAAGCAGTGAACGTAAATTCCGTGACCCGGAAGAGCTGGTGCTGGCGTGCTGATGAGCCGAAAGCAAAAAGCCGAAAGCAAAAAGCTATTGTGTTGTGTTGAGGAACAGGATTAAAACCGCATTGAATTTTGTAACTTCGGTAAATGTTAAAGACAGAAACATTACAGGCGTTTTACGAGAAGAAATTCAATGCGGTTCCGGAAAAACTGGACCAGGAGCTCGGACACTTTAATGTGTTTCGCATGGGAGACTGTGTGGTAGATGGAGAAATGAAAGTGAATTATAGTCGTCGTGATTTTTATAAAGTGAGTCTGATAAGAGGACATTACCTTTTTCATTATGCGGATAAAACGGTGGAAATAGAAGGTACTGCGCTGATTTTCTTCAACCCGCAGGTACCTTATGCCTGGGAGTCCCTGTCGGGGGACAGTCTGGGCTACTTTTGCATCTTCCGGGAATCTTTTTTTTCGAGTGCAGGCAGAGGGCATATTCATGAACTGCCGATGATGGTTCCCGGTGGTATTCCTTCTTACCCACTAACTAAAGTACAGGATAAAGAAATATCACAGTTGTATGAAAAGATGCTGACGGAAATCAATTCCGATTATGTATATAAATATGATTTGCTCAGGAATTTTCTGATGGAAATCATTCACTATGCACTCAAAATGCAGCCCTCAGAAACGCTTTATCAACACGCTGATGCAAAATCACGCATTACCGCCGTGTTTACGGATTTGCTGGAAAGACAGTTTCCCATCGAATCGCCCTCACAACGTTTTGCGCTCAGATCAGCCAGCGACTTTGCCCGGCACCTTGCTGTACATGTGAACCACCTGAACCGTGCCATCCGTGATACCACCGGTAAAACCACCACTACGCATATTGCAGAGCGGCTTACCAGCGAAGCCAAAGCCTTACTGAAACATACCAACTGGAACGTATCCGAAATCAGTTATGCCCTGGGCTTCGAAGAACCCGCGCATTTTAATAACTTTTTCAAAAAACAAACCAGCATCACCCCCGGCGCTTTCCGGATTGTTTGAATTTTGCAATCATTGGTTTGATTAGCGTAAGAACCGGGACCATATCCTGATCTACTTTTGTGTTAACAAATTAAAACACAAAAAATCATGGAAAGTAACAAAATATGGTTTGTAACCGGCGCTTCGAAAGGATTAGGACGTTCGCTCGTTTTACAGTTATTACAACAGGGACATAAAGTAGCAGCTACTTCCCGCAGCATCGACGACCTGCGCAAAGTGGCCAATCATGCTAATTTCCTGCCACTGTCAGTTGACCTTAAAAGTGAAAGCAGTGTACAAACAGCGGTTGCTGCTACTATCAGCCAGTTCGGCGGCATCGATGTACTGGTGAACAATGCCGGCTACGGCCAGGTAGGTGGCGTGGAAGAAACTTCTGATGCGGAAGTACGCGCCAACTTCGATGTGAATGTATTTGGCCTGCTCAATGTTACCCGTGCAGTATTACCACAGATGCGGAAACAACAATCCGGACACGTCTTCAATATTTCCTCTATTGCCGGCTTCACCGGTATGTTCCCTGGTTTCGGGATCTATTGCGCTACCAAGTTCGCAGTAGATGGACTGTCAGAGGCCTTATCTGAGGAAGTAAAACCATTCGGTATTAAAGTAACCATTGTATCTCCTGGTTATTTCAGAACAGAATTCCTGTCTGCCGGCTCTCTGGCGGTACCTGCACATCCAATTGATGCTTATCAGTCAATACGGGAAGTACAGAATGCACACCAGCACGAGATTAATGGCAATCAGGCCGGTGATCCTGAAAAAGCGATTGCAGCCTTGATTGACGTAGCCGGGCAAGAAAATGTACCATTGCATTTATTCCTGGGTGAAGATGCTTATGGTATGGCTTATCAGAAAATAGACTTCCTGAAAGAGCAATTGGAAACGTGGAAAGAAGTGACGGTGAGTACCGCTATTGAAGCGTAACAATTATTTGGTCCCGCCTCGCGGCGGGACCAAATAATTTATTCAATGCCCACATTAAAATCAGGCCCCAACACCAGCTTCCCTTCTTTTTCTTCACTGCTGCCGGGTACTTTAAGCCCTTTTATTTTGCCGGTTTTGCCTTTGGTTACCAGGTCGGCTATTTGTTTTTCATTTAATTTTTTGCCCAGCAGTTCAAAGGGAAGTTTGAAACCACATTCTTTAAAGTTAGCGCAGCCATAGGCGGTATTGCCTTTTTTGAGCAAATGCGTTTTGCATTTTGGGCATTGCATTTCTGCGATGACTACGGCTTTTTTGGGCTTCGGTTCTTTGGCTTTCTTTTCCTTTTCCGGCGGTGCTGGTGGCGGATCGGGTGCTACGGTGATAAATTTATAGCTGGAAGTTTTTACTTCTTTGGTCAGGTCTACTACCATTTGGATAAGCTCATCTTTGAAGGTATCCATGGCGTATTCTCCTTTTTCAATCAGGCGCAGTTTGCGTTCCCATTGCCCGGTTAACTCAGGACTTTTGAGGAGTTCTGTTTGTATGGTATCAATGAGGTCTATACCAGTTTGGGTGGCATAGATATTCTTCTTTTTCTTTTCGATATATTTTCTGCGAAACAGTGTTTCGATGATGTTGGCGCGGGTAGAAGGGCGACCAATACCATTGTCTTTCAGCATTTCCCGCATTTCTTCATTATCTACCTGTTTACCGGCTGTTTCCATAGCTCTCAGCAAACTCGCTTCTGTGAAGGCTTTGGGCGGAGTTGTTTTCCCCTGGTGGATGCGCGGCGTATGTGGTCCGCTTTCGCCGGGTTCGAAGTGTGGCAGAATTTTTTCTTCTTCTTCTTCCCCTTCTTTTTTCTCTTTTACATCATTCGCATACACTTCTTTCCATCCGGGTTCGAGTATTTGTTTACCGGTTACTTTAAAGGGTACTTGCCCTACTTTGCCCAACACGGTGGTATTAGAGATTTTACATTCCGGGTAGAAGGCGGCAATAAAGCGGCGGGCTACCAGGTCGTAGATCCGTTTTTCTTCCAGTGGCAGGCCACCGGGATGCATACCGGTAGGGATGATGGCATGGTGATCTGTTACCTTTTTATCATCGAACACCGTTTTCAGCTTAGGGATAGGGTTGGCCAGTATGGGTGCAATCAGTGCGGCATAGGGCGTCATATCCGTTAAGATGCCGGCAACTTTCGGATGCAGGTCTTCCGAGAGGTAGGTGGTATCTACCCTGGGATAGGTCGTTAGTTTTTTCTCGTACAGATTCTGAATGTATTTGAGTGTATCATCGGCAGAGAACCCAAATTTTTTGTTCGCTTCCACCTGTAAGGCGGTGAGGTCGAACAGTCGTGGATTGCCCTCTTTACCATCCTTTTTTTCGAAGGAGGTGATCTCAAATGGATGCTCTTTCAGGTAGGCCAGTCCTTTTGCGGCCTTGTCAATGCTTTTGAGCCGGTCGATGCTGGCGGTGAATTCTGTATCGCGGTACACGGTTTTCAGCTCCCAGTAATCTTCTGATACAAAGGCGTTGATTTCTTTTTGCCGTTGCACCAGCATGGCCAGGGTGGGCGTTTGAACGCGACCAATCGACAAAACCACTTTGCCTTGTGCAAATTTTTTAGTGAACAGGCGGGTGGCATTCATGCCCAGGAGCCAGTCGCCGATGGCGCGGGCGCTGCCGGCAGCATACAGGTTATTATATTGTTCGGATGCTTTCAGGTGCTGGAAGCCATCCCGGATGGCTTCTGTCGTCAGGGAAGATATCCATAATCGTTTGATAGGTGCGGTACATTTTGCTTTCAGCAGTACCCAGCGTTGTATCAGTTCTCCTTCCTGGCCGGCATCCCCGCAGTTAATCACTTCTTCACATTGCTGTACCAGGGTTTCAATAATCTTAAATTGCTTCTGTACGCCGGTGTTTTCAATCAGCTTAATACCGAAGCTCTGCGGTATCATGGGCAGATCTTCAAGTCGCCAGAACTTCCATCCCTCGTAGTAATCATGTGGCTCTTTCAGGGTACAGAAGTGTCCGAAAGTCCAGGTTACCTGGTAGCCATTGCCCTCATAGTAGCCATCTTTGCGTTGTTTCGCGCCGATCACTTCTGCAATATCCCTTGCCACGCTTGGTTTTTCAGCAATGCAAACTTTCATAATCGATTAAAATTGGGTAACAAATGTCGGATAAATAGTTTAAAAGAATGAAGGTAGAAAGATAGCATTTTACCCTCGGTTACACAAGCATTGGTTGGGGGATAGCGGATATATTTTCCGGAGATGGATACTGCCGTGTAGCCGCTTTGGTGGCAGTTAGTGTCTCGGCTATCGTTTAGGCAGGGCGTATTTTTTTGCCACCTTCCGGTATCGTTTCAGGTATTTGCGGTCTTTCTTCACGCCCACGGCGGTCACCATACCGGAGGCTTCGGCTTTTACCCAGTAGTTGAAAATAAATTTCTCCCGGTCGCGTATAAAAAACATTTTGGTGGGCCGCTGGTTGTTATTTCTCAGGATGAGATTGGCCAGCCAGGTTTTCAGGTTAGCCATGAAACCTTGCCGTGTGCTGTCTTTTTTATTGAGGACTTGTATATTCAGTTGCCGGTAATAAAAGTTCATATCACCAAGGGTAGCGTATTTATTACCTGACCAGTGGGAGTAAATCGTATCGGCATAGCCGCGCCTTACTTTCACGGCTGCCATAGGAATGGCTATTTCATTGAACCGTTTCAGGTCCATGGGGGCAAGGTAGCTTTGGGCCGTGAATCCGGACAAAGAATCCCCATACGATTCGTGATACGAAAAGTAACGAATGGGACTGCCCAGCAGGTAGCCGCTGGCCTGTACCCGCAGGCTATCGCTGTGTGGATGTACATTGCCAAAGTCGGTGATCAGCGCATTGATATTTGTGATAGGCACAGCCGACCATTTATTAGTGGATTTGGAAGATTCATTCACCGTAACGGCACTGTGCTGCAATACAATGGAATCTACCTGCAGTCCTATGGGCAGGGTATTGATGAGTTTAGTAGGCATAAATTTTTCAATACCATGTTCAAAAGGAATTCGTTTATCCCTGGCCGTTGTAAGTAGTGTATTGGTGGCCGTTATGCTCCGGATATACAACGTAGTATCGCCGGGAAGCTGGCGACTGGCAATGCCAGCCACTTGCAGAGAATCGCCCTTTACGGTGATATAATCCCGTTGCCAGCGGGCTGTCCGGAAGGTTTCTTCGGTACTGAGATTGGGCGCCATACTGAAATCATTCAACTGCAGCGTGTGGGTGGCGGTATCCAGTTGCAGTTGACCGATGCTGGCATGCAGTTGTTTATTCTTGTAAAATAATCCACCCTGACTAATATGCGTATGGGCCAGGAATGCCTCCCACGGTAGCTTCTGGCCCTGATGGAACCGGAATGCCGGATCTTTGAATATCCCGGATAGCTTATTCACTAATAGTTCCAGGCTGTCGCCGCGATGCAGTCCAAGCTGTGCCTCGTCCCATTGCACGGCTACGCCGGAGTGTAATTGCAGTGGTCCCTTATTCAATTTTCCGTGATGGAGTTGCAATGATAACTGCGGAATAGCAAGATCGATACTTTGATGGTGAAATTGTAACGGGGTGGCGGTGGCCCGAATATGGTCGTATTGCAACAGTTGTTCACTGCCGGTATGGAGTGCCAGTTTGTTGGCGTCGAGTTGTACCCGGGTGTGTAGGCGACTGCTGTCTTGTCCATTCACCTTTGTATACTGCACGTTTGCCTCATTAACAGTCAGTTGACCGATATTAGCCCGTAAGGGCTTGCCCTGCTTCGTTTGCCTGGCCGTTTTGCCGTTGTTGAGGATGTCAATGTCCACCTGGTCTGCCGCTATTGCAGGGATGTTCAGGTGACTGAAGTCTGTGCTGTGAATATTTGTTTGCAGTTGTAGCGCCGGCAATGATATTTTAGTATATCCTTCTCCGTTATATAGCGTGGCTTTTGCCTGAGTGAGCGTGGTAGTGCCGTTGGGATTCAGTGAAACAGCGTCAACATCCACATCCATTTGCGGGCTGTGGTGATGTAGTTGCCGCAGTTGGGCCGATGCGCTACTCCAGGTGAAAAATTGTTGCTGTGTGCGCAGGTTGCGGAGAGAAATTTTATCTGCGTTGAAACTACTTTGCTGCGAAGCGCCGTTGGCGCTGAATTGCGTGGGCCCCACATCCAGTTTCGCGATACGGATCACCGGCAATGCTTTTGGGGCTTCGTGTTTGCTAGGTGTCGTATTTTGTAACTGTACCTGAAGAGTACCCAGGCGGATCACATCTACCTGAATATCCTTTGACTGCTGAAATACATCCCAGTCAAATACTTCCCAGTATAAACCGGTGCCGGTAATGCGGGTGCCATTGGCGAGTGATACCTGTAACTTATCTGCTTTGTTTTGCCGGTGAGTGCCGTCAAAAACATAATTGCTCACGGTGATATTTGCGGGTGCAGCTGCCACGCTCATTTCCCGTATATGCAGGTTGGGCATGGAGTGTTTTATATCTACCAAAGAATCACTCAAAAAGAAGTTGTGTAAAAGAATATCTGTGTTTACACTTTTGAGTTGTAGTGTTACCGGATTTTTTCCGGTAGATATCAAATTCACATTGCCATCAGTGATACGGAAGGTGTTCACCATAATCAGCTCGCTGAGTCCATGCAGGGTTTGGTAGAAGGCTGGCATTTTAATAGCAATACTATCTACCGCTGGTTTTCCTTTCGTCTTTTTCTTTGATTTGGTGAGCACGGAAATGCGGGGCGAGAACAGTTCGGCGCTGGTCGCTTTCAGGTGCTTTCGCAGCAAGTCTTCCAGGCTCACATTATTCAGTTGCAGTGATGGCGCCGTAAAGATAAGCCCTTTGCCGGAGTGGTTTTGCGGGGTAGGGCCATATTCCACGTTATTAAAGATAACATCGTTGCGTTGCAATATAAATTCATCTACACTCAGCTGGAACATACTATCCAGTGAATAGAACTTTATTTTATTGAGGTTAAGTGAAATGCTGTCGGTGGTGATACCCGGCGTGGTATCGTGTGCAATGGTGAGGTTATAAATACGCAGATTTGTTTTCTGCGTAGTACCGGTAGATACCTGGCCTTTGAGCGCCAGGGCGCCGTCTTTCACCGCAATGTATTTGAAATTTATTTTTCTGAAGAGGGTATTGGGAAGACTGTCCAGCGCCTGCCGTTTTTCTTTCTCTGTTGCGGTATGGCCGGGCAGGTGTAGCACCGGGCGTATACATACCAGCGTGTCTATCAGCAGTTCCTGCCGCATATAAATAGCCGGCAGGTGGCGGGCATTGAAATAAAATTTATCTGCCTGCAAAAACATTTCTCCTTTGCTGGCATTCGGTGCGCTGGTGAGTATACAGGAATCCAGTTCGAACACCTGCTTTTTGCCAGAGAAGTGGAGTCTTTTGAAACTAATGGTATTCCGGCCATCGGGTAAAATCCAGTGCTGGTTATCGAATGAAAAGTCGACATCTTCGGAGCCCAGAATGTGATTATCCGCACTGGTGACTTTAGAGAAGTTTACAATAGAGAAATTGAAATGATCCATGCGCAGCGGCGGAGGACCATTCACCTTGCTGTACACCAGTGAACCATCCTGCAGGTGTATAATCCGGGCATTCACATATTGCAAGGCCTTTTCCAGGTGGTCTACGATGGAAGAAAGCTGGAAAGTGCTTTCCGGGCGCGGGCCATGTGGCGTGTGTTCATGAATGAGCAGGGAAGGGCTAATGATAGAAAGACTATCCACCAGCAGTTTCTTATCGAGGATAAGGGCACGCCAGGATTGTATGGACAGGTAAATCCGTGGGATGGTCACATCATAGTGAGCGTTGACGTTCACGGTATCTTTACCTACCAGTCGTGCGCCATGTACAACGATATTTCTGTTCCACAACGAAAAGTCAATTTTTTGCGCATCAAACTGGTAGTTGCCGCCGGATTCTTTTTGAACGATGTACTGTATAATGCGTACAAACTTATGTTGCACCAGGAAGTAAAGCAAAATACTGAACACGATCCTCGCCACGAGGAGAATGAACAGTATTTTGAACCACTTTTTATACCGGGGCGCTATTTTCATATGTTGGTAAACGATCGTTTATGTTGCTAACATTTCTACGGCGTTTATGTTTAAAATCAGGCCACTAATTTAGCGATGCCGAAAGCAGCAGCAGCGGCCAGTACACCAATCATGGTCACCTTCAATGCGCCTTGTAGCGGTGGCTGACCGGTTACTTTACTTTTGAAATACCCGAATACAAACAGGCAGATGATGGTAAGAATAGTGGACCCAATCAGACCACGTTGAGGCGTGTCCGTGAACAGATAGGCCGATAGCGGCAGCAGGCCACCCACAAAGTAAGAGGCGCCGATGGTGAGCGCGCTGTTTTTGGCCCTGTTGGGATTAGGCGCTTCCAACCCCAGTTCAAACTTCATCATGAAGTGGACCCATTTGTCTTTATCTTTCGAAAGTTCGGTAGCGATCAGGTCCTGCGCAGTCTTGCTTAAGCCATATTCCGCGAACACTTCTTTTACTTCTTCCATTTCTTTTTCCGGCACTGTGTCTACCTCGGCATATTCTCTTTTTAATTCACTTTCGTAGTGTTCTAATTCTGTTTTTCCGGCCAGGTAGCCGCCCAGTCCCATGGCGATGCAGCCAGCTACTATTTCGGCGATACCGGCGGTCAGAATAATGTTGTTGCTGCTGACAGCACCGCTCAACCCGGCTGCCAGCGCAAAAGGTACGGTGAGGCCATCGCTCATGCCGATGACCATGTCAGTAATAAAATCGGAGCTTTTTAAATGTTGTTCCTGGTGCATTTTTTGGGTTTATGCGGGATATTCGTGATATAAATATAATGGCTTTATCGTACTTTGTACAAACAGTAAAGGTAAGTGCTGCAGGGCATCATTGCTAATCAAAGCCGGAAAAATTATGGCAAATGAAATTGTATGTTTTGGGGAAATGTTATGGGATATCCTGCCGGATAAAGAATTACCCGGTGGCGCCGTGATGAATGTGGCCTATCACGTGCAGCAGCTGGGCGAAAAGGTATCGCTGGTATCCCGCATTGGAAAGGATGCACGCGGACAGGGACTATTGGACATGCTACAGGGTTTTCAGCTGAATACAGCTTTTGTTCAGGTAGATGAAAAACAGGAAACGGGTAAGGTATATGCAGACATGACCAATCCCACCGATGTGCATTACGATATCGTATATCCGGCGGCGTGGGATTTCATTCAGTGGGAACCCGCGTTGGCGCGATTACTGAAAGGTGCGGGTACGCGTTACCTGGTATTTGGCAGTCTTTGTTCCCGGGATGTGGTGACCCGTCATACCTTGCAACAGGCGCTGCAGGAGAGCCTTGTAAAAGTGCTCGATATCAACCTGCGGGAACCGCATTATACACGTGATCACGTGGAATGGCTGTTGCAGCAATGTGATTTGCTGAAACTAAACATCGCAGAGTTGGAGTTGATCAGCAGCTGGTATCATCCCTATGAAGATAAAGAGTGGGCCGTGCGGGCATTATCTGCCCGTTTTAATATTCCCGTGATGGTGGTGACTATGGGGGCAGAAGGAGCGTTGCTATTCATGAACGACACCTGTTACGTAGAACCCGGCATTGCTGTAAAAGTGGTAGATACCATTGGTAGTGGGGATGCGTTTTTAGCGGGATTCCTGCATAGCTATATCCACGAACGGCCGGCCAGAGAGTGTTTGCGTTTTGCGAATGCATTAGGAGCGTTAGTGGCATCGTATGCAGGCGGATGCCCGGATTATAAGCCGGAGCAAATAAATATGGGAAAGCAGAAGGCATAAAGCTGAAAGCAAAAAGCTATTGAAGCGAATGAGTAAAGCGTATTGATATCCGCCATGGTCAATTGCTTCAATAGCTTTTTGCTTTCAGCTTTATGCTTTCTGCTCTTCCCGAATAGCTACCCCCAATATCCTCGTAAGCGCCTGCTCCAGGGTATACGTACCATCTGCTGAGTGCCAGGCAACAAATCCATCAGGCCGAATCAGCAACGCATCTCCTGTTGACAAGTTAGCGGCTGTTTTCCATTCTGCATCTGTAATTACTTTAACGGAAATGGGCACACGAAAGTTATCTGCGATAGCGGAAATGGCAGTATGCCAGGCGAAACCATTTTCATCTGTAACCAACGTGAAATGTGTGACTGCCAGGTCGAGTGTGGAGAGGCGGGTATCATTTTCGTGTAGCCAGTGATGTGGTACGCGTGTACCGGGTTGTCCGCCTGCTTTTACGATGTTGGTGTCGGTGATAGCTTTATCACCGGCAATAGCGCTGGAAATATAGCGGTAGTCAGGCACTCCCAGCATGGCGAATAGCCAGGATAAGGCTTTTTCTTTGTCGGCGCCCCGGAACCTGGTGAGCGCATCGGCTTTGAGTATGCCTTTTTCATCGGCCATTTCGCCGGAAGTGAGCGCGTTTTTCAATCCGATAGGTTGTCTTTCGGGCGAGTAGGTATCCAGTAAAGCCGGATGTGCCTGTTGTTTCAATACGAGGGCTAGCTTCCAGGCCAGGTTATGTACATCCTGTACGCCGGAGGCGGCGCCTTTCCCGCCGTAGGGTGTCATTTGGTGGGCAGCGTCGCCGGCCAGGAAAAGGCGGCCATATTGCATGTTGTTCACCACTTTCACCGTAGGTTGCCATGGCAGCATGCTGATGATGCGCACGGGTACCTGTGGCAGCTGGATGATGTCATGCAGAATGCTTTCCAGTCGTGCGGTGGTAAAGTCTTCCGGCCGCTCTGTTTGCGGATCATAGTGCAGATGAAGCACCCATTTATCATTGTTGTTGATAGCAGTAAACATCCCTTCGATGCCTGGGCGCTTAATCAGGCCGATACTGAATTCACGTCCTTTTACATAATCTCCCAGCGGGGCTTCGAAATAAATATTGAGGAGATTACCCAATGCGCCGCGGCCGGTGGTTTCAGCGCCCAGATGCCGGCGAACAGGGCTGCTGCCACCATCTGCTGCAATCAAATACTGACAGTGAACGATGGTGGTTTCATCGGTATGACGATCACGGATATACGCAGTGATGCCATCTGCATCTTGTGTGAAAGAAACCAATTCGGTATCGAAGCGGATATCGGCTCCGCGGTCGATGGCAGCCTGCAGCAAAATGGGTTCGCTCAGGTCCTGGGTACAGCGGGCGCCACTCACCGGGCTGAGGGCGGCTATTTTCTCCAAACCGGGTATTTCTATGGGATGCTTTATGTTGGCCCGGTCGGTGGGTACCTGGTCTACAATAGCGGGTAAGTCGGCGCCGGCATAAATACCCCAGGCGGCCGACAGGGATTGGCCGGCCTCCCGGATAGCCTGGTCCAGCTGTAGTTCCCGGAACAGCTCCATGGTCCGCACATCAAAACCACGGGCGCGGGGATGTATGGAAGTACCGCTGCGGCGTTCAATCAATACGGGGTGTATACCTTGCTGTAACAGGAAAAGCGCCGCCGATAATCCGGTTAATCCGCCGCCTGCAATGAGTACCGGTATTTGTTCTTTATTCTCTTTAATTTCGTTGGACATAGCCATTTATTTTATGAGGATAAAATTGACTTTTTGTCCGCGGGACCGATGGCATAAAACGGATAAATTTGTACCATCTCTGAAAATTTAAATGTACCGGCATGGATATATTTGCGTTACCCTCCACTGCGGCCGACTATCATAAGATCTTTTCTCCCGGCAACGGCATCGTACAGGAACGGGCTTTGCCTTTTGAAGATAAACCGGGTGTGCTTACGGTGGCCCTGCTAAAGGATATGGGGCTGGTCGACAGCCGTTTTCATACCAGCCAGCCTACTGCTGCATGGAAACATATCAACAATACATTTGTGGAGATGGGGTTCATCCTGGATGGCGATTTTTATCAGACGCAGGATGGCTTTACCAGCAGGCAATTGTGTGTCAGGGGATCACATAATATCCTGTACAATCCCCTGGGTGTAGAAACCAACGAAGTACTGGGACAAGGCAACTATCGCTCTTTTGGCGTGCATATGAAGCCGGAAAAAATGTCGGAGTTATTTATCGCCTATGTACCTGCCCTGGAACCTTTTGCGGAGAAATTATACGTCGGCAAACCATTTATGCTGCATGCAACCGGTCAACGGGTGACTGCAAAAATGAAGTATATCTTTGATACCATCTGGCAGGGCCCTCAGCCAGAAGGATTAAAGCAATTATATATCGAGTCAAAAGTATTGGACTTGTTTGCCCTACAATGCGAAGCGCTGTTGCAGGCGCCTGCTAAAAAAACAGCTTTGTCAGCAGGCGATATTGAAAAACTCTATGCTGCGCGGTTATTGCTGGAACAGCGTTTGGAGCAGCCTCCCACGCTCACGGAATTGGCGAAGTTATGCCAGCTGAATGAGTTTCGATTGAAGAGTGGATTCCGGGAGTTATTTGATACCACTGTACATGGCTTTATACAAACCAGCCGGCTTGCCCGCGCAAAGCAAATGATTCGCAACAGACAGGGGAATATCTCTGAAATAGCCTATCAACTGGGGTATAGCCATCCGCAACACTTTCAACGGGCGTTTAAGAAGGAATTCGGTATTACGCCGGGAAGTTTGCTGCAGTAAGCAGAAAGCATAAAGCGAAAAGCAAAAAGCTATTGTAGCGAGTGAACTAATGGGGATATAATATCCGCTAAAATCATCCGCTACAATAGATTTTTGCTTTTCGCTTTATGCTTTCTGCTCCCAAGTTACTTCCTCGTCAGCGCTATTTCCATCTCCTTATGTTCTTTCCCGTCCTGGGTCCTGAACATTTCCATTACCTGGTGGTCTTTGTCTTTCCACGTGGTCACCTGCCTTAGCCAGCAGTCTTTTCCGGTGATGGGATCTACTACTTTACCCTTTAATTCCAGGGAGTGGGTGGCATCATTCCAGTTGCCTTCCATAATGGTGACACCGGTACCCATGTTGTCGATCCAGGTGTCAATAAATACTTTGCGTTGGTTATCAAACGCCATGGTGCCAATACCTTCAAACGGCATTCCCATCATATTGGCGGTATAACGGCTTTCGCAATAGCGGCCGCCCAGGATCATTTTGTTGACGCAGGCGCCGGTGGTTTTGGTCGGAGGGCCATCGGGCTTATCCCACATGGTCATGTCAGCGGTCCATTCGCCATCGGCTATGGCCATTTTCTGATGTACAGGTCCTGGCGTCATGTATTCCATCCAGGCCTTCATCATGGCGGCAGAATCCTGCTGTGCGTAAGTGTTGGAGGTAATTAACAGGCATAATGCGGCCGTTAATAAATAGATCGTTTTCATGATGTGTAGTTGTTTAGTTGTTGTTATAACTGGGGTATCTTGAATTACAGGTCAACAAGGTAAGTTATTTCTATAAACGCGCCATGGTATGCGTGTTACACCTTCCAAATTCCATACCTTTGATAACGAAAGAATAATCCCAGTCGTTATGCGAGCAACCATATTGGATGTGTCGGCAGAAAAAGGACCGCCGCCGGCTATAGATGCCGCTATTTCCTTTGAACCCTTTATGTCATGGCTGAAGAAGCGGATCAGTGAGGAACATACCGTAAAAGGACGCATTTATTCAGAAACGCTCAGTCGTTTCGAAGCTTCCGGTATCTGTCACCAGGACATGAGCCTGGCAGATACCCAGCAGTATACCGAATTATTGGAATACGTATATGCGTGCCTGTCGCCTTCCATGAAGGCAGAAGATGAAGTCGCCTGGGGCCTCAGCTTCCCTTTTTCCCCGGGTACGTTTTATGGTACGGAGCCGTTGTATGAGTTGCTGGAAGTGCGACTTGAATATAGTAAGTATGAGGTAACCCGTACTGCCACAGATTATCGCCGCGACTGGCTGCAGCTGTTTTATTCTTTCATACTGCAACGGCTATATAATTTTTTTGTACCGGTTACCCGGGAGCAATATCATACGGGTACTAACAAAGCCACGGGGCTATTGCAACATTATGCGGTGACCATTAATACTGATTTTATAGACGTTACTGCCAGCGGGCCTTTGCCGGAACTGGATGCGGTGCAGTTATATGCCCATCTGAGTGAAGGCGGAGGTTTTGAAATACTGGAAGATTTGCTGCCATTACACTTGTTCCGCTGCCGCGGATTTTGTGTGATCACTGTCACCGATGTTACCGCGCAGCAGGCGATAGAGAATATTGAGAAAGTAAGACTTTCCCGCACCTCGCTGGTAGCGGAAAAGAATTTTCATGAAGTGATACAGGCGCTGAAATCGTTGGTACGTAACAGTAAGATTGAATTCGACCTGTTCCCTTTTTTGCGTGTCAATGGGATGCCTGTATATAGCCTTGAAAAAGGGGGGACCGGTATTTTGTTTGAGGTATGGGGAGAAGACCGGCTTTCGCCGGAAGAGTTTGCGCGGCAGGCGAAAGCGTTTGCTTATAAACCCATCTTCTTTTTTTCTTCTGATATTTGGCGCGAAACCCGTAAGGAATATGCGTTCCTGGAGCATTTTCGCAAGCAGGGGGTAAGGTCGCTGGGGCTGCTGCCGGTTTTCCATTTGCATGAGCTGGTAGGCATCGTAGCGGTGCATACCTGGGGCGAAGATACCTTTGATGACAAAACGCTGGCATTGCTGGAACCCGCCAGAGGAGCGATTGCACAGCTGTTCCAGATTTATATAGAAGAATTTAATCTGGAGATAGAATCCGTGATCAAGGAGAAGTTTACGTCTATACAACCTGCTGTACAATGGAAGTTTAATGAAGCCGCGTGGCAGTATTTGTATCATACCAAAAAGCATCTGCCGGCAACTATTCAAAATATTCTTTTTGAGCAGGTATATCCTTTATACGGCGCTATTGATATCCGTAATTCTACCATAGAAAGAAATAAAGCCATTGTGGCGGATCTGGTAACACAGTTGGGCGTGCTTGCTGCTACCCTGGATAGTTTGCGCGCGGTGCAGGAAAATGACCTGCTCCGGCAGATGATTTACCATTGTCAGCAATGGCAGCAGGCGCTGGTAGAAGGCCAGTTGAGTCCTGCCCAGGAAAATGAATTGAACCGTTTTCTGAATGAGGAGTCGGTGCAGTATTTACAGCATATTGCTTTGCAGTTTCCCGGAACGCGGGAAGCGATAGAAGCTTGTTTGCAAAGTCTTTCTGGTGATGCCAATAAAGCGGCGCTGGAAAGTGCGATGCAGCTGATCAATTTAACCATCAACGAGTTTTTCGAATCGGAGAAAAACAAATTCCAGGAATCTTATCCCTGCTATTTTGAGAAATTCAGAACAGATGGGGTAGAGTATGATATCTACGTGGGGCAGGCTATTGCGCCTAATAAACCTTTTGATCATTTCCACCTGAAGAATCTCCGTTTATGGCAGTTGTCGTCTATGGTAACGATTGCGGGCCTGACGCATGGTCTGTTATCAAAAATGGAGACGAAGCTGCACACTACGCAGTTGATCTTTGTGCATAATCATCCGATAGACATCAGCTTCCGGGCAGATGAGCGTAAATTCGATGTAGAGGGTGCATATAATATCCGTTATCAGATGATTAAAAAGCGAATTGATAAAGTGCATATCCGGGATACAGAGGAACGTTTAACACAACCCAATAAAATAGCGTTGATTTACTCCGATCGCAAGGATGTGGAAGATTACCTGCCTTTTATCCGTTATTTACAGGATACCCGCGTATTACAGCCGGAAATGGAGGAATTGGAGTTGGAGGATTTGCAGGGACTCGGTGGTTTACAAGCTATCCGCGTGGAGATTGTGTTGCCGGCGTAAGGAGTAGTGGATTTAAAGAAGCGTTTGCATTCCCGTGAATGGTTTATTTTATTTGCAGAACGCATCCACCGGATGCCAACAGCCATGGAGAAAAAAGACATTGATGTTATTATAGTTGGATCGGGGCCTAATGGCCTGGCTGCCGGCATACGCCTGCAGCAGGCGGGAGTATCTGTATTACTGCTGGAGGCAAAAGATACAATAGGTGGAGGCATGCGTACGCAGGAGCTGACGTTACCCGGTTTTTACCACGATGTTTGTTCTGCCATACATCCGATGGCGATGGGCTCTCCTTTTTTCTCGAAGCTGCCGTTGGCTGATTATGGGCTGTCGTTTATACAACCGCCGCTGGCTGCCGCGCATCCTTTTGATGATGGTACGGCGGCTTTCCTGGCCCGGTCGCTGGATGAAACTGTGGCTGCGCTGGGCGCAGATGGACCCGCATATCGCGGGTTGATTCAACCGGTAGCCGATCATTGGGGATTGGTAGCGGAAGATGGCCTGGGCCCTTTTGCCATTCCGCGTCATCCATTGATCATGGCGAAGTTTGGGTGGAATGCATTACGTTCCGCCGAAGCGGTGTCCAAAAGATTTACTACTACTGCTGCGAGGGGACTATGGGCGGGCATGTGTGCCCACTCCATTTTGCCGCTCACCAATTTAGTCTCTGCAGGCATTGGCATGGTACTCACCGCAGTAGGACACCAATATGGCTGGCCCGTACCCAAAGGTGGTTCACAGGCTATTGGTCATGCGCTGGCGCAACATTTCATTTCACTAGGCGGAAAAATTCAAACAGGCGTACACGTTAGTTCGTTGTCGCAGTTGCCGTCGCATCATGCGGTGATGTTTGACCTCACGCCCAAACAGTTGCTCGGGATTGCGGGCGACCGGTTTTCAGCTGGTTATAGGAAGCAGTTGACCCGTTATCGTTATGGGCCGGGCGTGTTTAAAATAGATTGGGCGCTGAGTGGGCCGGTGCCTTTTACTGCGGAAGCTTGTCGCCGTGCGGGCACGGTACACCTGGGTGGTACGTTCGAAGAAATAGCATTGTCGGAGCAACGTGCCTACGATGGCCGGCTGAATGAATCGCCTTATGTACTGCTCACGCAGCAAAGCTTATTTGATGAAAGGGCGCCGGCCGGCAAACACACTGCCTGGGCCTATTGCCACGTACCGAATGGCAGCGACGTAGATATGACTGCCATCATAGAAAAACAAGTAGAGCGATTTGCCCCCGGTTTCCGGGACCTGATTCTGGCAAAGCATACCATGAACACACAGCAGATGGAAGCCTATAATCCGAACTATGTAGGCGGTGATATCAATGGCGGGATACAGGATATCCATCAATTGTTTACGCGCCCGGTGTTGCGACTAAACCCTTACCGGACTTCCGCCAAAGGGATCTACATCTGTTCGTCTGCCACACCGCCGGGAGGCGGCGTACATGGTATGTGTGGATATCATGCCGCTAATACGGTATTGAAGGATATGTTTTAATACGTCACTATCTTAATGAATCTATATGCGGGTAGCAAAGCCTTATTTGCAGGAAGACTGGGCCATTGTTGCGCTTGGTTTTCTGATTATCCTTCTTTCCATGGCCGGTGTAGCAGTGGGCATACCTGAATATAAATGGGCCGGCACGGCCGATTTAACCGGCAAAATATTGACCGGTGCCAACCTCCTGAAAATCGGCGCACAATTTATTTATGTGATACTCATTGCCTTACCGGGATCTTTCTTAACAGGAAAATCATTGAAAAATACGTTGCTGGTTTTTCCGGTGGTGTTTGTATTAACAACGCTGGCGCTGATGGTAGCCGGCAATGCTACGTTAAATGATTACGGACTGGAAGCCGTGATTTTCAGTCTTATTATCGGGCTGTTGATAGGTAACCTCTTTTCCTTGCCTGCCTGGTTCAGGGAATCGCTCACCTCGGAGTTTTTTGTAAAAATAGGATTGGTGTTGCTGGGTACCACCATCATTTTTTCGGATGTAATGAAAGCGGGTGGCCTGGGGCTTATACAGGCGCTGGCAGTGGTATTATCAGTATGGTATTTTTCCTATTGGGTATGTAAGCGGTTGAAGATAGATAACGAACTCACGATGATGCTTTCCAGCGCGGTATCTATTTGTGGGGTATCTGCCGCCATTGCTACGGCTGGTGCTATTAAGGGAGATGCAAAGAAGCTGTCGCTGGTAATTTCCCTGGTACTGATTACCGCCATTCCTATGATGATTTTTATGCCGATGATTGCTCATTACTTTAACTTCCCGGAAGCAGTAACCGGGGCGTGGCTGGGCGGCAGTATTGATACTACCGGCGCGGTGGTGGCTTCTGGTTCACTGGTAGGGGAAACGGCTCTGAAAGTGAGCACCATCGTTAAGTTTTCACAGAATGTATTATTAGGCGTTGCTGCTTTTGCGATCTCTGTTTACTGGACGTATACCAAACATCCCAATGCCGGCGATGCTAATACCAAGCCTACGTTGAAAGTAATCTGGGAGCGGTTTCCAAAATTTGTGATTGGATTTATCCTGGCTTCGCTGGTGTTTTCCTTTTTTGTTTCACCGGCTACGGTAGCCACTTTAAAAGGGCCCTTGAAAAGTTTGCAGGGACTCTGGTTTGCGCTGGCATTTACCAGTATCGGCCTGGAAACAAATTTCAAAGACCTGATTGGTACCGAAAGCAGGAAGCCCGTATATGCGTTCCTGATAGCGCAGTCGTTTAACGTGGTAGTAACACTGGTACTGGCTTACCTCTTATTTTCATAAAGTAAATTTTTAGTACTTTGGGGAGATATGAAATACCTTAATCCCGTTGCCGTTTTGGAAGAAATGAATGGTGCTGCCGTAGATGTAGCAGATACCGCCGCGGTATCCCTTCTCCGGAAAAAAATGATGGCAGAACTGGAACTGACTACAGACAAGGTATTACAGATCAACGGCGTATGGTGGAGTAAAAACGACCTCCTGAATTTTTTTGATCAGCTGCAAGACAACACCACTTTACATTATCATCAGGAAATAAATGCAGATCCGGTATTATCAAACTTCCTGACAACAGGTAATATCACCGGACTATTCATAACAAAGGCGCTATACAAAGACAAATCATTCCTGTCTTTTGTAGCGCCTTTTTATGAGCCGTTCTTTACGCATACAGTATTGTCTGGCTTGCAACAGCAGCAGGTGGCTTCATTGCAATCTCTTTTTGCCAACCCGGTATTGCTGGACGGCGAAAGTATGAAGCGGAGTTATGATAAAATATTCCGTTTGTTAAAAGAACAGCGGCAGCAGGTAGAATCGAAGAGAGATACCGTGAGCGTTTACGGACATGCCAGCTGGGAAGAAGTGGAACATTTGGTAAGTCTTACACAGGTAGCACTGTTGAATACGCTGCCGAAGGCTTTTCATATGGAAAGAAGTGAATTCGGTATTACGATGATCAACTTTGCACTGGCACTACATCACTTTGGATATAAGAAGAGGGCGCTGTTGGTGATGGCGAATGTGCAACAGTTGAAAAGTGTGGAGTATGTGCAGGAAACCGCTATAAAATATACCGCGTATATCAAAGAAGGGGTGGAGCCTACGGCGCTGCCGGTGTTCCGGCCGGAGCCGACTACCGCATTGGGCAAGCTGCTGGCCAAATGGGGACTAACGAGAGAACGGCTGATACAAATAGGTGTGATGATATTCACGGTAATGGTGATCATGATAGGATCACAATTTGAAAAAAAGGAAATCCCCCGGCAATTATTTGCCCCCGCGCAAGGGAATGCTTTTTCCGGTTCCCGTACTTATTGGACCATGGAATACCTGTTGTCGCAACTGGTGATGAATCCATACGCACCAACAGAGGGCGTGGAGAAACACCCGTCACTGAAACTACTGGCTACCGGTGATGATGTATATGGTCCCGCCTTTATGGAAGCGTTGAGCCATCAGGGTGCTGTGGGCGAATTTTTTGTGCAGCCTTTATACTATCATCCGGGACCACTGGTGCCAGAAGATAGTGCCTGGATGGATGCGAAGCATTCGCGGAATTTATGTGTATTTAATCATCAGAAAAGTGGATTGATTGTATTGGTACAAACACCGGATTCTTTTTATTCCCGCTTTGTTAGCCCGCAGGATAGTGCTTTTATGCCATTGCCTTTGCTGCTCAGTAAAGTATTCTTTTATGTAGGTGATGAATGGAATTCCGACTGGGAAGGTTATAAACACATGGATTATGTACCTGATTATACGATAAGAGGGTTGTTTATGAAACCAGCCCTGAACCAGGATATTTTTCTACGTAAAGCTGCCCTGCAGTTTATATTGGACAAGGATTACTGGAAAACATCCGACAGATATATTCCTGTAGAAATAACGTTGGCTGCGGACGATCGGCCGCTATTGAAGCTACTATCGGATAATACCAATGGTATTCAGTTGAAGGTAGGAGATTAGTGTTATGCTTTTTTCTTATTTTGCTGTCAGATGAAGTACCTGAACCCACTGGATTTTCTGACAGCATTGCATGGTGGACCCGTAGATTTGCGGGACAACAGCGCGTTATCCCTTCTCCGGAAAAAATCATTAGCAGAACTGGAATTATCGGATGATAAAATGTTACGGGTCAATGAGCAGCTGCTCAGTAAAAATGACCTGCTGCTGTTTTTCGACCGGTTACAATCATCCCAGGAACTGCTATATCACCAGCAAATAGCGGCAGACACCATCCTTTCCCATTTCCTGCAAACCGGTGAAATAACCGGAAGGATAGCTGATCATCCATTGTACCACGATAGGGAATTCCTGTCTTTTATAGCACCTTATTACGAGCCCATGTTTACTACCGGTGTGGTGAACAGTTTGAAAACACAGGATATTGCTACCCTGAAACACCTGTTTAGCGGCCCGTTGCTGCTGGATGGGCCTCATATTACCACCAGTTACCGGCAGGTGTTGCGTTATCTGAAAGCATTGGATAATGAACTGAAGGCGGCCATCGAGGATATTTATAACGGTGGCGGATATACGTGGAAGAAGCTGGAACGATTTGCCAATGTAACATTCATCACGCAGCTGAATATATTACCGCCGGAGTTTGAAAAGTGGAGAAGCGATTATGGCATTAGCCTGATTAACTTGTCACTGGCTATTTATAAAACAGCATTCAGGCAGGGAAAGCAAGTACTGGATTTGGTGGCGCAATTGCATACCACTGATTATGTGCAGGAGCGTCAGCAGGTACGGAAGAAGGAATTAAAGGAGTACAAGATAAAACACCGGCCACTGGTAGATCTGCTGGGATCGCTGACAGACTCTTTTCGGCCCGATTGGTTGACGGAGAGAGCGGCGGGTAGATGGGTGCTGCTATTGGTGGGATTAATTGTGTTTGGAATCGGTATCAATAAGATGGGGAGTATGCCTCATAGCAGCCCTGCCAGCAAGCTGCACAAGGAAGTGGATATATTTTCCAACATGCGTACCCGGCTCCCGGTGAGCTTCCTGCTAGAGCAACTGGATCATGCAAAGGTCGCAAAGCTGGAACTGGATACCAGCAAGCCTGGTTATAAAACAGGTGATGACGTATACGGACCTGATGTGATGAAGTCTATGAGTGGCATTCCTTATACGCCACCATTCCGGCTGGAGGAAATAAAAATAGAGGAAGATAGTACAACATCTGCTGACGGAACTTTTACAGATCCTGCACACCGGCAAAGTCTTCACTTATTTAACCGGCTGGAAGTGCCTATGGTGGCGCTGGTACAAACACCGGACTCGTTTTACTCCCGTTTTGTATCGGCACATGATAGTCTTTTTATACCTCTGCAAACAACGGCTAACCGTATCTACTTTTATATAGGTCAATATTGGACTATTGCTACCCAGGCACCGGGTAGCAATACGATACTGTTACCGGGATATTTTGCAGGCAGCTATAAAAATTCAGATACCTTTCTGCGGGAGAGTGCGTTAACGTTTATACTGGACCCGGTGTACTGGCGCCGTTCCAATAGATATATTCCATTGGAGATCGGCGCTGACGAACATTTATATACTAATCTGCTGGATAATGATGCATCTGGTGTATCCCTGTACCTGGGTAATTAGCGTTTAGCCGATACCGGTACCTTTCAGTGGCTGATTGTTTTTCTTATCATCCGGCATCAGGTTGTGAAGCTGATACACAGCGGCTTTCAGCTCTTCATAGTTTTGCCGGGCCAGTGCTTTTTCTCCGATTTCCATGAACCTCGCCGCCATTTGCGGATTAGTATAATCGTTGGGAGGAATGTTGGCGTAAAAATGATAGTTATTGATCCAGGTGGATGGTTTATTACGAACAATTTCCCAGCCAAGGTTAATGAGCTCGTCTGTTTTGGCTTTGATGGTATAATAACTCAGTGAGGAGAGGAAGGTGCTTTCTTCTTTGGTAATTTGCTCAAACCGCGCTAATCTGCCTTCATCTTTTTCTTCCTGGATATGCCACAGGCAATACTCTTTTTGCTTGAAATATTGCTCTGTTACTTCCACTATTTGCTGGTCTTTCCCGGTGTTATCCAGTTGTTGCGCCAGTTTACGTTTTCGTTCTTCCAGCTGATATTTTTCATCGGTTACATCATCTATGGTGAGCATTTCCAATCGATCGCTGATAGTATCCAGGTCGGATTGGATGTCCTGCACGATAGCCGCCAGCTCGTATTGCTGGCTGTTTTTAAACCGTTTCATTTTGTCGGATGCTTGTATTTTCAGCTGATGGATATCGTCCTGTAGTTTGCCGATGTTGATTTGCCGCACCATGGGGTTGAAGATTTCCGAAAACTCCTGGTCGTTCATAAGCAGCACGGCTTTAACAGAAAGGTCTCTGCTTTCGCTGATCTGCAAGGTGATTTCCACATCGGAGCCTTTCACCAGATCGGTGATGAGGTCGGAGCTTTTGATTTCAATCATGCCCAATGGTACACAGCTACCGGGAATGGCGTAGCGGCTTCCTTCCACTACGTTGATGAGTAAGCTATCGTGTCCGCTGCGGAGGATTGTTTTCATCACCTCTTTGATAATGGTTTTGCGCAGGGGGAGGATAGCATTCTTTTCAAAGATAAGTTCCAACTTGGTGGTATTGTTTTCCAGATCATCTATTTCTATGCAGATGTCGTTGGGCAGTGGCTGTCCATGGATGTTAAATTTCCCCTGCGTGATAGCAATAGCCGGGGCGCCTACTGCCAGTTCGTTGTGGGCGGCATCAAATACCAGGATATTGAAAATGTTATTGCTGTTTTCGGCCAGCAGCAGCATTTCAGAAATACGTTCCTGTAGTGGTTTAATACCGCTGTCGTAGCCACCATCGGCGCGCACAATGCGATAGCTCAGTCCTGTTACGGGGCCGGTAACAATGGCGGTGAAATATTCTTCTTTGTCGGCAGTATTTTTTTGATAGGCTGTTTTGAAATGTATGTCGGGGGCGTTGCTGTCGGCGGGTTTATTTTCCCGGGCTTCCGGTGCAGATACCGAGCGGGTGCCGGCGTACCATGCGGCGCCTACGGCCACGGCGGTAGTAGGGTCTACACTGCAATTAACCGGGATGCCTAGTTGCGACGCCACCAATGTTTTTACTAACGGTATATACGTGCTGCCGCCAATCATCACGACTTCCATCACATCGGCAGCCGTGAGCTGGTTGCGGGTCAATATCTTTTTAACGAGGTCTACAGAGTATTGGATACTATCGTATATAGTGGTTTCGAAGTCCTCGCGGGTGATGGTCAGGTAAATATCCTGGTCATCGATTTCGAATTCTATTTCCGCGGTGGCGCTGCTGGTGAGTTGTACTTTTACTTCTTCTGCTTTTTTCAGCAGGATATGATACAGGGTATTGTATTTACCACGGGCGCTGCGCAACTGGTTGAGCAGGTCTGGATAATTACCTTGTTGCTGTAGTTGCGGTACTACCAGTTTTTCGATGATTGCAATGTCGAAGTCTACGCCACCGAGGTAGTTATCGCCTTCATGGTCTACCACACGCATTTCTCCATCCACGATTTTCACCAACGCCACGTCGAACGTGCCACCACCAAGATCATATACGAGCCATTGTCCCTGTAAACCGGCGGCATTGCTTTGTTTGTTGGCAAAGGCAAGACTGGCGGCAATAGGTTCCTGCAACAGCTGTACTTCGCGGAATCCGGCGTCGTTGCCGGCTTTCTTGGTAGCATTGGATTGTATGGTATCGAAAGATGCCGGGATGGTGATCACTACGGCATCCGGTTTTTCTCCGGTATAAATAAAGTTTTTCAGCTCCCGCAGCACCAGGGCAGATAATTCCATCGGTGTTTTAAAGTCGGCTGTATTGGGCACAAAGAAAGATTCCGATGTACCCATTTTTCTTTTGAAAGAAGAGAATACATTTTCCGGATCTTTTTCTATCAGTTCACGGGCTTTATCGCCAACAATGATCCGGTCTTTCCGGAAAGCGACCACTGACGGCAGTGTTTCTTTCTGGCCAAATGGATTCTTGAATATTTCAACGCTGCCGTTCTGGAATTTGCCGATCAGGGAATTGGTGGTACCGAGGTCTATTCCGAAATTAATTTGGTGGCTCATAGGCTTATTTTGCTGCGGCGATGACAACACCTTTTTGTAAAATGGATTTTTGTCCGCCGTTGGTATAGTATACAACCGGTTTAATTACGTTCACAATTTCCATTTCCGGCGCCATATCACCGGTAATGCTGGCTTCGTAATCTATTCTTGTTTCGTGGTAAGTTTCACCCAGTGGGTTCAGGATAGTATATCCCGCTTCCTCAAAATGTTGTTTGATCCGGTCCACATTCCGTTGGAGGGACTGCAACTCAGGTTTGGCCGCTGTTTTCTTGTCCAGTTCAAATACCTGGTTGATGATCCTGATGTGAAGGGTTAATAATGGGTCCATTCGGTAAATTGTGTTGTTCGCAAATATATTGATTTGGAAATAGAAAGCGATTGCATTTTGTTTTTCCGGAATTACATATTATCTTAAAGCTGTTCCAATTCCACATAAAATTACCCGGACGTTATGAAAACATGGTTACTACTCCTTTTTTCTGTCTGCTTTGCCCCGTTTTTGCAATCGAATGCACAAACGCCTTTGCCGGCCATAGGCATCTGTGCTTCTTTGTCGAATGATAGCCTGGCTGCGGGCAGCGGATTTACTTATCTGGAAGAAACGGTGCGTAAAGTATTATCTCCTTCACTCACGGAAGCGCAGTTCCGAGAGCAGCTACCCGCGCTGCGTGGCAGTCGCTGTAAAGTGCAGAGCTGTAATGTATTTATCCCGGGGTATATGAAACTCACCGGCAACGAAGTCAATGAAACAAGGATACTCGGCTACGTGGACTCTGTGATGCAGCGCGCCAAAATAGCCGGTGTAAAGCTCATAGTACTGGGAAGCGGCGAGGCCCGTAAAATGCCGGATGGGGCAGACCGTAAACAGGTAACTGAACAGTTCATTTTATTGTGCCGTAAAATGGCGGTTATTGCGGCCAAATACGATTGTGTGATTGCCATGGAGAACCTGAATAAATCAGAAACCAACTTCGTTAATACACTGGCAGAAGGCATTGAAATAGCAACAGCCGTGCATCATCCCAATTTCCGGCTCACCGCGGATATCTATCATATGCTGCGGGAAAATGAATCCCCGGCCAGCATAGAAAAAGCCGGTAGCCTGCTGATACATTGCCATATTGCAGAAAGAGAAAATCGCGCAGCCCCTGGCGTAGCCAAACAGGATTTTAAGCCTTATTTCGAGGCGTTGCATAAAATAGGATTCAAGGGGCATATCATGATGGAATGTAGATGGGACGACCCCGCCAAACAATATAAACCTGCCTTCGATTACCTGCAGCAGCAATTAAAAGAAGCCTGGGGCCTTCAATAAATCACCACAGAAAAAAATCGCTCTTATATGTCAGCATCTAAAAAAACAAGGCGGGAATTCCTGCAACAATCCTTACTGGCGGGAGCCGGTATTACTATCAGCGCCATGGGTATGCCTGCCAGCAGCTATGCCCGCATTATGGGCGCCAATGATCGTATCAATGTAGGTTTGGTAGGGTTTTCTGACCGCGCCAGACAAGCACTGATGCCGTCCTTCTTTAATAACAACAAAGAGCTGAACTTCGACCTGATCGCCGTGTCCGATATATGGAACCGTCGCCGGGAAGAAGGTAAGGCTTTCCTGGAGCAGAAAACAGGGCATAACGTACAAGCCTGTATGAATAATGATGAGTTGTATAATATCAAAGGACTCGATGCCGTATTTATTGCATCGCCCGACTTTGCACATGCCCATCATACCATAGAAGCTGTAAAAAATAAATGCGATGTATACAGCGAAAAGCCATTCGCTGAAACCATGGAAGATGCCCGCAATGCACTGAAAGCGGTGAAATCTTCCGGACGTATTATGCAGGTAGGTACGCAACGCCGCAGTGGCCCCAGCTACCACGCTGCCGCCAACTTCATCAAAGAAGGCAAATTTGGTCCTATTACCATGGTGGAAATGACCTGGAACGTGAATCAACCCGGCCGCTGGCGCCGCCCGGACCTGGTAAAATCCATCCGTGAATCGGATACCGATTGGAAACGTTTCCTTGCAGGCCGCCCCGCCGATAGCTGGGACCCGCGTAAATACCTGGAATATCGCCTGTTCTGGCCTTATTCTTCCGGTATCTTCGGCCAGTGGATGACACACCAGATTGATACTGTACATTGGTTCAGCGGTCTGAAACATCCACGTAGCGCCGTTGCCAACGGTGGCATCTATATGTGGAAAGATGGCCGTAAAAATCCGGATACCCTCACCGCCGTATTTGATTATGGTCCGGAAAATGACCCCGGCAACGGTTTCCAGGTAATGTATAGCAGCCGTTTCCATAACTCTGCCGGCGGTACCAAAGAAATTTATTTTTCCAATGGCGGTACCATCGATATGTCTACCAACAAGATTACTTCTACCGGCGGACTAACCGAAAGAGAAGCACAGGAAATGGGCATGCATGCCAACCTGCTGACACCACAAACCCTCAGCAATGAAGATGCAGCAGCTACCAGTGCCAACACCGGCGGCGATCCACTCACCAATGCACACGTTCGTAACTGGATGTCGTGTGTGCGTGAACGTAAGCAACCCAATGCACCTATTGAAGCCGCATATTCCCATTCTATTGCACTGATCATGGGCAATGCCGCTTATCGCACCGGCATGAAATCCACCTTCGATGAAGCGACCCAGGAAGTAATGGTAGGTGGAAAGGTGTTTACTATGTAGTACACTTACAGCGAACAATATCTCCCGAAGGCAGTAACAGCAAAACATTGGTTGTTACTGCCTTTTTGTTGACATTCACCCGATGGGAGCTCTTTACTGATTTAATTTTTGCCATATCTGCCCCTGTGACCGTTTTGTATAAAAAAATGCCCGCTTGATAGAAAAAGACCTACCCGTTTGCCCCCCGTTCCGTAATTTTAAGATGAATAGCTATACAGTAATAGTGGAACCACCCAATATGCTGAACGATACTTATAAGAATCCATTTCTGAAATTTTTGCTAACTCCGCAAATGAAGGTTTACCGCCATTTAACCTTCATTTGTTCGTTATTAGTGATCATCACCACAGGGAACTCCGACCTGAAGCAGGGAATGGAGCTGTACCTAAAGCTCACGGTGTTTACGCTGTTGATGCTGCCTCCTTATATCAACCTGTATGTGCTGGTGCCCCGGTTGCTGTTTACCCGGAAATACCTGCAATACTTCGGAGCCGTCATATTGATTATTGTTTCTTTTTATTGCCTCATCGCGTTTGTGCTACGCCCTTATTTCGAGCAGTTCTCCCGCGCTCCCAAAGAAGATAAGTCCACCCCCATGGATATTCTTTCTTTCAGCATCCTCTTCGGCATCTTCATTGCCGCCACCACGGCTATCAAGCTGTTTCAACGATGGATCATCGACAGCCAGCGTATTCATCAGCTGGAAAATATACGGCTGAACACGGAATTACAGGAGCTGAAAAGCCAGATCAATCCACATTTTCTGTTCAATATGCTCAACAATGCGCATGTGCTCACGCAGCGGGACCCGGTGAAAGCTTCGCAGATATTACTCCGCCTGTCGGCCCTCCTGCGTTACCAGCTATACGACAGCAATCGCGCACAGGTATTGTTAAGCGCCGACATTCGTTTTTTACACGATTTCCTGGATCTTGAAAAGATCCGCCGCGATTTTTTTGAGTTTACCATCACTGATCATACTGGCGGCGACCAGGTATTGATACCACCTTTCCTGTTCATTCCCTTTGTGGAAAATGCCGTGAAACATAGCGTAGATCCCATGGGGAAATCGTACGTTCATTTGAAGTTTAACCGGCAACAGGATAAGCTTATCTTTGAGTGTATTAATTCAAAGCCGGCGGTGATGCCGCCAGCAGAAGAATATGGACGCCTGGGGCTCACCAACGTGAAACGCCGGCTGGACCTGCAATATCCGGATACCCACCGGCTGGTGATGGTAACCGATGCCACAGAATATCATATCACTTTAACCATACCGGTATGAATTGCATCATTGTTGATGATGAGCCATTGGCCAGAGAAGGGCTGGAAAGCTTGATAGCAGCGGATCAGCGACTGCACCTGAAAGGTTGCTTTAACAATGCCCGCTCTGCGGCCGACTTCCTGGCACTGAATAAAGTGGATCTTGTATTCCTGGATATTCAAATGCCCGGCATGAATGGACTGGATTTTGCCAAAGCCATCTCCCCGGAAACACTGGTCGTATTTACCACGGCTTACTCCGAATATGCCCTGAACAGCTATGAAGTAGATGCCGTCGACTACCTCGTAAAACCCCTCTACCAGGAACGCTTCGTGAAGGCGGTGAACAAGGCGCTGCTATACCGCGGCATGCTCGATGAATCGCACCAAACCACAGGTAGCGCGTCTGTAGCTAATGACGCTGTATATGTGAAGGCCGACCGGAAATTTTTTCAGGTGTATTTCAAAGACATCCTGTTCATTGAAGGACTGAAAGATTATGTCATCCTGCATGTACCCGAGCGGAAAATTATCACCGCCATGAACATCAAAACCATTTATGATCAGCTGCCGCCACAACTGTTTGTGAGAGTCAGCAAATCCTATATTGTAAACGCGCAACATATCCACACCTTCGATAATAATACCATCTACATCCAGCATCATGAAATAGCGATCGGTAATAATTACCGGACTTATTTTTTTGATGAATTTGTGAAGAAGAAATTACTCAGCAAGTAAACTAAAAGAAGATATCCATTTCGAGTCCTGAGAAATAACGGGTAGCCCGATTCGGTGATAATATGGCACCATAGCTGATCTTCAGCGGTAAGAAATATTGCGCCGGAATACGTAACCACACCGGCATGTTATAATAATTCAGGTTAATCAGCGATGCCAGTTGTAAACCTATTGTAGGCACAAAAATGAACGCCGTATTATGATGGGAAAACTCCAGGCCTGCTTCTGTGTAATTATAAATGCCAATAAATTTCCGGTCGGTAATCCATAAGTCGAAATTACTCCGCACGCCCACCCGCGCCTGTTGCACATCCCAGGTGTTGTCTTTGTACTGCGCCGCGGCCGATCGCACAAGACTATAACTCGCCGTATAGCCAAGCCAGTAGTCGAACGTTCCTCTTTTACCTCCTTTACTGTTCAACGAATAGTTGTTGGCGAAGTTGCCCACGTTAAACCGGAAGTCTATTCCCCGGAAATATTCATTGCTCGTGAAGTTACTGTTAATCCCCACTACGAGGGAGTTGGCTACTCTGCTGCGTACAAAGTTGCGATAATACAGCGGGCGATTGGCCTGTTGCATGGCGGGGGTAATCACGGTTTGACTATCCATCACTGCTGCCAGATCGGAGTTGTAAGGAATCGGTACCAAAGCCAGGCTGGGAATGTGATGAATGAGGAAGGGGGCCTGGCTGGCTTTATCGTCCGGAATGCGTTGTAGAAAAGGGGTGTAACGGTCGTCCGTATACGCCTGTTGATACGCGTTCCATAGATCCTGCAGGGATAACGTTACGGCGTTGATCACCCTGGCAGATTCGGGCGTTTCAATGGGATAGCTAATATTTTGGAGAGATGGGGATTGCTTCCAGCTGCTATGGGTGTGGTCGTATTCCCCATCGCCATAGGCGCGCCATATTTCCCCTTTCTGGTTGACTACCGTAGCGCCATTTTTGCAATAGAAATCATGTAATGCTTTGTTGTTGGTAACAGAGGCCAGGATGGTTCTGTTAACGACCAGGTGTCCGGCAGCAAAGGCATCTTCCAGGAAATGATCTGCAAAACCATTGAAGAGGAAGGCATAGTATAATAATTTGCCGGCGCCAGGATCATTGATTTTAGCCAGTCTGGCGCTTTGTTCCGCCAGGTCGATGGCCAGGGTATGCAGGGTCACATACATATTGAGCGCATTGGTATTGCTCAGTTGCCTGAATATATCATCTACCAATGCGGGATTTTCGCATTGCTTCACCTGGGCCTTATCAAAGCGACGGAGCTGTTGAAAGAATGATTTTTTATACTCATAGAAATGCGAAATATTAATGGCTGCCTGCAGCGCATAACTGAAATCTATTTTGGTGAGTTTGCCATCAGGTGCAGCAGGATAGCCCGCCGCCATATACTGCTCATGCAACGCCAGGATGCGCTGCAGTACTGAATAGCGGTAACGCAGCTGTTCTTCCAGCAGTAATGGATTGCTTTCGTGGTCACCGCTCAGCCCATTTAACACACCGTAAGACACCAGGTATTTGTCACCTTCCGTCAACGAAGGAAAATAGTAACGGTGTTGTATACTATCCGGAACAATGCCGGCATATTGCAGGAAGGACGCCAGGAGTGGTTGGTTACCTATTCGTTGCAGGAATTGAATAAAGGCTTTGTCGCCAATAGCTTTGTGTTCCCCGTACTTGTAGGCAAGCAATGGGGTGGGGAAGATGATGAACAGGAACAGTATTACTTTTTTAAGCATGTAGTATTTGGCAGGTTACTACTCAAAAGTATCGGCATCTCCGTTTCATGGCTGCGTTTTTATACGAAAGCGGCTGGTTTTTCTACCAGCAGGGCATACTGAATAATTTGGAGGGGTATCCATTTGTTGATAATACTTCCGGAATACTTTGTATTTTGGCTCACTAAGAACAATGAAGCACTATGAAGAGGAACATTTTTACCACGCTGCTACCCGCCGTGGCAGGTTGCCTGTTGTTGCAGGCGCCCGTGAAAGCGCAGCAAAAGTCAACCACTACTCCCAACATCGTTTTTATTCTGGCAGATGATTTAGGCTACGGAGACCTGAGCGCCTACGGCCAACAGAAGTTCAGCACCCCACATATTGACCAGCTGGCCAAACAGGGCATGCGGTTTACGCAGTTTTATGCCGGCACATCTGTTTGCGCTCCCTCCAGGGCTTCGCTGATTACCGGTTTACATACCGGGCATACTTTTATCCGTGGCAATAAGGAAATACAACCGGAGGGCCAGCAACCTATAGCCGATACCGTTATAACGGTGATGGAAGTACTGAAAAAGGCAGGATATACTTCCGGCATCTTCGGCAAATGGGGACTGGGGCCAGTAGGCTCTTCCGGTGATCCGCTACGTCATGGAACGGACCGCTTTTATGGATACAATTGCCAGCGGCAGTCGCATCGTTATTTCCCCACCCACCTCTGGGACAATGATACCAAAGTAGTGCTGCCGGAAAACGGACAGCTGGAGCAAATGAGTACTTACGCCCCTGACATGATCCAGGAGCAGGCGCTGCGTTTCCTCGAAGAGAACAAAAGCAAACCTTTCTTTTTATACCTGACTTATACGTTGCCGCATGCGGAGCTGCAGGTGCCAGATGATAGTTTATTCCGGCACTTCAAAGGCAAATTTGCGGAGAAACCCTATAAAGGCAACGACTATGGCCCAAAGGCCACCGTGCCAGGATATGCGTCCCAGGCTTATCCACACGCCACCTTTGCTACCATGATGACGCGCCTCGACAACTACGTAGGAGAAGTGATGGCTCACCTGAAAGCGCTGGGATTGGATAAAAACACCCTCGTGATATTCACCAGCGATAACGGTCCGCATACAGAAGGCGGTGCAGACCCGGCTTTCTTTAACAGCGCCGGCGGTTTACGCGGCGTAAAAAGAGATTTGTACGAAGGCGGTATCCGTGAGCCTTTCATTGCGCGGTGGCCTGGCCGCATAAAAGCTGGTAGCACCAATACTTTCCAGGGCGCTTTCTGGGATATCATGCCTACATTGGCCGCCCTCACCAAAGCGCCGGCAGCGCCTTATACGGATGGCGTATCCCTGTTGCCTACGTTAACAGGCACCAAAGGGCAACAGCAGCATCCTTATTTATACTGGGAGTTTCATGAAGATGGCGGTCGCCAGGCCGTGCGTCAGGGCAAATGGAAAGCCGTACGGCAGCAGGCACAGCAGCACCGGGATGGCGCAGTAGAACTATATGACCTCACCACTGATCCGGCAGAAACAAAGAATGTGGCAGCAGCACATCCGGATATTGCGGCGAAGATGGCGGGGTATATGAAGGAAGCGCATGTGGAGACGGCGTTGTATCCGTTTTTTAAATAGCTTTTAGCAGTTAGCTTTTAGTCATTAACAAAAATGCAGCGGAGATTATCTCCGCTGCATTTTTGCTAATGACTAGCTGCTCAGCTCTTATCCACCAGCTTATTCATGCCCTCCGTATACCGGGCGCCGGTGTTAGGATATTTCTTCAATAGATCTTCCAGATTTTGGAGATCAGTAGCTGTTAGGTGTACGTTGATGGCGCCGGCATTGTCCAGCAGGTATTTTCTTCTTTTGGTGCCGGGGATGGGGATAATATCTTCTCCCTGCGCCAGTACCCAGGCCAGTGCCAGTTGGGCGGTGGTACAGTTTTTACTGGCCGCCAGTTCCGCAAATCCGGTGGTGAGCAGGCGGTTGTTTTCGGCGTATTCGGCCTGATAGCGGGGCAGTTGTTTCCGGAAGTCGTTATCTGCCAATTCAGCTACGTTGAGATCGTTGGTCACGAGGCCACGGGCCAGCGGGCTGAATGGCACAAAGGTGATGCCCAGTTCTTTGCACACGGGCAGTATTTCTTTTTCCACCTCTCTGGTCAGCAGGGAGTATTCACTCTGTAATGCGCTGATAGGATGTACGGCGTATGCTTTACGCAGGGTATTGGCCGAGGCTTCAGACAGGCCCAGGTAGCGTACTTTACCTTCTTTTACCAGGTCGGCCATAGCGCCTACCATTTCTTCTACCGGTACATTCGGGTCAATACGGTGTGCATAATATAAATCGATCACATCTGTTTGGAGGCGTCTCAGACTGGCTTCCACGGCCTTTCTCATATAGGCGGGAGAGCCGTCGAAGTTACCGCTACGGACTTCCGTATTCATAGAGAATCCAAACTTGGTGGCAATGAAAATTTTGTTACGGTTGGGTTTCAGCACCTTCGAAATCAACTCTTCATTTTTGCCGGCCGCATATACATCGGCAGTATCCCAGAAGTTAATACCTATTTCAAGCGCTTTTTCAAGGGTAGCAATGGATTCTACGTCATCGGGTACACCGTAGGCATGACTCATGCCCATACAGCCCAAACCAATGGCCGACAGCTTTACATCTGTAGTTCCTAATGTTCTGTATTCCATATGATAATCTGCTTTTATTGTGTTTTGTTAATTGGATGGAGCAAAGGTAAACCACGGAGCAGGCGAAAAATTGTAGTAACGTCAGTATTACTTGTATTTTTCAAAGATATGAGCACTCCCGATTGTTTTTTAAAGGTAGCTATTATTCGTAATTTTATAGTGTATGAAGAATTATGATAAGCAATATGAAATAACGACCCCTAACAGCGTCACCACTGTTACAGACTGGTATAGCGATGATATCCGCCTTACCCATACCATCTCGGATTATTACAAGCCCGATCCGTTGCATACCAGCGTGGATAATGATGTGGTACGGCTACATTTCGGCATCAAAGGCGATTATGCTTTTTCCTATAAACAACTAAACCGCTCTTTTGACCTGGTAGGAGGGCATCATAACATCATGTACTCCGATGGCTTTGAAATTGAAGTACAACCTAAAACGCCGGAAATAGAAACCTTTGGGATACAGTTTCCCAAAAGCCTGTTCATTGAGTTTACACAAACGGGGAATGATGGGCTGCAACGATTTTGTGAACATATCCTGGCGGGCCGGCACGCATTGCTCTCTGAAAACTGGGGACCTATCGATCCCGCTACACAGGCCGTGATTGGACAAATCATGCAATGCCGTTTTACCGGACAATTGAAGAAATTATTCCTGCTGTCAAAAAGTATCGAATTGCTGGTGCTATCGGCAGAAGCATATAATTATGCTGCTGCAAAGAAAGACATCTTCCTGAAAAGTAAAGCCGACAAAGAAAAAATTATTGCCGTCAGGGATTTGATCCATGAACGTTTAAATAACCCGCCTGGACTCTCTGAAATAGCACAACTGATAGGGATGAACGAATATAAACTCAAACGGGGTTTTAAAGAAACATTCAACAGCACCGTATTTGAATACCTCACCGGTCAACGTTTGGAACTGGCCAATCAATACCTGTTGGATACCGAAAAAACATCTGCAGAAATAGCGTATGAATTAGGCTACGCTACCCCACAACATTTTAACAATGCCTTTAAAAAGAAATTCGGCGTTACCCCTAATTCGGTTAGAATAAATCCGTAAAATGCAATTCATGCTTGCTGTAACCGCCTAATATTGTAGTAACCTTTTAAATACTTTATTATGGACAAGCATCTGACAATGACGGCATCTGTTAACATTCAAGCTCCCACATCCAAAGTGTGGACTGCCATCACCGATAAAACACAGATCAAAGCATACTTTTTTGGAACAGACGTATATAGCGACTGGAAAAAGGGAAGCCCGGTAATCTGGTCCGGTGAATGGGAAGGACAACGATATGAAGAAAAAGGAGAAGTGCTGGATGTAGAAAAAGAGCAGCTGTTATCTTATAGCTACCTGAGCACCGGCAAGGAAGACATCCCTGAAAATTATTCCACCGTCATTTATCGCCTCGAGAAAGATGAACAGGGGAATACTCATTTTACAGTGATCCAATCCAACTTCACCGACCAGGCAGCCTGCGATCATTCTAAAGAAAACTGGAAGCAGATACTGGATGGTCTGAAGAAAGTAGCAGAGAGCAATTAATTTTTGTTTTTTGGGAAAAGTTTGGGGAGATGTAAGCGGACAGCCGCTTATGTCTCCCCAAATTTTTTTCCATCTTTCCAGATCAAAAAAGGAAGACAAAAACCGTCTTCGAACAATGTGGCGGCTTCCGGTGTTCTAATATCCTGACAATTCCTACCAAACAATCTAAAGGTATTAAAAGCATTACATATGAGATCCTTGTATACTTTAATTATTGTATTATTTGTTTGTGTAACAGCGTTTGCCCAGAAGCCCCGCATCATCATTCTGGCCACAGGTGGTACTATTGCCGGAGAGGGCGCATCTGCCGACCGCGCAGCGTATACCGCCGGAAAGGTGCCTATTGCGTCTTTACTGAAGGCGGTTCCGGGTGTTGAAAACATCGCTGATATTACCGGAGAACAGGTAGCGAACGTAGGTAGCCAGGATATGACCATTGACATCTGGATGAAACTCAACAAACGCATCAATGAAATTTTTGCCCATAATGAAGCCGAAGGCGTGGTGATTACACACGGTACCGATACACAGGAAGAAACCGCCTATTTCCTGAACCTGACAGTACGCACAGATAAGCCGGTGGTGATCACTGGTTCTATGCGCCCATCTACCGCTATCAGCGCCGATGGACCCAAAAATTTATTCGATGCCATTACCGTGGCTGCTGATCCTAAATCCAGCGATCGTGGCGTAATGGTCGTATTTAATGAAAGCATCTTTGATGGCCGTGATGTATCCAAAGGCAGCACTACCAAAGTAGATGCCTTCCGCGCTCCGAACACCGGTCCAATAGGCCAGGTATACGATGGTAAAGTCGTTTATTACATGAGCCCTCTTCGTAAAGCAAATAAAGAAACCCCTTTCAATATTACCGGAGATAAAGCATTGCCTAAAGTAGGTATCGCCTATATGTATGCAGATGCAGAACCTGGTCCTATCAACACGTTTGTAAAAGAAGGTTATAAAGGCATCATCATTGCCGGTGTGGGTAATGGTAACTTCAACAAGGCCTTTTATGATGCCATTGATGCAGCTGTGAAAAAAGGGGTGGTAGTGGTAAGGGATAGTCACGTTGGCTCTGGCAGGGTTACACAATACGATGAAGTAGATGATAAAAAGCTCGGCACTATTGTGAGCGATGACCTCAATCCTCAGAAAGCAAGGATACTCCTGATGTTGGGGCTTACCCAAACGGGCAACAAGGATATTTTACAGAGTTATTTCTTTAAATATTGATGGATTAATAAACAGTTATGGGACTATCTTATATTAAAACCACAGTAGCAGAACAACGTGCGTTGCAGAAGCTAAGCCCGTTTGAACTCAAGGATACCCTCATTTCACTGGCGAAAAGTAAAGCAGAGAAAAGTACGGAGATCATGCTGAATGCTGGTCGTGGTAACCCTAACTGGATAGCTACTGAGCCGAGAGACGCTTATTTTTTGCTCGGGCAATTTGGCGTAGGGGAATGCCGGCGTAATATAGCCGATAATCACGGCTTTGCGGGTGTACCGGAAAAAAGTGGTATTGCCGATCGGTTTAAAGCATTCCTGGCATTGCATAAAGACAAGCCCGGCGCTCACCTGCTTCAGCAGGCTTATTTATACGGCATCCAGCAACATAAATTTGAGGAAGATAATTTTGTATTTGAGCTGGCAGAAGGTATTATCGGCAATGAATATCCGGTACCAGGCCGTATGTTAGCGCATTACGAGCCTATTGTACATGATTATATTGTACAGGAGATGTGTGCCGGAGAGGTCACCAAAGGTAAATTCGATTTGTTTGCCGTGGAAGGTGGTACTGCAGCGATGTGCTACATTTTCGATTCGCTGATGCAGAACAAACTATTGAAACATGGCTCCCGTATAGCATTGATGGTGCCTACGTTTACGCCTTATCTGGAAATTCCGCAACTGGAACGCTATAAATTTGAGGTGGTTTATATTAACGCTGTCGGACAAACGAAAGAAGGCCGGCATTCCTGGCAGTATCCGGATGAAGAATTAGAGAAGCTGAAAGACCCGGATATCAGGGTATTGTTTACGGTGAATCCCAGCAATCCGCCCTCCCGCGCTATTGCGCCAACAGTGATGGACAAGCTGGCCACCATTGTGAAAAAGCATAATCCACACCTGATGATTGTAACGGATGATGTGTACGGAACTTTTGTCAACGGCTTTCATTCGTTGTTGTCGAAAATTCCTTACAACACCATCTGTGTATATTCTTTTTCTAAATACTTCGGTTGTACCGGTTGGCGTTTAGGCGTGATCGCTATACACGAACATAACATTTACGACAAACAGATTGCTGAATTGCCGGCTACTGCCAAGAAAGAACTGGCCAAGCGTTATAGCACCACTACGTTGCAGCCGGAGAAGATGAAATTCATCGATCGCATGGTGGCCGACAGCCGCCAGGTAGCCTTGAATCATACTGCAGGACTTTCATTACCACAGCAAACACAAATGACGTTGTTTGCCCTCTTCGCCCTGCTGGATAAAGAAAATAACTATAAGCAAATTGCCCAGCAGCTGGTGCATAAGCGTTTGAAATTACTATGGGATAAAATAGAACTGGACCAGGTGGATGATCCCCTGAATACCGGTTATTATTCTGAAATAGATATTGCGTCCTGGGCCACCAAAATTTATAGCGCCGATTTCTGTAAATGGATGCAAAAGAAAATGGAGCCTACCGATATTCTTTTCCGGCTGGCAGAAAAAACGGCCATCGTATTGCTTAATGGCGGAGGATTTGCGGGCCCGGAATGGTCGGTGCGGGTATCTCTGGCCAATCTTCCTACCGATGCCTACACCCTTATTGGGGAAAGTCTCACCGAAATTATGCACGAATATGTGAGTGCCTTTAAGGAGGAAACGGGTAAAAAGTAGTCTTTTTTTCATAATGATAGCTATACGGCGGGTGACTTTGCAAGGGTAGCCCGCTGTTTTTTTATGCCATCTGGCTGGAAACATGGTACGCGATTTGGCCGGATGAAGGTAAACAAACACCTTTGTGTCATGAAAGCTCCTGTATTGTTTCTTCGCTTATTGTTATGCAGTATGCTGGTGTTTGGCACCAGCATGGTCCAGGCACAGCAATACACCCTCTCAGATGATGGTGCTACTGTGAAATTTACGATTGTCAATCACCTTATTTTCAGCAGTACCGTCAATGGATATTTCAAAGGCCTGAAAGGTCATGTCCGCTTTGATCCGCACGATTTGAAGTCGGCCGCAATAGATGCTACCGTAGCCGTGAATACCATCAGTACTGGTATTGGCAAACGGGACCGGGACTTAATGGATGAGAAGTATTTCAATACGGCTAAGTATCCGGTGATGCGCTTGTTGTCTACCAGTGTAACGGCTACTGATAAACCCAATACTTACCAGCTCACCGGCGCCCTTACGATTAAAGGCGTTACCAAAACCATCGCGTTTCCTTTTACAGCCGTAGCAGGCGCCAATGATTGTCAGCTGAATGGCACGTTTACTATTAGCCGGAAAGACTTCGGCGTAGGCCCCGATAATGCGATTGATGATAAACTGACAGTGACGCTGAAGGTGCTGGCGAAGAAGAGCTAAAGGCAGAAAGCAAAAAGCAGAAAGCAAAAAGCTATTGTAGCGGATGATCAAAGCGAAAGCTTAAATACTCGCTTAATTCATCCGCTACAATAGCTTTTTGCTTTCTGCTTTTTGCTTTCAGCTCCTACAGCGGTTGCGTAAAATGGTGCGCCGAGATATAATATCCTTTCCGCAGATATACCCGGTGTGCAGGGTGTCTGTCGTGGCCGGAGTCGAGTTGTACTCTGCTTAGTCCTTCTGCTTTTGCCTGCGTCTTCACATGATCCAATAACATTCCTGCGTAGCCGCGGCTCTGATAGGCTGGCAAACAGGCCAGGTCATCGATATAAATCACTTTCCCACTCACTAACTTATTCATGTGCCGGAAGCCTGCGAAAGCCGCAGCTTTGCCAGGATCATCGTCGGCTGCAATGAAAATGATCTGGTAGTCTTCCTGCTGCATTTCTTTAATCTGTGCCAGCAGTGCTTCTTTTTTTAAGTGTGGGCGCAGGTATAAAATAACGTCTGCACAAGCCATGAAATCGGCGTCTGTAAAGGCTTTTTGAATAGTAGGCATAGATTATTATTTTCCGGGTATCCGGTGTGAGGAAATACCGATACGATTCCAGGCATTGATGGTGTTAACGGCCATAATCAGTTCTGCTGTGCCTTTCACGCCGAAGTGTTGTACTGCTTTTTCGTAGGTGGCAGCGGTTAATCCCTGCTGATGGATGAGGGTTACTTCCTCTGTGAGTGCAAGGATTACTCTTTCTTCTTCAGTGAATTGTGGGGCTTCCCGCCAAACGGAGAGCAGGTAGATCCGTTGTTCTGTTTCTCCCAGTTTGCGGGCATCCTGAGTATGTACATTGATACAATATCCGCAGCCATTTATCTGGGAAGCTCTTATCCGGATCATTTCGTGGTGAAGTGGGGAAATGCTGGTGGTTTCCAGGTAGTCTTCCAGTGCCAGCATTACTTTGAAGGCAGCCGGATCTGTTTCTTTCATTAAAAAGCGCTCGGTCATATCGTTGTTGTTTTATGGTAAAAATTATACAACAAAATTAAAAGTTGCTGGAGTATCTTAGTAGTCCACTTTACAATTGGTGAGTAGTCCAGATGCTTCCATTTAAAACCTTGATAGAAACAGATAAATCGCTGAAATTGCCGGTATATCAGCAAATCTCCAATCGCCTGATAGGGCTGATACAGGAAGGGCTGCTGAAGCCGGGTTCTTTCCTGCCGGGCAGCCGGGTATTGGCGCAACAGCTGGAGCTGCACCGTAAAACGGTGATGGCGGCTTATGATGAATTGATTAGCCAGGACTGGCTGGAAGCGGTGCCCCGCAAAGGGGTGATGGTGGCGCCTGATTTACCCATAATACGGGCGAGGACTTACCGCAAAACAGTCACGCCTTATGGTGCGGAAGCGGCTTTTGCTTTTCATCGCGTTCCTACCGTGATTGTACCCACGCCGCCGCCGGTAGCAGGGGCCATGCTGGTGCTCAATGATGGATTCCCGGATGCGCGTCTGGCGCCGCTAAGTGAGTGGGTACGGGAGTGTAGGTCTGTGATAGAAAATCCCCGGTATCATAAGCTGTTGATGTACGGCAAGCCCTCGGGCAGTGAAGCCTTGCGGGAAGCCATGGTGAATTATTTAACCAATACGCGGGGACTGAGTATTTCTACCGATCATATCATGATTACCCGTGGCGCACAGATGGCCATTTACCTGGCGGCAGCGATGATCCTCAAAAAAGATGATTATGTGATTGTAGGTAGTCCGAATTATTTTTTTGCAGATCTCTGTTTTGAACAGTTGGGCGCCCGCTTGTTATATGTGCCGGTAGATGAAGAAGGAATAGATGTAGATGCCGTGGAAAAATTGTGCAGTAGCAAGAAGATAAAGATGTTGTACCTGATCACACATCATCATCATCCTACTACGGTGACCCTTAGTGCTGCCCGCAGAATGAAGCTGCTGGAGATTATCAGGAAGTATAACCTGCCAGTTATTGAAGATGATTATGATTACGATTTCCACTATAGTTCGGCGCCCATTTTACCTTTGGCCAGCGCCGATCATGGCGGCAATGTTATTTATATTGGTTCATTTACCAAGTCGCTGGGCTTATCTATCCGTATCGGTTTCATGATTGCGCCGGCGAGTTTCATTACGGGTGCAGCTGCGCTCAGGGGCTTGATGGATCTGCGGGGGGATAATCTTTCAGAGCAGGCATTGGCCAATCTGCTGGCAGATGGAACGATAGACCGGCATTTAAAGAAATCCAATAAGATATACAGAGAACGGCGTGATCTGCTTTGTCACCTGTTGCAAACGCGCCTGGGAGATGCCGTGCAGTTTACGATTCCGGCAGGAGGTATGGCTGTTTGGGTGCGCTTCTCTCCCAAAATATCCCTGGTGAAACTAGCTGAAAAAGCACGGGCCAATGGATTACGGATTGCTTCGGGGGAGCAGTATCATTATGGTGCGGCTTCACAAAACGGACTGCGATTGGGTTTTGCATCACTGAATAATAAAGAGCTGACAGCTGCGGTGAAGATATTGGAGAAGCTGGTGTTGGAGGAGCTGAAGGCATAAAGCAGAAAGCATAAAGCTATTATAGCGATTGATCAAAGCGTATAATATCCGCAATGGTCAATCGCTATAATAGCTTTATGCTTTATGCTTTACGCTTTCAGCTTAGTAAAACAGTCCTGTGAGATAATTCTTTTTATCTCCGCGGGCTGGTTTGGTCGCCAGGAACGCGTTCATTTGTTCCGTGGTTAGTACCCCGCTTAAATTTGTTTTAAACGTGCTGAATAAAGCAGGTTGCTGTTGTGTATACACAGTAGGATTTTTTCTGGTTGACATCCACAGTGCTTTCCTGGCAGCCATGTAATCCGCAAAGATTTTATTGGCAGCTGGTTTCTGTGCATCAGATACCGGGATCTTCGGCATAAACAAGTCTGTATAGTCCAGGTTTGCCAGTGTATTTTTCAGATCTGCCAGCACAACGTCGCTCGGCTTGGGAACGTTTTGTTGTGCCTGTACCGCAAAAGCGCAACCGGTGATGATGAGTAGGAGGAATATCTTTTTCATTTACAGCATTTTTTAGTTTGAAATTACTAGTGAGTCCATGTCATCCAGCCCAGGCCATCACCAGCGGTTACCATGTCGAAGGAAGTACCATCTTCTTTGCGTACAATATAGAATCCTGGGGAATCAGCAGCGAACGGTGGCTCCACTTTTCCATTAGCAAAGATGACATTGGTAGCCGTCAGACGGGCTGGAGGGGTTATACCGCCAAAGTCTACCATCACAAAGATCAGTTGTCCGTTATCCCCCAGATAGGTATTGGCCAATCCTTTCCGCAGATAAGGATAGGAGTTGCTACCACCAATGAAGAATGGAGATAGTAAGTCGAGGCTTCCGCCATTCACACCACCAGGAATATACACAAAACGGTAGTAATTGGCGCCGGGATAGGTCAGGTGAAGAATATCATAAGCATCATCAACACCTTTTATGTGAAAGCCTGCTACGGCTACCCAGGGATTGGTAGATCCTTCAGTATAGAAATTGGACGCAATATCTGCTTCCGGTGCAATAGGATCAAGCGCAGTATCAATCACAGCTGGTTGGGTGCCATTAATACTTACGCTGATGTTTTGGGTACCAGCATTCCAAACGAGGTTGTTGAAGCTCTTAATGGTTTGTCCGCCCAGCACAACGGGAGTTTCCAGCACCATGTTATCAGCGGTATATTGTATTCCTACGTTTACCAGTTGAGGATGGCTCTTTGATTTGATATTCAGTGTTCGTCCGCCCATACCTGGAGTCAGTTCAATATCCTCTGCACCACCCTTTACCCGTTTGAAGTAAGTGAGCAGTTGATTAAAGGCGGCATAAGAAGCAAATCCTTTGGTGGAATACACCTGTTGATCAGCCTGGGAGGCTTTTACCAGTGTAACCCGGGTTTTGTTCAGGTTACCGGTGAGGTGAATAGTATCTCCCAGTTCAGTGGCCGCTACGTTATCAGCAAAAGAAAACTCAAAGTCGGTACCCCATCCGAAGCCGCTGCCAAAAGGACTCTGCGATTTGGATACATCCGGATCACAGGGAACATGGATATAGCTGTAGGTATCGAAGATCAGCGTAGGACGCTGGGTTGCTTTGATAAAGTACGATGAGGTACTGAAGGTAGAAGACATCGCCGCACTGAAATCTGAAATCATGGATACCCGGTTGCTCTTATCAAACGTCATATAGTAGGAGAAGATCGCTTTGGGCCCCGATTGGGTAACGCCACCATTCAGTGCGGTACCATTGGTATACTCGGTGAGTATCCATCCGTAGGGTGCGTCCGTGAGTTTTTTCTGGTAATTGGCCAGTGCCTCAGAGAGGCGCTGATCAGTAGATTTACCATCTATATTCAGGTCCGATTTCCTGTCGCAGCCGGAGAGCAGAGCGGTAGCGCCAAGAAGATATATCAGTAGTTTTTTCATAAATAACAATTCAGATGATACAATTATTGGAAATACCCGGTTAATGCACGACGGCATCTGGCTTGCAGTGCGTAGAAGTCGATGTTCCAGGACCTGGCATAGTAATCAACTACTGCCGCTTCTTTGGCCCTGAGCAACTGATAGGATGCTGAATTCGGACCACCGGTTTGTTCTGCCATAATTTTTTCGTAGTCATCATAACCTGATAAACCATTTCTGCCGCCTATCAGCATGGTAGCTACCATTTCCACAAAATCTTCTCCCGGATCTGATTCCGCATAAGCGGAAATGAAACCTTGTTTACGGGCAGCCTGATCGGAGATATTGTACCAGTTGCCGGTGTAGCCCGGAGTAATTTGTTTGAAGGAAATAGGATATGGAATATTTTGATTGAGGATATGCCCAAATTCATGGTGCATGGTATGTCCTATCTCTTTCAATATGCCAGAATCTTTCATTTGTCGCGAAAAGCTGTTGATTTCATATAACAGCATGGCGGTACCTCCTTCTGCTTGTCCGAGAATAATGCTGCCATTACTCTGGTATTCCGCGCTACCTGCCATTTTAAGTACTTTAGGCAGATATTTTCTTAAGAAAACGGTGCTTCCGGTTTGGGCGTTGAACGGCGCAAATGTAATAGCCATCAGGGCTTTTAGCGCAGGCATCACCTGTGCCTCCTTAGGCGGTACAATAGCATAAGGGAAGTCCAGTTCCCCTGGTTGCCATTTGTAGTATACGGCAATGTTGTAGGGAACCGTCAGGCTATCATAAATAAATACATCCGTAGGCGTTTGGGTGGAAGAGTCGCCACCGAGTCCAACCGGGATCGTGTCCAGGTGTACCTTCTCCTTTTTACAGGCGCTCCATCCGGTAGCGAGTAGCAGGAGCAGTATAATTGTGGGGAATATATTCCGTTTCATGATGTTCATTTTAAAAGGTCATTTATCTTGGATTCAGTGCCATACCATCGTTAACAGCTTCCAGCGGCAACTGCAGCAATCTTCTTTTATCGCCTGGTACCAGGGTGGTGCTGAAGTTATTGGCGCCAGTATGTACGACAGGGATATCCAGTCGTTTAATGTCCAGCCATCTTAACCCTTCCTGGAAGTAGGTGGCTCTCTTAAAGTCCAGCGCAGTCTGGATCATGGCAGCGTCTTGTGATAGTCCATAGAAGGCCATCATTTTATTCGCATCTACGTTGTTTGTGCTGGGGTCATAGCCGGAAACGTTTTTGCTGATCCAGATGTTGAGATCTGCAATAGCCGCTGCATAATTCTTCAGGCGTATATTGGCTTCTGCTCTGTTCATCAGTACTTCTTCCATTCCCAACAGTGGTTGTATTTTTAAGTTATCCGTGAATTTCGGAAAGTTAAAATACTGCGGGCTGGCACCGTATATACTCATGGCATACGAACCATCAGTAACGTTAGGTGCGTTAAAAATCGTCTGGTTGAGCGCAGAACCAATACCGTACCGGTAAGAATAATAGTTATTCATGTATTTACTACCGGGCATCTCCTGCAGGAGGATATTGGCAGGGTTAGAAGAGCTGGTATATTGCGTTACCATATCGTTATACGATAGCTTGTAAACAGCCACCTGGTTCCGTATCAGCGCGGCTGGATTGGCACTGCCAAAAACTGCATTGGCATGTGTTACTACTTGCTGATAGTCTCTCTTGAATAAATAGAATCTGGATGCAAAGGCATGTGCTGCCTGCCCGGTGAAATGGAATTTAGGGGCGTCACCATACAATTTTTCCTGGATGAGAGGAATGCCGGTGGTGAGATCGCTTTCTATTTGTTTGTAGACATCGGCTACTGTGCCTCTGCTATATTTCGTGAAAACATTTTTGCTGACAGTAGTCATATAAGGAATGCCAGGATCGCTGGCCGCAGTAGCAGGATTATAGGCTTTGGAAAACAGGGTCACCAGCATGAAGTGCGCATACGCCCTGCAAACCAATGCTTCTCCTTTCTGTGCGGAGAAGTTGGCAGAATCCGGGCCTGTGCAGTAGATGAGTGCCTGGTTGGCCGCGGCAATAGCTGCATAACAGGAGTCCCAGTAAGCAACCGGAGAATCTGTGGTGATTGCTTGCGGATCATCATACTTGAATACCTGTGAGTTGATCAGGAATGTTTGCGGATCGATACCTATTCCGCTATTTCCTTTGTCTTCCACATTGTCGCTCAATGCTTCGCAAAACAACATGTAAGTACCATGTGGATAGGCTGTGGCAAGCAACTGCGACACCTGCTCCGGAGTGGTGATCACGGTTCTGTTATCGGGCAGGGTTTCCAGGTATTTTTTACATCCTGGTAAGGCCAGTGTTCCAGTGATCAAACCTATATAAATGAGTAGTTTTTTCATAATAAATACTTTTTGAATTAAAGGCTAACTCTCAGCGAAAAAGTGATTTGCTTATTTACCGGGAGGGCTACACCACCGGTATTGTAAAACTCCGGATCTTGTCCATGTAAGCGGGGATCGGCGTATATAAGCCATAAGTTGTTTCCTGTTGCAGTGAGTGAGCCACCTTTAAATCCTATCCGGTTTAGTATAGACATCGGCAGCTGGTAGCTGAGCGTTACTGATTTAAGTCTGATAAAACCACCATCAGCTACCCGGTCGTGTGAGAAATTATAGTTGTTGTATGGGAAGGCGGTGTTGTTCTGCAGATCTGTTTGTGTGTAGATGTCTGCTACTGACGGGATATTTGTTTTTTTATCATCTCCGGGTAAGGTAAAGCGTCCTTTGAATTCGTTAGGTAACGCATTGAAATCGGAGTAATCTGTGCCATATACAGGCGTTAATCTGATTTTGTTACCTGCCTGATAAGTCACCAATACACTGGCGGAGAAGTTTTTATACCGGAAAACGTTGTTCCAGCCACCTGTAATGGTAGGATCAGCCGGACCTTCATATTTCAGGTACTTTACATTATGACTTTGCAGATACACGCCTGGAGATACGGTACCGGTATCATTCACAAACAACGCCTTTCCATCATAAGGGTCCAGACCCGCATTTTGCAGAGAGAATAAACCTCTTACCGGATATCCTTCCAGTGCACCGCCACCTTCACCAATCAGGTCCATGATCACCGGATTGTTTTTAGCATTGGTGATCAGGGTTTTGGCATAGCTGAAAGTCAGGGAGCTGGTGAAGCCAAAGTTTTTATTCGCAATAATTTTTCCGTTGATAGCCAGGTCCACTCCATTCGCTTTCAGATTGGCATAGTTGGCGAACTGATTTACCTGTCCGCTTACGCCGGAAGTGCGGATCAATCCGATGAGATCAAAGCTGTTTCTGCGATAGTAGTCAAAAGTAAGTCCCAGTCTTTCTTTAAAGAACCCTACATCAGTACCCAGGTCCAGCTCATATTTTTTCTCCCAGGTCAGGTCTGCATTTTCCAATGCTGCCAGCTGGATAGCGGTTTGCTGATCTACAATGTAAGGGCGGTTAGTAATGAAGGAGCGGAGAATGGCAGTAGAGTTGGTAGCGCTACCGGTGCTGGCGTTCAAACCGTAGCTGGCTTTCACGAGCAGGTGACTAAACACGTTGCTGTTTTCCATGAATTTTTCCTGGTCTGCATTCCACACACCAGATACGGTCCACGTAGGCAGCCAGCGGGCACGGGGAGAATTTCCCAGTCTGTTGGAGCCTTCATCTCTGACAGTTCCTGTAAGGGTATATCTGTTCAGATAAGTATAACTGGCGTTGGCGTAGAAGGCGATGAAACGGTCGTATTCATTGCTCATACCATAGTAGGTTTCATTTTTCTCTGTCATCTTTTTGATGAACAGGTAGTTGATGAAAGGAGTTCCACCGGTATTATACTGATAGCCTATGCCGGTGCTGCCGGAGTTAACGCGATCGGCATATTTTACTTCCTGTCCTACCAGCGCATTGAGCTGATGGCGCTCGTTGTTGAACGACTTGTTAAAGTTCAGCTGGTTGCGGAAAGTATAGTTTTTCAGTTCTATATCTTTTCTTTTATAGAAACCACCATAAGGAAGTACTACTACCGGTAAATCGTTGGGGAAGTCCGGATTTTGGTAGAGGAATTTATTGTTTTGTCTGATGATGCTGGTACCTGCTGCTCTGTAGGCATTAGCTTCATTGGCGTTTTCATTCACTTTGTGTTCCACAGTTGTTTTAGCATAGCGGATTGCTCCGGTAAACTCGTAGTTCAGGTGTGAGTTGAATTTATATCCGAGGTTGCCCTGTAAACGGAAGTCCATCAGGTTAAGATCGGTGAAGTTATTTTTGGTTTCATCGAGGATATTAAACGGTGCAAAGTTGCGGGTAAAATATTCCAGGTTACCTTTTTCATCATAGGCAGTGAGTGCCCGGCTGGTGCTGAGTGCATAGGAGAAAGGGTTGATATCGAAATCTCTGGAATAGGTACCTTGTACCGCATCGGTAACGCGATCTTCTGTACCTGGCGCTTTTTGTTGACGTACGTTACCATTTACCAGGAATCCGTAGGTCAGTTTGCGGTTGGGGGTATAGTTTGCACGGAGGTTTACCGTATATCTTTTTACGTTATCTGCAATTGTCCAGCCCTGGTCATTGAAGAAGCTGGTAGAGAGATAGAGCTGTGATTTATCAGTACCTGTAGAAATACTGAGGGAGTGTTCCTGGGTCAGTGAATTACGGAAAAGCAGGTCAAACCAGTCGGTATTGGCATTGGCATATCTTAGCAGCCATTGTTGTCTGTTTTGTCTGGCATTTATAACTTCAAAGCTATTGTCATTGTCCGGATATTGCAGCAGGCGTCCCAGTTTGCCGTAGATACCGGAAGTGGGCGCGTTGATCAGTTGTTCCGGCATCAGCAGTTTCTTACGTTCTAATTCTGCATATACGGACATCTGATCTGCGGAGTTCATGATATCGTAGTTTTTGTAGGAGGGTTTCAGCTGTACGCCGAAGTTACCGGTATAGGATACTACGGGGTTACCGATTTTACCTTTTTTGGTAGTGATCACGATCACGCCGTTCATGGCTCTGGCACCGTAAAGGGCGGTAGCGGCGGCATCTTTCAGGATGTCGAAGGTTTCAATATCGTTGGCATTGATACCAGCTACGGAAGATCCCAGCAGGGTGGAGGCGTTACCGGTGGTCAGCTGTTCATTGGATACGTTGACGATGTCTTCCAGTACCACTCCATCAATTACCCACAGCGGTTTATTTTCACCGGAGATAGAGGTGGCGGAACGGATACGTACTTTAGGAGCAGATCCGAAGGTACCAGAAACGTTTTGTATGCTTACGCCGGCAGCGCGACCTTCGAGCATACGGCTAACGTCTACCACACCGTCTATTTTTACGTTATCACCTTTCAGGGTAACGGCGGCGCCGGAAAATTTATTACGGTCAATGGTCTGGAAACCAGTAACTACCACGCTTCCCAGTTCCTTTACATCGTCGCTCAGGGAGATGATCAGGTTGTTCTGGGCTTTTACTTCCTGGGTTTTATAACCGATGGCGGAGATGACGATGGTGGCGCCTTCTGGTACATCCAGGTCAAAAGCACCGGCGGCATTGGTGATGGCGCCCTGGGTATTGCCTTTTACTTTTACAGAAGCGCCGGGAATAGGTTGACCTTTGGCATCGCGTACAATACCATGAATGGGCGGGGCAGGCACCATCGCTCCGGGCGTTGTTTTAGCACGGGTGATGGTCACCATTCTGCCATCTATCGAAAATTCCAGTGGCTGATTTTTCAGGCATTCTTCCAGAAAATTGTTCAGCGAGGCATCTTTCGCGTTAATGGTAACAGGGGAGGTTTCATGTTGCAACAGTTGATAGTCGTACAGAAATACATACTCTGTTTGCCTGGAAACATCCGACAGCACTTTGATCAGGGACGACTGTTTCGCCGTATAGGTGATCTTCTGTGAGTACGTTCTGGCGCTTACCTGCAAGCAAAGGGCAAGTAAACAAAAGAATAGTAGTTTCATCGCTTTCAGCGGTTTAGTTGAGAGTAACAACCAACGCGTATCGGGACTATTGGATACACGCCGGCGCCTACCTTTTTTGGTTGAATGCATAAGCTAACGCTTTTGGGTTTAATTCTGATGATTTGTAACGTTTATTTATTTTCAGTTGATAAAATACATGTGCTCTTAATTATTGGTTGACTGCGTCGACAATACATTTACTCTCCGGTCTGCGATTTCAAACCGTAATCCATATTTTTCAAGTGCTCCCAGTATGCGCGACAGCGGGAGGTTTTTGTCGATTCCTCCGCCAAAAATAATGTCAGGTATCCTGCCATCATAGTTAATGTCTACGTCGTACCAGCGGCCTATCTGGCGCATAATAGCTGGTAGCTTCTGTTGGTCAAACCGGAAAAATCCTTTTTTCCAGGCGACTGCAATTTCGGTATCTACATTTTCTATAAGGATAGTGTTGTTGCTTTCAGGGGGGAAGATGGCCTGCTGACCAGGGATTAACCTTTTGCTGTTGCCTGCCCGGGATACCACTACGGCGCCCTCCAGCAGGGTGGTATGTACAGCCGCTTCATCGTCATACGCCATAATATTAAAGCGGGTACCCAGCGCGGTTACTTCGCCCTCATTATTATGGTGGGTTTGTATGGCTACTTTAAAAGGTGATTGTGCGTTGCTATTGGCTTCAAAGTAAGCTTCTCCGGATAGGATCACCTTCCTTTCGGCTCCTTTAACAAAGGCTACAGGATATTGGAGGGAGGTAGCTGCGTTGAGCCATACCCGTGTACCATCCGGCAGCGTAATTTCGTATTGTGAACCGCGGGGAGTGGTAATGGTATTCCAGGCTACTGTGCCGGAATCAGTTTGCGTGGTTACATCATAAGCGAGTGCACCGGCAGCTGTTTTGGTGATGTTGGCGCCATTTTGTTTCGCCAGCCTGCCCTCCCGGGCGCTGTCTAATACAATGGTGGAGCCATCGGCCAGGGTGAGAATGGCGCCTGCTTTACCAGGCTGGATGTCGTGGGCCATAACAAGCGGTGGAGGGGGAACCGTCTTTTTGGGCAGATAGAAAAATCCGCCGGCCGCCAGCAGCAGCACCAGGAGGGACGCTGCGGCCAGCATGCTGTATCGTTTCTTTTTACGGGTAGTGGTGTCGCGTAATAGCTGTGTGGAAGTTTGTTCGGAGAACAGGATTCTGTTCAGAATGGCGTTTTGTTTGTTTTCCGGCAAAAACGGGGCATCTTCGGCTGATTGCCAGTATTCACTGATCTTATTTTTGAATACTTCATCCAACTCTTCGCTTTTTACATACTGCATCAACTCCTGCTTTTCGGCAGGGGTTAAATCGTTTTGTAAATGCTTATGAAGTAGTTCGGCAATACGATGCATACCTATAAGACGACTGGAAAAGGTGGAGGGAGTAGTTGGCCGGAAAAAAATTACCGGAGCAATAACCAGAGGAGCAGGGGGCCATAAGTGCTGATATGCTGGCCCAGGTAATGGCGGATGCGGTGGAGGGCCATGGCCATATGCTTTTTAACAGTAAGACGGGAGAGCCCCATTTGTTGAGCAATTTCCTCCTGCGATAAACCTGCAGTTTTAGCAAGGGTGTATACTTGTTTCTGTTGGGGAGGAAGTAGGGTAATGGCTTCTTCCAGTAATGTTTCACACTGGCGGTTGCGTAACCGGTGGTCAGTAGTGTCAGTAAAATGAGCGCAGGAATCTGTAAAGGCTTTCAGGTGTGTATTTTCATAAGCGGCTTTCTTCAGCCGGTCCAGGATCAGGTGGCGGGTCATGGCCAGCAGGTAGGCTTCCAGGTTTTTGACGTCGCCAAATTCGGCCCGCTTCAGCCAAACCTTCATAAACACATCTTGTACTATTTCTTCCGATTGGGTAGGGGATTTCAGGAATCCCAGCGCCGTGCCGTATACTTTGCGGTGAAACCGGCCGAATATGCGGGCAAAGGAAGATTCATCTCCCTGCCTGAGCAATTCCAGCATCTGGGCTTCATCAAAAGTATCGGGCAACCGCATAGTAATTATTTCATAGTGTGCGTCGGCTAAATTAATTAAAAAAAATTATAAGCAACCGGCATTTTGCCGGAAACGTTTTTTGCTGTATTTTGCTTGTCATCACAAAAGCAAATCCCAATATTCCAACTCATGCACGAAAATGAATTATGGTACTCCTATAAAGAGGGAGATGTAAAAGCATTGGAAGGTTTGTACGAACAATATTATCACCCGCTCACTAACTACGGTTATAAATTTACCCCCGATCGCATTTGCATAGAAGAAAGTCTGCAGGATCTCTTCCTGAAGTTGTGGCAGAACCGGGAACGTATTGCACATCCTGCAGTGGTGAAACAATATCTCTTTCATGCTTTCCGCCGTATTCTGCTGGGCAGGCTGGAATTAGGCCCTTCCCGTCATGATGGGGAGCTGGCTGGCGAGCATATTCCTTTTAACGTGGACCTGAACTGTGCACACCCACTGCTTCGCCAGGAACGGATGGAAGCGCTGGCAGCCCACTCTACTACCGTATTAATGCACCTCACTAACCGGCAACGCGAAGCCGTTTTCCTGAAATACTATGAGGATCTTTCTTATGAGCAGGTAGCTGAGATCATGTATATGACGGTTACCAGTGCACATCAACTGGTTTATCATGCGCTGGAGCGTTTGCGTGGACAGTTCGGTAACTTCACGTTACTGCTGCTGTTATGTATGCTGAAACGGGCGTAAAAGGAGCTAAAAGCAGAAAGCATAAAGCTATTTAAGCGAGTGATCATTGCGGATATCAATACGCTTTAATCACTCGCTTAAATAGCTTTATGCTTTATGCTTTATGCTTTTAGCTCAATATAGAAGGCTGTCTCCCATTACAGGAGGCAGCCTTCATTGTCATAATGCATATCAGCTTGTTTTACAGAACGCGATATGATCATGGATCTGTGGTATTTTCTGATAACCATTGGTGAGGCCCAATTGCAAATCCAACCAGAGGATATAAGCACAAGGTTCCATACCAGTGGTGCTGAACGCTTTGTTATTGTCGTGGTATTCAGTGGCGTATGGTGGTGGGCCGGCACTGAACGGTGTTGGCAACGTTGGATTGCCTTCAAAGCGCAGTATATAGCTTTCCACATGTGGATGACATACGGTGTATTGTGCCGTAACGGTGGTCGTAATGCCTCCGCAACCGTGGCCACTGCCGGTGGTTTCTTTTATTTCCAGCATCGCTGCGGCCATCAGGGTTTCGTCGTTGGTATAACCCCAACCCGGGTGACGGCGTTGTTTGTAGCTCACATTAGAGATCACGATTTTGTCCAGCGTATTCACGGCAGTGAGGGTAGTGGTACCCACTTTGCGGGCTTCAAAAACAATTTTGAAGGTGTGAATAGGCGCCTGTTGGGCCGCTGGTACAGCGGTGCCTGCAATGAGTACGGTGGGCGCAGTTAAATCAAAAGCATTATTGGCAAACGTGGTGTTGGCCGCATCCAATGCCAGCGCGGACGAGTTGATTCCGGCCAGCACACCATTGGTAGGCGTAAATATACCGGTGGTGAGGTTGTTGCCGCGTGGTACCGTGATCCATAATTCACCTGCACTGTTAAGTGCCGGTGTGATGATAACGGCGTCATGTGTCCAGGTGATAGGCCCGGTTTGTTTTAGCAGCTCACCGATTTTAAATGGCACCATGGCATTCAATACCTGGGTGGCGGTTAACTCGTAGTTGGTATCCGCGTTAAAAATGCGGAAGCGGTATTCCATTTCATTGGTGTTGGTACCGCTGGGCAGGGTGCCGTTCAGATCCAGGCCGCCGTAGAACGCCAGCTTAGGAACGTCTGTTGTGTAACCATTGGCATCGAACTGTGCGCCTGTGGGACCTATATCATAACCGCCTACTCTTTCAAAGAGGGCAGGGACTTCATTATTAGGGGTTACGTCTTGTGGTACACATAGCTCTATGCAGAAACAAGGTCCTCTGTTAGCCCGATCGTTGCGGTGACCGATGCTGCGGTCTTCATTCAGCAATACAGCGCCGGAAACAGGCTCTGTGATGCGGAAGTAAAGATCCGGGCCAGCAGGCCATTCTACGTTGAGGAAAGGCAACAGGGTTTTGCTGAAGTCTGCCGTGGTGTAGTCGATGCGGAAATGTCCGGTAGCATCGGTGATACCGCTGCCTAATGGATCATCCTGCAACCAGTCCACATCAAAAGCGGCTACCTGCAGGCCTTTCAGCGGCAATTTGGTTTTGCAGTTAATGACGCGGCCACAAATAATCCACGCATCAAATTTGCCACGGATGGCGCACCACCAGCGGTTAGGAATCTGATATTCCCAGTAAGCGAGGAAGTTGTTTTCTGTTTGGCGCCACTTCGGTTGCAGGGTGGTAATGTGGAATTGTAATACCGGTAATCTTTTAGGATACGGTTTGGGGCGGGGTACATTGCCGCATTCGAAATCAATGTCGAAGGCTTCTCCTTCGTATTGACTTTCGCGACCGAAATCGATGCTGAAGTTACCCTCGGCATCCGTCATTGTTTCTGCAAGGAGACTACTTTCCTTACTCTTCAGCTCTTCTGCGCTGACTTCATGAAAGGTTTCCTTGGCGGCTGCTGTAGCCTGTTGTACTACCTCACGGGAGGCGACTGCCCGGTAAATACGGACTTTTACGTTGGCAATGGCTTCTATGCAGTAATCGTCGCATAGCATGCCTTTTAAGTTGCCTTTGAACTGATAGCTCATGACTTACTTTTTTTGGGGTTTATTTAAATATAGAAGCACGACTTTTTGGGGTACTGATAAATGATCAAACTTTTTTGGGGAACGTATGCTATTGGGGCCAGTGCTTCCATACAAATGTCCGTCTAAATTCTATTGCTATCAAGCGGAGAAATGCGTAAAAAAGAGAAAGCGTACATATACCGGCTACCTATACAGCATCTGTAGTACTTCGATTGCAAGCCTGCAATCAGATGTTGTAACGACTAAATGAATGGCAGCAGGTAATCGGAAGATCTTTATTAGATAAGCCACTTTTAAGAATACAGAATTCCTCCAGAATGATTACATATTGTATGTTACCGGATTGTTTTTCAGCTGTTTGCCTGCATTTGCAGGCGGATGCATGGTTCCGCCCAATCGCCCACTGGATAATATTTGCGCGTATCTACCTGTTGTTTGAGAATATGTCTTGTTAACTAATCATTACCATATAATTACCATTCTATTAAGATGCGCCACCGCCCTGTTATCTGAAAAAAAATAAAATTTCCTTTGCACAAATTCTACAGGATGATAAGAACGATACTCATCTTCTTTTTACTTTTTTTCTGCCAATCAGCCGCTTTTAGTCAGCAGTCCGAAGTGACTTTCAAAGGAAAAATTATTGATACTCAAACTAAGGAACAATTACCTGGTGCCACCGTACGTTTGCATGAGTCGAAGCGTGGCGGTAGCGCCCGTCTGGATGGTACTTTCAGCGTTGATAAACTAACCGCGGGTACCTATCATTTACAGGTGACTTATATGGGATATTATACCATCGATACCGTGGTGCATATCGACAACAGTACTTATCTGTTGCTGGCGATGCGTAATAAAGCAAAGGACCTGAATACCGTTAGTGTCAATGGAAAACGGGATGGCGAATCTGCTGCATCGGCCAAAAAATCGGAGCAGCTGGCAGGTAATGTGATGAACATCGTCTCTGCAAAAAATATACAGTTATCACCGGATATTACCATTGCGAACGTATTACAACGTGTATCTGGCGTGTCTTTGGAGAAGAGTGGCAGTGGAGATGGACGTTATGCCATCATCCGTGGTATGGATAAACGTTATAACTATACGTTGATTAACGGGGTGAAAATTCCCAGTCCTGATAATAAAAACAGGTATGTGCCATTGGATTTATTTCCTGCCGATCTGGTAGAAAGAGTGGAAGTGAATAAAACGCTCACGCCTGATATGGAAGGTGATGCCATTGGTGGCACCGTGAATATGGTGATGAAAAATGCACCGGAGCGTTTATACGTGAACGGTAGTTTTTCCGGAGGATATAATCAAACACTGATGGACCGGAAATTCGATTATTTCCCTACTGGTGCAATTAATCGTAAGTCGCCTTACGAAGCCAACGGACCGGACTATCTGGCGCAGCCGGGCGATTTTACCCGTGATAACCTGAACTTCAACAAGAAAAATTTTACACCGAATCTCTTCGCGAATTTATCTATCGGTAACCGGTTTTTTAATAACAAACTGGGGGTGATGTTAGGTGGTTCTTACCAGCATACTTATAAAGGCTATCACAGTATTTATAACCCGGTAGATGAATACCAGGATGTTGCGAATGACTATGGCACCATTTATATGAAACATGCCTATGTGCGTGATTATTCTACCGAGGTGAAAAGAACTGGTTTAAATGCGAAAGTAGATTATCGCTTTAATGATTATCATAAAATCAGTGTTTATTCTTTCACTGCCATATTAGACGAAGCGCAGGCAAGAATAGGTATGGATACCCTGCAACCGCCTCCACGTCTGGCGCCGGGGTTAGGACAGGTATGGTATCAGAACCGGGCGAAGTATCAGCGTCAAAGAATCAACAGTACTACCTTACATGGAGAGCATGATTTACTGCCGGGACGTTTGAAACTGGATTGGTCTGCTGTGTACTCAAAAGCTAGCAACAGTATTCCTGATCTGGCCGAATATGAGTATGATGGTGGATTTTATGCAGATGGAGCCAGCAAGGTACCTTATCAACATCCCAATGTGGTAACGGGCTATAACCGGGAGTGGTGGAAGAATAATGATCGGGATTATGCCGGGTATCTGAATGCTGCTTATAGTGGAAAGGTAGCTGAGATTCCTTTTAAACTCAGTATCGGTGGTATGTACAGGAATAAGCACCGGGATAACTTTCACCAGATATATAAACTGGACAGGGTAACGGATGCAGGACAGCCATTTCAGCTGTGGACAGATATCTATCATTTCAACTGGATAGTGACCAATCCTGCAGGATCACCCGATGATGGTAATAACTACCGGGCAGATGAAAATATTTCCGCCGGTTACGCTATGCTGAAATTTACCGTAAAGAAGCTGGAAGCTATTGTAGGTGCACGTATGGAGAATACCGATCAGCAATATTTTACAGACGCACCGGCAAGTATGGAGGGTAAAAATGGAAAGATCACCTATAGCGACATTATGCCCAGTGTACATTTGAAATATGTGCTGAATAGCAAAACCAATCTGCGTTTATCTTATTTCAGCTCTATTAGTCGCCCGGCTTATTTTGAACTGATACCTTATCCTTACTTCGGAGATGAGTATACGGAACAAGGAAATAACAAACTGAAACATACTACAGCAGATAACATTGATTTCCGTTATGAGTATTTTCCTCATCCAGAGGAACAGATATTGATTGGTGCTTTTTATAAGAAGCTTGCCAATCCGATTGAGTGGGGATTTGTGAAAGGCGTTGTACAAAATCAGGCGGAATATCAACCCAACAACTATGGTGATGCGACTAACTTTGGTTTTGAAATAGTGTATGAAAAATATATTCGCAACTTTGGTATCCGCGCTAACTATACCTATACCAATTCTACTATAGAAGCGACGAAAATGCGCACTTTCGACAGAAAGGAAGCTAATCAGTTGGAGAAGCGTCCGTTACAGGGGCAATCGGCTAATGTTGCCAACGCCGCCCTACTGTATAAGAATCCGAAAATAGGGCTGGACATGCAGTTGAACTGGCAACTCACTGGTAAACGAATTGCTGCGGTATCCCGCTACTATGGATATGACTACTGGCAGAAAGACATGAATACCTTTGATTTTTCCGCAGAAAAGAAAATAGGCAAACACTTCTCTGTCTTTACCAAAATTCAGAATCTGTTGAACACGCCTTACGAGTTATATATCAATGGCGCCCCATCCAACACAGTACCAATGCCGAAGGCTGGTGACAATAAAACATTGATCCAGAAAGATACATTTGGTCAGGACTTCCAGCTGGGTGCACGATTTGTGATTTAACATTTTTCCATAATAAATTTTTCAATTTCCAAGTAGAAACTTATGAAACAGATCCTCTCTAAAAGCGGCCTGGTTGCCCTGGTGGCAATGTCTGTCATCTCCTGTAAAAAAGGTGACGAACATGTAGACATCTCCAAACCACTGGTGATTGTTGGTCAAACTATCAGTGATACCATCCTCCCAAAGAAGGATGCCAATAACAATCCTATTCCGCTGAAAGGTACCATGCTGGCTGGTAAAACCTATCACATTATGTCGGATGTTACCATCAACGAAGGTGATACGCTTTATCTGCAACCAGGTGTTACCGTATTGATTCATGGTGATGGTAAAAGCCCTGCTACTTCTCCAGCCTTCCTGGTAAATGGTACATTGGTAAGTGATGGTACCAAAAATGCACAAAACTGGTTTACCGTAGCAGAAACTGAGACGGTGAAAAAATCTAATATCAACTATAAAGATGATGCTGGTAACGACCCCGCCTTCAAAGGCTACTGGGGTGGTTTTCAGTGTGGTGGTAACGCTAAACTGTTATTACTCCGCTGGTCACACATTGAATATACCGGTGGCGCCTGGGGTGCTGATGCGCCTCAATATGGAGCCAGTGTTGGCGATTCCCGCTTCACTATTTTCATGAACAGCAAGGGCACTACTTTAGGTACCCTGATCGTAGAAGATTCCTGGTTTTATGGTAGCAAAGATGATGGTATCCGTCCAAACAACGTAAACATGAGCCTCATGCGTAACACCTTCACCAAAATGGGTGCTACTGGTGGTGAGTCTGTTAATATCAAAGACGGTGTATATGGTGATATGGCTTATAATCTTACCTATGGCATTGCTACCAATGGTCTGAAGACTTCCGGATCTACCGGTAAAACCTGTATGGTGAACATCTATAATAACACCGTCGTTAACTGCGGATTCAGACAAACCAAAGCTACCCGTAATGGTTCGATCAATACAGAAACCAACGCCGGCGGTTATATCTTCAATAACATCATCGTAAACTGTAAAGCCGGTCTGAGAATATCTTTCCACTCTGAGAAAGGTAAACCAAGCGATACCCTGAACACCCTGTACAACAATAACCTCACTGCTATTGGCAGAGGTAATCCAATGGGTGGGGCAGAACAGTTTATGATATTCATTGAGCCTAATCAGTTCACCCTGAAACAGTCGTACGACATCAATGGTTATATCAATGGTACTATTGCCCTCAATGGCACCAACAACGGTACTAACCCGGCTAACGACTCCCTGAAATATGATCCAATGTTTGTTAACTATGATATGGCTGCGATGAGCCAGCTCCTTAACTACCGCGTTTACCAGATTCCTGTGGGCGCTGACTTCCACCTGAAATCAGGATCTCCTGCTATTGGTGCCGGCGTATATGTAGGTGGTACCGGTAAAAATGCCATTCCTACCAAACCTACTGCTACTTTGCTGAACCAATATGGTTTCCCAATGAAAGTGGTGCCTGCTGGTGGTATCTATGGTGCAACCATCACAGCGCCTAATAGAGATCTGGGTGCATTCCCTACTGATAATTCAGGGAATCAGCATACTTATTAATCGCTATACCTAAGCCTACGAAAAAGGACGTCTTTGCACGTCCTTTTTCATTTTAATTTTTCAGAGATGAAATACATGTATAGTTTTCTTTTTTTATCTGCCTGCATAGGGGCTACTGTGGCTTGTAGTAAAGGGAGTAAGGGAGATGGGATCGCACCCGGTAAGGATTCTTCCGGTGTGATAGTGGACACCACCAAAACAGCCACCTACGACCTTTCCCTGCTGGACCGCTGCGTGTTGTTTAATGAAACGCCACAGGTAAGCATTACCGCAAGACAGGATTACCAGGAATTATCCGGTGTAGCACCCAGTCACCGCAACCCCGGACTGTTATACGTGCATGAAGACAGCGGCAATTCCAATGAAGTGTATGTAACAGCCGCGGATGGCAGAAATGCCGGCACACTGGTATTGACCGGCATCAGCAACCGCGACTGGGAAGATATTGCCACCGGCCCCGGACCGGAGAAAGACCAGTCGTATATCTATGTAGCGGAAATTGGCGATAACAATGCCGTTTATCCCAGCATATGTATTTATCGTTTCCCGGAGCCGGATTTGTCGGCCGCCAATGCCACTACAGTGGTTAACATTACGGCCGTAGATAAAATTGAGCTGAAGTATCCGGGTGGTCCTGTAAACGCAGAGTCGCTGTTGCTGGACCCGTTAACGAAGGATCTTTACATAGCTACCAAAGAGCAGAGTCGCAGTACCCTGTACGTGGCGCGTTACCCGCAATCTACTACCAGCAAAACCACGCTGGTAGCTTTGGATAAACTCCCTTTTGATCACCTCACTGCCGGCGATATCTCGCCGGATGGATCGGAAATATTAATACGCAATACCGGACAAATCTGGTATTGGAAAAGACAAGCCGGCGAAACCATTGCAGCCACCTTATTACGGAAACCTCAGGATGCTCCTTATGCCGGCAATGAACGTCAGGGAGAAGGCATTTGCTTTGCACTGGACGGCCGTGGTTATTTCACCGATTCAGAGACCAGGAAATATGCCGGCGAGAAAGTAGCCATCTCATTTTATAAACGGAAATAAATTGTATGAAAAAGAATTGTAGCTATCTGTTGCCTTTATTCGCTGTAGCAGTGATATCTGGCTGTAAGAAAAATGATGATCCCACTACGCCGCCACCTGCCGTAGTACAGTTTGTATTTACCTCTGATGCGCACTATGGAATTACCCGCGCTGCCTTCCAGGGGGGAGCTAACGTAGACGCACATACGGTGAATGCGGCTATGGTAACAAAGATGAATACCCTGCCCGACCTCACCTTACCAGATGATGGTGGTGTAAATGCCGGCAAAAAAATAGCCAGCGTTGACTATGTAATGGAAGCCGGTGATATTGCCAACCGCATGGAAGCGAATGCCAGCGTGCAAACCGCGGCTACTTCGTGGACACAGTTTAAAACGGACTATCTGCAAAATATTACCCTGAAGAATAAGGATCAGCAACCTGCTGGTTTTCTCATGGTGCCAGGTAACCACGATGTTTCCAATACGATCGGCTACTATGCAAAGATGCAGCCGTTAACAGATGCCAGCTCTATGGCGGAAATTTACAACGTGATGTTTAAACCATCTTTGCTTAGAACCGCATTGAATTACAACTACAATGGCGACCGCATTAACTACTCCCGTGATATCGCAGGCGTGCATTTCTGCTTCATCCAGATGTGGCCTGATTCTGCCGTAAGAATATGGCTGAATACAGATCTGCAAAACGTGAAAGCCGAAACACCGGTGATCATTGTGGCGCATGATCAACCTGCAGTGGTATCTAACCACTTCACCAATCCAAATGGTAATCACAGCATCAATGCCACAGATAAATTCGACAATGTACTCGATGAACATTTCAAAGACGGTACTTCACCTGCAACCGCCAGCCTGATAGAACAACGTGCGTTTGCCGCTTTCCTGAAACAACATACCAACATCCGCGCATACCTGCATGGCCATGTGCATGAAAGTAAATTCTATACCTGGGCAGGCCCGGATAATGATGTGTCGTTAAGCGCTGCCAGCGCCGATTCCCCAATGAAAGGAGTCGCATCTGCTACAGATGAAACAAAGCTGACTTTCCTGTTTGCGGCGTTAGATCCGGCAAGTATGAAGCTGACTTTGAGAGAAGTGTACTGGAATGTGGCGCCTATGAAATGGGGAAATAGTGTGACGATTGATTTGAAGAAGAAGGGGTAGTTGATTGGGAGTTATTTTATTGAACAGCATCACGATAGTGGTGCTGTTTTTTTGTTTGGTATTCATTAACAGTTTACAGGCTTAACCCAGACATCATCCCGTGGAAGCCGATTGATGAGCAATCGTCTTTCCACGGAAACAATGCCGGACAGTACATAGGTATAGGCGGAAGGGAGGGTTAGGGTTAACAACAATGGATTTTAGTTAACAACAACAATGGACTTTAGGTCAACAATTATGGACTTTCAAGAATCAACAATAAAGAATCAACAACAATGGCTTTCAAGGGTCAAACTATTCATTATAAGGGTCATGCTATTCGCTAAAATTTAGGGGTTAACAAACCGTCTTTTGCTATCACAAACATACCTGCGCACCACGCATTTTATTTGCGTGGTGATAGAAATATTATCACGTCTTAAATAATAATCAGCGACGATTTAAAATAGATGTCCATTTCCGGACAATCCTCGTCCTGAAGTGGACATATGTTTAATTATTTTTATTTGATTAGCCTTGGTTTTAAACTACTTTTGGCGTGGCATTTTCTTCGCCGCCCTCTGCCGGTGTGTGTAAGTGGTTCATCTTATCAACTGTCAATAATGTTCAAAAACTATCTCAAAATTGCCTGGCGCAATCTCTGGAGAAATAAAGTGTTTTCCCTGATTAATGTATTAGGTCTTACCGTAGGTTTGACCGCCTGTTTTTTTATTTTTTTGTATGTACATTTTGAATGGAGTTATGATAAATTCCATTCCAAAGGCGACCGCATTTACCGCGTCACCTGTGATGTACAAACCCCCAGTGAGTTGATAAAAGGGGGAATTACCCCCTGGCCATTTGGACCTAATATGCAGCGCGACTTCCCGGAAGTAGAAGCCTTTATGAGAGTGAGTAAAGGGAATTTACTGGTGAAGAGAGGTAATGTCAGTTTCCAGGAAGAACATTCCCTATTCGCAGATTCTACCATTTTTCGGATGTTTGATTTCAAGCTCCTGAAAGGTGATCCGGCTACCGTCCTGAAAGATCTTAACAGTGTAGTGTTAAGCAAAACTGCCGTAAAGAAATATTTTGGCGATGCAGATCCTATTGGTCAAACGATATTGTTAACCGGTGACATGCTACCTCATACCATCACTGGTGTTATGGAAGATATGCCGGAGAATTCGCAGCTGAAAGCAGACATGCTGGTCGCTATGAGTTCACTGGTGAAGATGAATAAAGGGCTCGATGAACAGTGGGGTAATTTTGGTGCGTCTACTTTTTTGCTGCTGAAACCTAATACCAACGTTGCCTCACTCGAAGCAAAGTTTCCGGATTTTATAGAACGGCATAACGGGGAGCAAAGGAAAAGGGATAAAATGTTTTATACCTTAAAGCTGCAGCCTTTAGAAAAAATTTATCTGTATTCCGGCGCTTATTCTGCTTATGAAAAGGGGAGCATCACGAATGTGTATATTTTTGCCGTTATCGCTATTTTTATTCTGTTTATTGCCTGTATTAATTTCATCAACCTTACCACTGCCCGCTCCGTAGAGCGCGCCAAAGAAATAGGTATCCGCAAAGTGGTGGGAGCTACCAAAGGGGAGTTAATACGACAATTCATCGGAGAATGTGTGCTGTTATGTTTCATCTCCTTCGCATTAACAGTGGCATTATTCGCGGCATTATTACCGGCATTTAACCGGTTGGCTGGTAAAACCATTAGTCCTGGCGTCTTTTCTCATGGCTGGTATATCGTGATATTGTTTGTGGCGTCTATTGTGATTGGCTTATTGGCAGGTATTTACCCGGCATTGGTACTTTCTTCTTTTAAACCGGTATCTGTATTAAAAGGGCGCTTCGCGACCGGAACCAAAGGCGTATTTCTCCGCAAGGGTTTAGTGGTAACGCAGTTCGCTATTTCCATCGCCCTGATCATTGGTACAATGATCGTGTATCTGCAAATGCATTACATGCATACGAAAGACCTGGGCTTCAGTAAAGACCAGATGCTGGTCATTGATAGTCATGGTGATCCCTCCAAAAACGCGTTGAGAGATGCCATTGCCAGGATGCCTAAAGTGAATTCCGTAAGTATGGGATCAGGCGTGCCTGGAGGGGAAGCCAACGGGGCTTACACAGAGATCATGAATAAGCAGGGCGAAATGCAGGTGGCCAACCTGGATTTATACGATGTAGACTTTGATTACCTGAAACAATATAAAATTAAGGTGCTAGCAGGCCGTGCTTTCTCCAGGGAGTATGGTACAGACACTACGCAGGCGATGATCATCAATGAGGCTGCCGTGAAACTATTAGGCTATACCAAACCGGAGGAAGCTATAGGCAGAACCTTCCGGCAATGGGGACGCACAGGTACTATTGTCGGCGTTATAAAAAACTATCACTATCGCTCCCTGCAGCAGGACATTAGCCCTCTGACCATGCGTATTGAGCCGCAGGATTGTGATATGATTTCAGTGAATATAGCACCGGGCGATTTCCCAGGTACCCTGTCTGCCATTGAACAACAGTGGAGAGCACTCATGCCGGATCGTCCTTTCGCTTATTTTTTCCTGGACGAATTCTTTGACCGCCAATACCGCACAGAAGAACGATTTGGTAAACTCTTTTTCAATTTTGCATTGCTGGCCATTATTATTTCCTGCCTGGGATTATTGGGACTGGCTTCCTATAGCGCTATACAGCGTACCCGTGAAATAGGTATCCGTAAAGTGATGGGCGCCTCTGTAACAGATATCGTGAATTTATTATCCCGCGATTTTCTCAAGCTGGTGCTTATTTCCTTTTTTATTGCTACGCCAGTGGCGTGGTATTGTATGCATAAATGGCTGGAAGTGTTCGCTTATCGTATCAGCATTGGTTGGTGGGTATTCCTGGTAGCAGGCATTATTGCGTTACTCATCGCAGTAGGTACCATCAGTTACCAGGCGATTAAAGCCGCACTGGCTGATCCTGTGAAAAGCATGCGCGCCGAATAACGGTCAAAAAATATTTTAAGTGGTTTTGGAATAAAGCAGAATCCTATTACTTTAGCTTTTAGCCATTAGCTGTTAGCTGTTAGCAAATGCGGCGAAGAATATCATACTTTGATGTCCGCTGCATTTGCTAACAGCTAACAGCTAATGGCTAAAAGCTAAAACAATTTATGATAAAATTCCACGATTCCACGCAAATAAGGCATCTCGCCTTTTACCTGGTTACCCTTCTGATAGCCAGGCCCGCTCAGGCGCAACAGCCGCTGAAACTATGGTACGATCATCCCTCCGGAAAAGTATGGGAGGCTGCATTGCCAGTAGGCAATGGGCGACTGGCCGCCATGGTATATGGCAATCCGGGTGATGAACTCATACGGCTAAACGAAAATACCGTATGGAGCGGCAGCCCTAACCGCAACGATAATCCTCATGCACTGGCCGCATTACCGGAGATCAGAAAGCTGATATTTGAAGGGAAGATGCAGGCTGCCAGCGACCTGGCCGCTAAGAATATACAGGCGGAGAAAATCAACGGCATGTGTTATCAGCCGGTAGGGGATCTGCAACTACACTTTCCCGGTCATGAGCAGTATACCGGTTATTCCCGGGAACTGAACCTGGAAACGGCCGTGACTAGCACTGCTTATCGCGTGAACGGTGTGAACTATACCCGGGAGACATTTGCTTCTATCCCTGATCAGGCCATCATTATACACCTCACTGCCAGTCAACCCGGCAGTCTTACCTTTACCGCCAGGGCAAAGAGCCCGCAGCGTTCTACTGTAACCGTGAAAGAGAACAACGAACTGGTGCTGTCAGGAACCAGCGGAGATAAGGATGGCGTACCCGGTAAAGTGAAATTCCAGTCGCAGATACGGTTTAAAACCAATGGCGGTACCAGTATCGCCGCCGGAGATACCGTGCGCATTACCGGCGCCAATGAGGTAACCGTATACATCTCTATTGCTACTAACTATGTCAACTATGCCGACATCAGTGCAGACGAAGCAAAACGTACCACCGATTATATGAACCAGGTATGGCCTAAATCATACGCCCGTTTGTTAAAGAATCATGTGACGGCTTACCAGCACTTCTTTAACCGGGTACAACTTGATCTGGGCAGTACAGATTCCGTAAAGCATCCTACGGATATCCGGGTAAGGGATTTTGCCACTGGCAACGATCCCCAGCTGGTAGCGCTGTATTTCCAGTTCGGCCGGTATTTGCTCATTGCCGCTTCCCAGCCGGGAGGACAACCTGCCAATCTGCAGGGCATCTGGAATCCGCACATGGACCCACCCTGGGGCAGTAAGTATACCATCAACATTAATACAGAAATGAATTATTGGCCGGCAGAGGAAACCAATTTAACAGAAATGCATGAGCCACTGGTGCAGATGGTAAAAGAGATTGCGGTGACCGGCCAGGAAACCGCCAAAGTAATGTATGGCGCCCGCGGATGGGTAACCCATCATAACACCGACTTATGGCGTATTACCGGGCCGGTAGATGGTATTTATTCTGCCATGTGGCCGATGGGTGGCGCGTGGTTAAGTCGCCATCTCTGGGAAAAGTATATGTTTAACGGAGATAAGCAATACCTGCAAACCATCTATCCGGTGTTGAAAGGCGCGGTAACATTTTACCTGGATTTTCTGGTGGAAGAGCCCACCCATAAATGGCTGGTGGTATCGCCTTCGATGTCGCCGGAGAATAATCCAAAAATATATCCGAATGTGTCTATTGCCGCTGGTGCTACGATGGACAATCAACTGGTATTCGATCTGTTTTCCAATACCATTCATGCTGCTGAAGCGCTGGGTACAGATGCAGCGCTGGTGGCCCAATTAAAAGCTACCCGTAAGCGGCTGCCACCCATGCAAATTGGCCAGTATGGACAGTTGCAGGAATGGCTGCAGGACCTGGACAATCCCCAGGATAAACACCGTCACGTGTCGCATTTATTCGGACTGTATCCTGCCAATCAGATCTCTGCGTATCGCACACCGGCGTTATTCGCGGCTGCACGTACCTCGCTGATACAGCGGGGTGATGTATCCACGGGCTGGTCCATGGGATGGAAGGTGAATCTCTGGGCGCGGTTACTCGATGGTAATCATGCCTGGAAACTGATTAAAGATCAGCTGACACCAGCGGGGAAAAACAAGGCAGAAAATAGTGGTGGCGGCACCTATCCTAATTTGTTTGATGCACATCCGCCATTTCAGATAGATGGTAATTTCGGTTGTACTGCCGGCATCTGTGAAATGCTGTTACAAAGCCAGGATGGCGCGGTTCACCTGTTGCCGGCTTTACCGGACGACTGGAAAAACGGACGGGTAAGTGGATTACGTACCAGGGGTGGTTTTGAAATCACGGAGATGGTATGGGAAAATGGTGAACTGAGTAAAGTGAGTATCCGTTCAACACTAGGAGGCAATCTGCGTTTACGGGTACCTAATGCACTGCGCAGCAACGGCAAATTAACGCAGGTAGCGGGTCCGCAAACCAATGTGTTTTTCCAACCTGATGAAACAGCTGCTGCATTGATTAATCCGGCTGCGTCAGTAACGCCGGGTGCCGTAAAGAAAACAGTGGAATATGATGTAGCTACCCAGGCGGGGAAAACGTATACATTCACGAAATAATAAACATCATATTATCATAAATAGAAAGGGCTTCACGATATCGTGAAGCCCTTTCTATTTATGATAACTACTTACCCTACCAGTTGTTCCTGCAGACGCGCCAGCGTAGCGGCGGCATCGCTGGTACAAAATCCGGGATGTACTTTAGAGGTTTGTATAATGCTGCTACGGGTAGCGGTAAGCCAGCGGAAACGCGCTGCCATATCCAGTTTAGCGATAGGGCCTCCGGCTTTGCTGCCTTTGCTGATTTCTACAAATGCGTCCAGGTAAGGACGGATAGCAGAAATATCCATGTTAGGATAAAAGGCGAGGAGTCGTTTTTCGTTCAGCGTATATACGGCCTGGAGAAATTTCTGTTGTCTGCAATAAAGAATTACACCTACATTCAAAAATTCTTCCCGTTCTACACTTGGTACTACGCGTATCACGGCATATTCATATAAGTGTTTGTCTTGCATGTTGTGCTTCTTTTACAAAAATTTCGGAATGGCTGATCCGGGTCGTTAAAAATTCGAAATACACCTGCCGGCGTTGTGCGGGTGTTTCATCGGAGTGGTCGGCTAGCAGCCATTCCTCCGGGATGATATCCACAATTGTACGTATACGCGCTGGCGTTAGTAGTGCGCGAAATGCGGCATCAGTACTTTCCAGTTCACTGGCCTGTGGGAGCAGCACATGATCTTTTACCTGTACAAAGGGGCGTAGGGCCTGTTCCTGCCAGTTGTGCCAGGAGTGGTGGAAGTAAAGCGAGGCGCCGGCATCAATCAACCATAGTTCATTGCGCCACATCAACATATTGGTATTGCGGGCGGTGCGGTCTACGTTGGTTAACAGGCAGTCGAGCCACACAATCTGTGAGGCCAGTGCCGGCGCTACGGTGTTTACGGTAGGGTCGTAGGTAGTGGCGCCGGAGAGGTAGTGCAGGGCCAGGTTGAGGCCTACACTTTTTTTCAGCAGGTCTTGTATTTCTTCATCCGGTTCGGTGCGACCAAAAGCTTCATCGAGGTTGGCGAACACCAGTTCCGGTACTTTTAATCCCAGTACCCTGGCTATTTCGTCGCCGATTAATTCGGCAATCAATGCTTTTACGCCTTGTCCGGCTCCCCGGAATTTCAGTGCATACAGAAACCCATCGTCTGCTTCGGCAATGGCGGGCAATGAACCGCCTTCACGCAAAGGTGTTACGTAGCGGGTAACGTTGACCGTTCTTAGCTGAAGTTGAATATCTTCTATCATCTAATATCTGGTTATTGTTTTCTATAATATGACTAGTGTTGTCAACAAAGTACCAAATATCAGCCTTTTTTTGCAGTTGGCTTATGTGTGCCCCATGAATGTCTTATAGGCTTGTATGGCGGCGGTAATGGCCCGGTCGGCGCTCTTTTGCTTTTTGATGAGTTGTGTATCTACTACGATCTGTTTGCCTGTTTCCTTGCGGCTCCAGATGCCGGTGATTTGTCCGTTGACGACTATTACCGGTTTAAAAATGCCGTATCCTGCTGCTGCGTTCAGGGTAGGGTGGAGGATATCGCTGCGGTCCTTGTAGGCTACGGTGTATTCGTCGTATGCAGGCAGCAGAAATGCTGTAACAGGAGGTGTGGGAGCCACGGTAAGCGCGGCGGGAAACCAATAGGCCTGACCGTTAGCTACAATATGCGTGAGGAACTGTTTATTCAGGAGCAGTCCTTTTTTGATATCTGTCATATTGAGTCCGCTCCACCATTGAAAGTCGTTGACGGTGGCGGGTCCGTGGCTGGAGAAATACCGCAGCGTGAGGCGGGCAATGGCTTCATCCTGATCCAGTGGAGCTTGTGCCGGTGCCCGGTCGGATAGCAGGGCATAGGTGAATTGTTTGCCTTGCCGGGGGCCGCTACAGATAAGCCCGTCCAGCTCTGCATCCATCAGGAGGAAGCCGAGGCGGATATCGTCGGTATTGATTTTGGCTTTTGCGAGCAAGGCTTTCAGGGCGCTTCGGGTGAGAAAGGTTTCATTACTGAGGGCTTTGCCGATGACGGTTTTACTTTGCCGGAGGTCTTTATCAGAGATGCCGAGTTTGACGTGCAGGTTTTTATTGAATGCTTTTACTTTAGGAGAAGTCAGTTGCAGCATCCATTGGATGTCCTGCGGAGCTACAAAGTGCCAGGTGGGGCGTAAGATATGGGTGCGCAGGAATTGGCCGTCGTTGAACGCTTTTTCAACAGAGGCATCTGTACTACCCGCTATCCGGTTGCCGATGGCCCATTTGGCGCCGGCATAATCCTGGGCCTGGATACATCCCATCCATTCCACCAGCGCGGCGGGGCTGGCTAATTGGGTACCCCCTATTTGCTGTTGTTGCAGGCGTATTTGTGCGATTTGCAGACTGTTCATGTACCAAAATTACCGGGGTAACATGACAACCCTATGTCAGTTGTGAAAACGGGTCATGACACTTTGGTCAACATTTCCTTTAAGCGGTCTTTTACCAGGGTTTTAAGCGATATTGGTTCAATGATGGTGGCTTCATCTGCAAAAGTGATATACCAGCGGGAAAACGCCTGTATACAAGGCGCCTGAAAATGCATGGTTGTTTTTTCGGCATCCTGCGTTTCATTCAGGAATCCGTAGTTATATTTTTGCTCTACCAGGTAGCGGGCCAGGAAATTATTTACGGAGATGGTTACAGGGAAGGAACCATCATTTGTAACCGGGCGTTGGGCCAGGTATTCCTGCAGGCTGATATGTGTTTGTTGACTGGTTTTGCCGGTATCCCGGATGGTGAGTATCCTTTCGGTGCGGAAGGGATGGTACTTTTTGCTTTTGGTACACCAGGCGATGGCGTTCCAGGTGCCGTGTTCGTGATAAATTCCGATAGGCGCTATGTCTCTTTCGTTGATACCCGTTTCGGTAGCATATTGAATGGCCAGTACAGATTTTTCTCCTACTGCTTTAATGATCTGCGGCAGTATGCCGTTGAGCAGGTGATTATGTTCGGATACTTTGTCTTTTACCTCGATGTTCTCCTGCAGGTTTTCCATCATGGTTTTCTGCGCATGGCGTAGTACGGCTTTTACTTTGAACATGGCTGCTTTGAACTGTTCGCTGTTGTACAGGTCGGCGTGTTTTTCCAACAGCTTTTCTGCCATGAGACAGGCCACCACTTCTTCTTCTGTAAACATCACAGGAGGAATGCGATAGCCTTCCATAATGGAATAGCCCAGGCCTTTTTCGCCGAGAATAGGGACGCCGGCTTGTTCCAGGGAACGGATATCGCGGTAAATGGTACGCAGACTTACATCGAACCGATCGGCTATTTCCTGCGCCAATACAATTTTTTTGGATTGAAGATGGATGAGAATAGCGGTTAATCTATCGAAGCGATTCATGGGTAACAGTATATTTTCCCGCTAATGTACGGTTTTTCAGAAGATATGAATTTTAAGTACATCGCTTATCTTTGCTGACGCCGTAAAATCCCGGCAACGAAATATACTTTATGAAACGTTTGTTTGTTATGTTATGTATGCAGGTAGGCCTGGTGGTTACCTGCTTAGGACAGGTTCCTCAAGACGGTTTGAAAACAAAGAATATCAGCGATACCTTTTTGTTGCCCACCCGTACTTTATTACTGAAAGGCACTTTCAATGCTCAAACTGCCCTGCAGCAATTATTTCCGGGTAAGCATTACCGGTTGGTACATGGGAAATATGTGAATGAGATGATTAACTGGGAGTGTAAAACGGCTAAGCGGAAGAAATATGATGACGTGAATGAAGATAGCCCAGGAGGTTTTCCTTATGAAATTGGCGTTGCTACCCGTTTATTGGATGTGATGGATTTCAAAGATTCATCTGGTATGCAATACAAGGTGATCAGCTTTAACCATTCCGAGTTTGATGAAGACGGTGCGCAGGTATCCAGATTTACGGGAGGTTTACTGGGATTAGCTAAGTTTGTACTCACGGATCAGGGCTGGAATTTGCGGATGTTCACACCAGCCATCAAAGCTTATGGTGCATTTTCTTCCTGCCCAACACCTAAGCCTTTACAGATCGGCGTAGATCAATATGCCTTTATACTTAAGCACAGCAATGGTCCTGCTGGTGGTCCCTATTATGGAACTTATTACCTGATAGCCGGTATCAACGGTGCTTATCAGCAGGTAATGGCTGCTTATGCGGTAGAATTATCAGGTGGTGGAGAAGATGGCATGGTACCTTGTGCCTGGGCCAGTACCTACAGCGTGCCTGCCAGTGATAAAAAGTATTTCCGGGATATTGTTATTACCACTACCGGTACCGCCAGTGCTTCCGATATGGATAATGTACCCAAAGAAGTGGAAGCTTTGCTAAAAGGAAAGAAAACAGTGAAGTTTGTAATGGAGAGCAGATATGTGTATAAGGGACCTGCCAAAGGATATGAAGAGCAGTTGCCAACAAAGGTGAGCCAGGCGAAATAGGTTTTATCTATTAGATGATCTTTATCGCTCTTATAAAATCCGTGTGAAACAATATCCCTATGAAACGTTTGTTAGTAATGTTATGTATGCAGGTGGGCCTTGTGGCCACCTGCTTTGCACAGGCGCCTAAAGGCGACCTTCAGCTAAAAAACATCAGTGATACTTTTTTGCTGCCTACCCGCAGCTTAATACTGAAAGGTGATTTTAATCCGCAGGATGCCCTGCTGCAATTATTTCCTGGTAAGCATTACCGGTGGCTGACAGATGGAAAATATGTGACGGAGATGATTAACTGGAAATGTAAAACGTGTAAGCCGAAGAAATACCAGGATGTGAATGGACCTGGTGAGAACGACGGTTTTCAGGATTTTCCTAATGAAGACGGTGTAGCTACACGTTTGCTGAACGTGATGGATTTCAAAGATTCATCTGGTCTGCAATATAAAGTGATGAGCTTTAACCACTCTATATTCGATAAAGAAGGTTTTCAGGGTACCCGGTTGGTAGGTGGTTTGTTAGGACTGGCTAAGTTTGTACGTACAGATCAGGGTTGGCATCTGCGCATGTTTACACCGGTTATCAAGGCTTATGGTGATTATTCTGCTTGCCCGGAACCTAAACCGCTGCTGATTGGCGTGGATCAATATGCTTTTATGCTGGAGCATAGTAGTGGTATGGGAGATGGTCCCTTTCATGAAACGTATTACCTGATAGCAGGCATTAACGGCGCCTATCAGCAGGTAATGGCCGTATATGATATTCAGCGCTTGGTAGATGAAGACAAAGCAGGTGTATCTTCCAACTGGAAGAGCACCTATAGCGTGCCTCCCAGCGACAAAAAATATTTCCGGGATATTGTGGTCACCACAACGGGAACGGCTATCGCTACAGATGCGGAAGGTTTACCTGAAGGCGTAAACGTATTGTTGAAAGGAAAGAAAACCGTACGTTTCGTGAAAGAGAGGCGGTTCGTATATAAGAATCCCACTAAAGGATATGAATTACAATTGCCTGCAAAGGTGAGTTTGGCGAAATAGTTTTATAAAAAAATGCAGCGGGGAACAGGTAACATGTTCCCCGCTGCATTTTTTATAAAAGCCGAAAGCTTTTTTTATGCGGACAGCAGCGCAAAATCTTCTGCTGATAGATCAATATTAACGGCTTTGAGGTTTTCATCCAGGTGATGAATGCTTTTGGTACCTGGAATGAGCAGGATGTTATCAGCGCGTTTCAGCAACCAGGCCAGTGCAATTTGTGCAGTGGTGGCGTTGTATTTAGCCGCGATGTGACTGATTTTCTCTTCCAGTGTCTGCGGACCCGCAGCCAGTGGGTACCATGGAATGAAAGCGATGCCTTTTTGTGTAGTGTAATCCAGCACGTCTTCCCATTGACGGTTACCCAGGTTATACAGATTTTGTACAGATACAATTGGCAGTACGCTTTCTGCGCGTTGGATTTGTGCTACGTTTACTTCTGATAGTCCTACGTGTTTTACTTTACCGGCTTTTACGGCATCCGCTACCGCGCCAATGGTTTCTTCCACAGGTACGTTCGCATCTACGCGGTGTAATTGCCAGAGGTCTATTTGTTCTACTTTCAGGTTTCTAAGGCTGTTATCTATTTCCTGTTTGATCCATGCGGGTGAGCCGTCTGCACGCCAGTCTGTTGGAGAGCTGCGGTGGAAGCCACCTTTGGTCGCAATCACCAGCCCTTTTTTATAGGGATGTAATGCCTCTGCTATTAGTCGTTCGTTTAATTCAGGGCCATAGGCGGCGGCGGTGTCAATAAAGTTCACGCCGGCGGCTACTACATGCTGTAATACTTTGATAGCGGAAGCCCGATCTGCTCCTTCTCCAAAAGCTTGCTCACCGGATAAGCGCATAGCGCCGTAACCCATACGGTTAACATGCAGATCATTGCCCAGGTGAAAAGTATATTGCTGTGATATCGTTGTTGTTGCCATTTTTTAAAATTTAATGAACCAAAGGTAAGGGGATACTTCGGTTCAAAAATTGTGAAAATAAAAGATCAACTTGTAGAAATCAAAGAATTGTTTTCCGGGCATAAATAAAGGCGGGTAGATACCCGCCTTATACCAACTTCATGTATTTTACGATGAAAATCTGACTATAACTAGAAAGAGGTCTACATGTAATAATGGCCTGTTAAAGGGAGGTGGCGTACCAGGTGGCTGCCTGGTAAGTCATCACGTGTTCACAATCCATCAGTTTGTTGGCAATTTCCAGCAAGCCTTTCTGCAGGTCGCCAACGCCGGGGCGGAGCATGGGGTTGATCAGTTTATCCCCCCATCCGATATCCGCCAGTTTTCCATCAAACTTTGCGAGGCCAGCCAGGTAATCTTTTTGAGCCAGAAACCACAGTTCCTTGTTTTTCAATAAGGCATCTTTGGCCACTTTCATATGCTCATTGAAGTATTTGGTACGGACTTGCTTTTCTTTGCCGGGATCAGCTCCGGTGTATTCACCCACCTGAATAATGGGTAAGGCCATTACTTCCGCAGCTTCCTTCTTCTCCAGTACTTCATGTACACTTTGATCCGGTTTAGATAGCTGGTTGAGATATTTGGTTTCCAGTTGTTGCTGGAAGGCTGCCATCTCCATAGCCAGCTTTCTCATGGTTTCCATTTCATTGCCTACGCTATTATTGATCTCTACCGGTTTCGTAGGTGCTTTTACGTTATATTTCTTATTCCACTCTTTTAGAAATACTACCTTCTCCTTGTCGCTTTTCGCTTCAAATTCTTCGGCGAACTTTTCATCGTTTTGGAGTTTGTCCTGAAGATCTCTCATCGAGCGTTGCATTTCGGGGCTTCCGGCTACAAAGGAATTGCTTTGTTTGGCCATATCTACCGCAATGTCCGCGCTTTCTGCCTTTGATGGCGGGGGAGCGCCCGCTTCTATTTTTGCTATGACGGCATTGATTTGCTCCTGGGCATGGTTATAAACATCCTGTTTGCTACTCACTGTTTTTTTCTGCTCGCCGGCACGATGTGCCAGGTGGTAAGCGACTTCCAGTGAAGCAGGCGGAGCTGGTAATTTGTCCGACACCACCTGTACCAGCTTTAGTTTAAGTGCTGTTTGCGCGGTTCCACCTAAACACGCAAAACAGATCAGACAACCGGTAAACAATATCTTTTTCATTTTCGGGCAACATTTATTGTATCCCAAAAGTAGGCACCGCAAACGGCCCGGGAGTCAGTATTAACAAGGGTTCCGGAAATTCAGTAGTACTACTTAGTTAGTGTGGTTGGTCGGTGAGTGCGTGCATAAAGGCAATGATATCCTGTATTTCTCCGGGAGTTAATCCCAGTGGGGTAGCGGATAGGGTTTGATAAGGATCATGCAGTCCAAGGCCATTACCGCCACCGGCATTGTAGAAGGCCATGACCTTTTCCAGGTCCGCAAATACACCGTTGTGCATGTAGGGAGCGGTTGTTGCGCTGTTGCGTACGGTGGGTATTTTAAATGCCCGCTGATAGAATTCGATGGGGAAGAATTCAAAGCGACCGGCATCTTTATCGGCCAGTGGATGTTGTAAATCATCATTGGCCGGAACGCCTAGGTTTTCAAATTCTGTCCGCTGATAATAGGGAGGAGTCAGTCCGTTGAACAGCGGCGCAAAATGGCAGGTAGCACATTGTGCTTTCCCCATGAATAAGTTGAAGCCATTGATCTGCGCCGGGGTCATGGCTTGCTTGTTGCCGGCGAAATAATCGTCCATAGCGCTGCTCCTGGGCGACAGCGTATTAATATACGCGGCAATAGCTCCGGTAAGATGAGATAGTGTAATGGCGCTGTCGCCATCGGCTTCCGGAAAAGCTACCGGGAACGCCTGTACGTAATTAGCGCTGTCGCGCAGCCGGTGTAATACTACGGCATGTACACCATTCATCTCCTGTGGATTGCTGATCACATTTGCAATTTGTTGCGCGATGTTTTTGGCCCGGCCATCCCAGAACTGTGCGTACTGGAAGCCGGCGTAATAGAGGCTGGGCGCATTTCTGCGGACATTGTTCTTTTCATTCACCGCCAGGCTGGTTTTCAAACCATCGGTGAAGTATTTAGCAGGTTGATGACAGGTGGCACAACTGCGGCTCCGATTACCGGAAAGGGCTTTTTCAAAAAACAGTTGTCGCCCTAATGCGATGCGTGCAGCGTTGTACGTATTGCTATCGGGAAATGCGTTAGGGTTCAGGGCATCTTTGCTGAACAGGTTTTTAGCGTTGTAGTTCAGCGCAGTGCGGGTGTGTTGATCCAGTTGAAGGGAAGTGATCAACTTGTTTAGCTGCTCCTGTAGCGGCAATCCGTAGCTGGTCAGAAATTCCAGCCGGTTGAAGCTATCAAAATCCGGGTGCTGCTGCAGGTATTGGATGCATCCGGCGAGGTATTTTTTTACGGGTAGGTTTTCGGGAGATGGGGTACCGAGCCAGGGCTGTAGCAGGGCCTGGATCGTTTGCATCGATTGTGCGGTTTCGGTGATACCGCTTTTTAATTCAGGCGCATCATAACCGGTGATGCCATTGGCGTATAGGCGTACCAGTTCGATACGTATACTTTCCATAATGGCTTTGTCGGTGGTGTTAAACTGGTATAGCAGGGCAGGAAGATCCGTAGCGGAAGCGCTGATCACGGCGGCCTGTTGCAGTAATTCGTTTTTGTGGGATAGGGGGTCTTTATCGTATAGCAGTACTGCCATTTGCTGTAGGCCGGCAGGCGCCTGATATTCCATATAGGGCTCGTCTATTTCTGTTTTAGCGGGCGGATTATATACCAGCGAGGAGCTGAAGAAGAAGTAGTCGAGGAAGTATTCGATGCGTTTGTATTGTTGCCGGCAATGGCGGAGGGAGGCTTTGGCGCGGGGGATGCTATTAGGTTGTTGTGCATCCAGCGCCTGTATGGCTTGTTCCATTTCAAGGGAGGCGGCCGCGAAGCCTGCGGCGCCTTCCCTGAAAAGAACGATGGCATTGGCTACACCGTGTTGATCATCGGTTTGTTTAAATCCCCAGGCGCTAAAAATAGTGGCCAGGGCAAACAGTAGCCAGATGAGCTTATTTTGATACATGTACGATGAATGTATCTTTTACATGATTAAACGCGTCAGTAACGGTGTATTTAGTGACTGCCGAAGTAGGCGTTACTGTTATACTTCTGCCGGTATCCGGACGGTTGTTCCATTTGTAGGCGCCCACAAAAGAAGCTGTTAAGGTAGCGGATTGGCCTTTTTTAACCTGGATATCCGTTTGGCGGTTTACATTTTTCATCATTGTAAACTGGTCACGAATGGAGCCATCGGCACAAATCCATTTCAGGTCCAGGCGGTTGTCCTGAATTTCCAGTAAGCTGGAGCCGCCGTGGTCGGCATCTGCAAAGTACATGGCCTTGTGTGGATACGTAGTTTGCTTGCCACCAAGTTTGCCGGCAGAACCACTCACCACATATACGGTGCCTTTGTTACGGGCGCTGTCTTTGATATAAGGGGCGGCATTATTGCCACCGTCGTATCGTCCGGAAGATTGACTGACATTATGTTTCGCCGGATCAAAGGAATTGGCGGGGCCGTAATGTCCCTGTATCAGCCGGGATCTTTCGTAATCGTGGCTGTGTCCATTCAATACCAGGTCTACGCCGTTGCGCTCCAATATCTGGATGAAGTTTTCCCGGATATGTACCAGCTCATCTTCCTCATCAGAGTTGTGCGAACCCATGGTATAAGGAGGATGGTGCCAGAAGGCAATTACCCAGCCTTTGTTTTGGTTGGCGGCGAGATCTTTCTTTATCCAGGTTACCTGTGGGCCGGTGGTATCGTAGAGGCGGTAGGCGTTGTCTTCTTTACCGTAGCTGTCGAGCGACAAGAAGTGGATATTGCCGATATCGAAAGAGTAGAACGACTGGGTATGCGAAGGTACGCCACCAGACTCACCTTCGGCAGGCATAGAGAAGTTCTGATAGTAGGTGGTTTGGTGCGTCAATTGGGCCTGTTGCTCCGAAAGATCTGTATCATGGTAGTCATGATTGCCCGGGGCCGGGAACAGGGGGGATTTTTTCAGCAGGTCGTCTTTGTATACGTTAAAGAACTTGCTTTGGTATTCCGCGTCTGTACCATTCGGGTATGCGTTATCTCCCAATAATATCCAGGCGTTCAGGTAATTGTTGCCCAGGTACTTCAGCAGTTGTTCCTTTACCTGGCGTTGGTTAACGGAGTTGTCGCCGCAGTCGCCGAGGGCGGCAATGCGATACAAATCAGTGGCGCCGGGAGCGGGGAGTGTCTGGAAGTAATTGTTGGCATCTCCCTGTAACACATCTTTATATCCGCCAATGCTATAGTAGTAGCGGGTATTGGGTTGCAGGCGGGTGAGCTTCACTTTATGTTCGGTCACCAGGTTGATGTCGTCAGCCTGCTGATCCAGCTTATCCGGAGAAGTACCGTATTTAACGCGGCTTCTGGCCGATACATCGGTGCGCCAACGGATCAGGATACTTTCGCTGCTGGCGGCCTGTAAATAAGGCCCGCGCAGCAGGGCAGGCGTTAGCGTTACTTTTTTAACCGGTGCTTCCTGTGCCTGCGTTGCGGTATGGGCAAATAGCAGCAGCATGGAAGCCAGGACAGTAGATTTCATATAGCGGGCATTATTTTTTTGTTGGCGCAAGTTCCAGTTGCTTACCGGCAATATCTTCCCAGCGATAATAGTGGAAGGTTTTGTCGTCACTCATCACTACAAACAACCCATGACGGAACGTATCATTCAACGGCACATTGACTACATCGGAGCCATCACTGTGGTTGGCGGCTACGGTGACCACTTTCAGCAGCTTGTGGTTAGTCCCTTCCCGGCTGAAGATATGGAATTTATTGGCTCCCTGGTCGGATACCAGCAGATATCCCTTCTCTGCACCGGTTTTATAAATGGAAATTCCTTCGTGATCTTCCGTAAATCCAGTGGTTCCGAAGATTGATAATTCTTCATTACCTTTTTCAGGATCAGCATAGTATTGTCTCACGCCATGTTGTTCATCTGAATAATAAACATATCCCGCTTCATTATCTACCGCAATGGCTTCAATTTCTTTCTTGCCGCTGTACTGGCCAAATTTACGCACCAGCGTTGCTTTTACCTGACCGGCGCCGTTGTCTGTCAGCAGATACTGCCACAGATAGCTACCATCCTGCGGACCGGTTTTACGGCCTACAATGGCATAATGTTCACCTTTCTTATTCGTATAAACGGCGATCCCCATGAGGTCGCGGTATTGCTTACCAGTTTCGCCTTCAAATACAGGAATGCCACCGCCATCAATGGGTTGCATATCTGGCAGGGAGAAGAAGCGAAGTTTGTGAGTGATACGTTCGGTAGTAACGGCGAAGTCTACACGCTTTCCGTTGAGCAACAGGCCATAGGCAATGTCTACGTTGTTAGGGCGTTGCAAACCGGATACCACCTGTTTTATTTTGCCTTGCAGGTCAAATACATACAGGGCGCCTTCTGCCGACTTATCCGTACCAACAACCAGGCTTTGCGCCGGATTAGCGGGGTTCACCCAGATAGCCGGATCATCGGAGTCGAATTGCACAGGAGCCGTTACTACGGCCGGTTGGATAATGCTGTCGGCCGCATGGTGTTGTTTTACCGAACCGCCAGCGCCAGCGCAGGCAAGAAAACACAGCAGTCCGGGGACTGCTGTGCATAATAAAGCTATATTTCGTTTAATCATTTAAGTTAGTTTTTTGCGGAAAATGCGCCGATGGTGGTAGAAGGAGCTGGAGAAGGGTAAGGATACATTTCCATGCCTACGCCGTTAGGGAAGTTGCGGGTAAAGGAAGTAGTACCTGCGCCAATAGCGGGTGATCCTGCCTGTACCTGGAAGTTCCAGCTGGTGTTGAAAGTAGCGTTGTTCATCGCGGTGTTGAGCGGATAGTTCACGAATTTAGGATCGTTTTCACCCGCTTTGGTACCAATGATATCATTTTTGCCGGCTACTATTTCTTTGGAAGGCTGGAACTGGTCAACAGTAGCCTGATCAAATCCATAGTACATATTGTTGCTGATCACAGAACGTGCATCCTCTACTTTTTTGGTATCTCTCTTAATACCAAAACGTGCGTTGGCAAACAAGTTATTATGTAATTCCACAAATACAGCAGCTTCCAGCCAGATAGAACCACCTTTCACGGTAGGCCTTCTCCAACCGGTGTTGAGGATGGTGTTGTTGTAGGCGATCACATGTGCCTGCGGCGTACGTTCGCCAGCGTTAGACAGTTTCAGCGCGTTGGTATTGGTAGCATAAAACAGGTTGAACGCTACGTCTGCAATGCAACCGGATTTGATGTTGATACCTTCACCGCCGGTGATACCGGTGGTATAAAACTGATTATTAGAGAAGATAATTTTTCCGCCTTCAATATAGGTACAGTCTTCATTAAAATTCCGGAAGATAGAATTGTTGACTACCAGTTTTCCCTTCGTGTTGCTATACCATAATGCTGGCAGGTTTTCTCCACTGGTTTGCTTATACAGCCCCATTTTTACAGAAGTAGAAGATTCTGTAGTGGTAGATCCGCCATATTCCAGGATAGCGTTATCCAGCAACAGTTCAGCGCAACTCTGCGCTGCGAGAATACCGCCCCATAATTTACCGAATTTGTTCGCTTCCGTGCGTGCTTTTTCGTGGATGGTAAATGTTACCGGGCTGCCTGGTTTTCCCATGGCATACAGGTTCCCTTTTACAATCACTTCCGGTTTGGCAAGGGTATCCATGATGATGGTTACTCCTTCTTCTATAATCAGTGTTTTACCTTCAGGGATAATGATATCGCCGGTAACACGCAGGGTACTGAATTTAGACCATACACCTGATACTTCTCCGTGAATACCGGAGGTGTCAACAGGCTTTTCGGTAAGGTCTACATAGAAATTGGCTTTTTTACAACTGCTGACGAAAGCTATGATGAGTGCTGTATAGCAAAGCGTTTGTATGAACTTCATGATGATAAATATTTTGAAGACGATTATAATTTGTAGCGTACGCCGAGCAGGTAAGTTTGTTTGTAGAACTCTTTCCTGATCAGTGTTTCATTGGCATTGTTTTGTCCGGGTACTTCCTGGTTTTCCTTGTTCACCCCTTTGATAAAGATGGTGGTAGGTGTGTTCAGCAGGTTACCGGCTTTGGCGAAAACACTGAAGTGGTTGCGGAATTTTTTCTCCACGGAAATATCCATCTGAATAAATCCTTTCTGCCAGTAGTCGTTATCCACAAACTGGGATACCACGTTAATACGCGGACCGGTGTAAGCACCTGCCAGCTGCGCATCCCAGCCATGTTGTGTGTCTTTGTACAACAGGGAGAGGTTGGCGATATGTGCAGACTGACCATACAGCGGCCTTGTCTGATCTACTTTACCAGTGGTTTGATCGCCTTTATCACTGGTGTAGCGATAACTTTTCGGTGTAGTGATGCTGGAGTTGGTGTAAGTATAGTTCGCTTTGAATCCTACTTTATGGAAGAATTTGATATAATCTATTTCCAGTCCATAGTTACGGGCGTTACCAAAGTTACCGGGAGTATAGTACATATCCTGTCCGCGTATAGCATCGGATACGATGGTGTTTTCGATAGGATTCTGAATGCTTTTATAGAATACGCCGAAGAGTAACTGATCGGTATGATTAGGGAATAATTCGTAGCGCAGATCCAGGTTGTCGGCGATGGCGCGTTTCAGGTCCGGATTACCGCGTTCGGTATAGTCTTCATTTACAACGGCGCCAGGCACCAGTTCAAAGAAGCCCGGGCGGTTTAAGGAACGGAAGTAGGAACCGCGGAGGTTCTGATGAGCCGTTAATTCATATTTCAGGTTCAGGCTCGGTAATACGTCTGTATAAACCTGGTGGCCGGTAGGGCGACTTTCCCCTCTGGCGAAGAGCATATCATAGCCCTGGTCGGTATGTTCTACACGTACGCCACCTGTTACTTCCAATGCTGCTGCCTTGAATCTGAACATACCATAACCGGCAGTGGTTTTCTCTGTAGCGTCATAGGTCAATGCGTTATCTACTGCACCTGTTGCCTTTTCTATATTCCATTTAATGTCTGCGTAGCTGGAAAAGTCTTTACCATACACTGCTGTCAGATCTGTTGGCAGAAATTTATAGTTGTTAAAGAAGCTGCTTCTTTGTTTATCGCGGTATAAGCCTCCGGCAGAGAAGTCGACTTTAGCGCCGGCAATTTTTGCAGTATAAGTTAGGTTGAGGTATCCCGCAAGATCATTATCTGTATTGCGCTCCCAGCGACGCATGCTTTTAGAAACCGTTGTACGTGCATCCTGGAAGTTGGTACGTACACCATATAAATCAACGGTGGTATTGTCAGGTACTTCGTTTAAGGCCGAAGAGATAACAGCAGACCAATCCAGTTTCAATTTGCCGGGAACGAGTTTATGTTCACCGTGCAGGGTGGAGGAGTAGATCTTTTGATCTATTTTCCGCGAGCGGCTTTGATAGGTCAGCTGTGCGTTACCATTTACCGGGTCGAATCCGTTGCCCACGTTGGTGGTGATGCCATCTCTTGTCTGGAAGCTTAACAGGTTCATGTAAGCATTGTAGAGCGACAGCTTATTATTATCATTGATGGCATAGTCAATTTTGGCGTGTACCCCGCTGCGTTGTTGTTGCTCGCTGTACTGGCGTTCCCGCACGCCGGAGATCCGCTGGTACCGTTCTGTACCAACATTGGAGGCATCATAAAACGTGCTGGTGGTACCACGGTAGTTGTTCTGGAAGCTACCGGCTACAATTACACCCAGTTTATTGTGGAAGAAGCGCTGACCTACAGATAAACCAGCTACCAGGTTAGGGGCAAAGTTTTTAGGTTTATAATTCAGGGTGCCGTTGGCAAAGTCGGCAGGGGTAGCGTTGTAATCTTTACCATGGATTTCGTAAGGCGATTTGCTTTTGATACCGCTGGCATCGAAGCGGGTGTATCCCTTGTCCAGTAACATCTGGCTGTATCCTGTTGCTACGTTGGCGTTGAGGGAAAGTTGGTTAGGTGCATCCTTCATCACCATATTCACCACGCCACCTACGGCATCGGCTTCCATGTTAGGTGTTAACGATTTGTATACTTCCAGACGGTCCAGCAGTTCGGATGGGAAGATATCCAGTGGTACGTAGCGGTATTTATTGTCCGGGCTGGGTATTTTCACGCCGTTGATGAGGGTATAGTTATATCTTTTATCCATTCCGCGGAGGATAGCGTATTGTCCGTCGCCATTGCTGCTACGTTCAATAGACACCCCGGATACACGTTGAATTACGTTGGCCACGGTCAGATCTGGCGATACTTCGATAGCGGCGCCGGATACCACGTTCATTACCTGCTGGGATTTCTGTTCCAGTTTGCGGGCGGTTTTTTCTGAGGAGGCTTTGGTAGTGGCGGATACTACTACTTCGCTGAGTCCTTTGCTGCTGCGTTCACTGAGATAGATCGTAATATGTGGATTGTCTTTTTCCACAACGGTTAGGGATTGAGAAAGCGTTTTGTAGGTAAGGTGGGAAATAACGAGGGTGAATTTGCCAGGCGTTACCTTTTTAAATTCGAAGGAACCATCCAGGCCGGTGAGGGCTACCAGTTTGGTTTGTTCGAGAATAACGGTAACGCCTACCAGCGGTTCCCCTGTTTTCTGATCGTAAACATGCCCTTTCAGGCCATCGGCTTTAACGATGGTAGCACTGAGTAGCAGACATAGCAACGTTGTTAAAAGTGTCTTCATTTGTAATGAATTTGATACCGTTTGTGTTGTTCGTAAATGGTATCGCAAATGTGATCTGCTATGAAAAAAATTACAAGAAATGGCCGTAAGCAAAACGTAAACAGCGTTAACAGGAGCGTAAACAAAGCGTAATCAGCGTATACAAATGGTTGGTAAGTTATTGAAAATGAATTGTTTGTTTGTAACATGATTCGCCATTACCATTATGTTACCGGCATATTAACGCAATGTTAAGCCTCACAGTCCCTGTACAAAAGTGTTGAGGGTATCGCCCTCCGGGATATTTAATTTTTTCCGGAGACGGTATCTGGCTACGCGCAAACTATCGGGAGAAATACCGAGAATGGTGGCCATATCTTTGGAGTCCATATTCATTTTATGGAGGGCCAGTAATTTGATATCGTTGGTGGTAAGATCGCTGTAAAGTGCATTGAGTTTGTCGAAGAATACCTGGTGTACCTGTTCAAAGATGCCGGTGAATTCTTTCCATTGTTTTTCGTGGTTAACGGTCTGGTTTATTTTCAGCACCAGTTGCTGCAGTTGTTTTTTCTGGTCTCTTTTATCATCCTGTACCAGTTGGGAGAGGCTGTTTCTTAGTTCATCGAGGAACTGGTTACGTTGGATGACGTCGAGGGTATGGGTGGCGAGTTGTTTACTTTTCAGCTCCAGCTGGTCTTTTTGTACCCGGTTGATTTCCGCATTTTTTTCCTTTTCTGCCTTTTCCTGGCTGATTTTCAGTTTTTGCCGGGAGATGGTGAGGAGGCAAAGGATCACGAGTAACACCACTACTACCACGATGGCGGTATAAATGATGCGGTTCATTTGATGGCTGTTTTCCAGCTGTATGATCTCATCATTCTTTTTATTGGTATCATAAATGATCTGGAGGAAGTTCATCTGCTGGTTGTTTTGGGCAGAATAAATTTCCGCCAGGCATTTGCGGCTTTGCTCCATATAATAATAGGCGCTATCGTTTTGGCCTAGCAGGTTAAATGTTTTGGCGATATCTTTCCCGGCAGCGGCTTCCTGGTATTTATTGTTGGTGCTGCGGGCAATGGCCAGCGCTTCTTTGGAGAAGGGCATACTGTGTTTATAGTCGCCTGTTTTTCTTAATACATCACCTATATTATTAATGATTTCAATGCCTGTGCTGCGTTCGTGGTGTAGTTCGTATAGGCGTAATGCGTTCTGGAAGTAGTAGAGGGCGCTGTCGTATTTTTCCAGGTCTTCGTGAATGGTGCCCAGGTTTTCGTAGATGCCGGCCATGCCGAAAGTATCTCCGATGGCCTGGTATTGTTTCAGGGCCAGTTGCTGGAAGAAAAAGGCGCTATCGTATTGTTGTTGTTTTTCGTAGTGGTGGCCGATGTAGCCGTAAGTGGCGGCCATGCCTGATTTATCGTTGATAGCTTTGTACAGCGTGAAGGCTTTATCGTATTGGGCTTTGGCGGCTTTTTTATTGATATTGCGGTAGTATAGCAGACCCATATCATTCATGGTGGCGGCTTCCGCGGCTTGTTGGTGACTGGTGGCAAAGAGTGTAGCCGCTTCCTGGTAGTATTCGAGTGATTTGGCGTAGTGGCCGAGGGTGAAGCAGATGCGTCCCATTTGTTGCAGGCATTTGCCGGCGGCGGCGTCATCGTGGGCAGCAACTGCCTGGTCATGCATTTTGCGTAGTGCAAGGAAAGCCGCATCGGGCGACTGCCCGCTTAGTTTTGCGGCCGCTTGTAATTGCTGCTGCAGGGAATCCTGAGCAGCCGCCGAAAAAGCAAATAAGCATAACACAATGAACTGAAAAACCCCTTTCTTCTTCATAACAGCACAGTACAATTAAGCATAAACAATCCGCAAAGAACCCATTTTAGTGTTAACTGTATGTTACCAAAATGACTTCCCGCCGACATAATAATGCTTGCGTCCCTATCTTATTTTATATATTATTGTGCTACCGGTTACTTTATTGAACCCAGATTTAATTCCAGTTAAACACTCAATTTCATTATGAAAAGGAAATTTTTATTTACAATGCTTTTAGCGGGTGGATTTTGTGCCGCTCATGCGCAGGAAAAAGCGAAGCCTGAAGATACAGAAGTATATACACCCGTACCACCGGAAGTAGTTCCGGCCAAAAAGCCCGGCGCTCCGCCTTCTGATGCCATTGTGCTGTTCGACGGCTCCAACCTGGACCAGTGGGTAATGGCCGATGACCGCGATAAGCCCGCGGAATGGCTGGTTGGAAAAGGCATTCTGACAGTAAATAAGAAAGTAGGTAACATCGAAACCAAAAAGACTTTCACCAACTACCAGCTGCACATCGAATGGCGCGTACCTTCCAATATTACCGGTACCGGCCAGGCCCGCGGTAACAGCGGTGTATTCCTCGCCTCCCTCGGTAAAGGTGATGCCGGTTACGAATTACAGGTACTCGATTCTTATAAGAATAAAACATATACGAACGGACAGGCAGCCAGCATCTACAAACAATATGTACCGCTGGCCAATCCTACGCTGCAACCCGGTGAATGGAATACCTACGACGTAGTTTGGAATGCACCCGTATTTGGTGCAGATGGCGCCGTAGTAAAACCCGCTAAAGTAACGGTGTTTTTTAATGGCGTAGTTGTACAAAATGATGTGGAGCTGAAAGGACCTACCCAATATATTGGCCAGGCTGCTTACCGTCAGGCACATGGCGCTTGCCCTATTAAACTGCAGGCACATGGTGATAAGAGCGAGCCACTGAGCTTTAGGAATATCTGGGTGAGAGAGTTGTAGTGTTAAAATGAAAATAAGCTTATAAAAAAACAGGAACGCGAACGTTCCTGTTTTTTTATAATAATGTTTCAGAAAATTGATGTTAGAAGGGAAAGGTTTCCACCTTGCTTAGAAAGTCCTTGGCTCTGGCTATTTTTTCAGGAAATAATTCTCTTCCCCTTAGCTTTGTTGCAACTTGCACAAGGAGCTTTCTATTTTTACGTTTCTCCTTTATAAGTCTGAACTTAGAGATGAAAGGTGTTGTTTTCATATGTCAAATGTACAAAATTATCGTTTGCCAATTACGAATCCGGTATAAACTTTACCTAGTTTGAAGCCCTCGAAACTGATTTTTCCGGTTAATGGATCTAATAAACCTCCCCAGAAAGAATAATCATTCTTTAATATATTGAAGTTCTTGTTTATGTAATTCGTATATATCGATATTCTTCTGCCCTGATTCCTACAGCGTTCTTCGCATTTCTTTTTACATGTTGTTTTACAGGATGCATGAAAAGCGGCTGAGCTGTCACTGCCTTCTACGAAAATATAGTCGTTGGGGTTAGTTCTGAAAAATAGAGGTACAGTACTTAATACTGTGTTATAAACCTTATACACATCACCATTATTGGATATGCTTATGTCACTTACGTAATCACTTTCAGCGTCATAATCTCCAAATCCGAAATTATATATATTACCGGTGCCTGCGTTTTTGAGTAATGTATATTCTATTACTTTGGTTACCGAAGAATGTCCTGTGCTATTGAAAAGGAATTTTAATTTTTCCTTCTTGATCTCTATATTAAGGTCATATTTTTCAAAGTTATTCATAGACTGCAAAAGTCTACCGTTAGAGAACACACTTTCCTAATAGCAGTTAATATATTAGTAGCTTAACAAGCCAATAACATCCATCTCCCCCAAAAAATATTTCCCCTTATTTCCCCAATTTTTTTAATTTTAGTCTGATCTACGTTATGTAATACTATTCCACCTTATCCTGTTCCATGGAACATGTAACTGATGAACAACAATTGCTGCAAATGGCTGCTGCCGGGCATGAAGAAGCGTTCACCCGCCTCTTTCACCGGCACAAGCATAAGTTATATAGCTTCCTCCTGCGTTTAACCAATTCCCCGGAAATGTCGGAAGATGTGATCCAGGACGTATTCCTGAAACTGTGGAAAGACCGCCAACAGCTGCTGCATATTGAACAGTTTGGTGGCTATATTTACCGTATGGCGCAGCACCAGGTGTTGAATGCGTTCCGGCGGATGGCCAAAGAAACGCTGATCCTGGCGGAAATTAATAAGCTTCATGACACCGCGCATGACAATGCCGAAGAGCATTTGCAGTTACAGGAAGTGAGAGAACGGTTGAAGAAGGCGCTGGACAAATTACCCCCTAAACAAAAGCTGGTATATACCCTTAGCCGGGACCAGGGACTAAAGCACGACGAAATAGCCAGGCACCTCAATATTTCCCCCGCTACGGTGAATAATCATATGATTGCTGCCCTGCGCACCATCCGGGAGCAGCTGGGTATACACCTGCAATCCGCTACTGGCGCGTCTTGTGTGCTGGTGATCCTGGCGGCGTTCCAAAAATAAAAATATTTTCTTCCGGACTAGTTATATGTTCCTTCCCGTTTGTCTATAGTAAGATAGATACCGTGGAGCGGATGTTGATTAACATAAATAACCAGGATGCTGTCAGCAAGAATTAAATACCTCGTTGAAAGATATTTTGACGATACCGCCAATACTGCCGAGAGGGAAGAGCTGGCGGTGTGGATAGATACTACAGCCACACAAGATCAGCTGGAAGAAGCGTTGGGAGACGCATGGGAAACGCATGTACCGCAAACAACCATGCCGGATGCGATGTCGGATCGTATTGAAAGGACAATGTTCAGTACTGTTCCCGAAAAACAACCGGCACGCATGATCCGCTACGGTTGGTGGGCCGCCGCCAGCGTATTGTTGCTGGGAGCCGGCAGCTGGTGGGCGTTACGATCTATAAATACCACTACCGCACCAGTGATCGCCGATAAACAAAGCCGGTATAAAAATGAAGTAGCACCCGGGGGGAATAAGGCCACGCTTACGCTGGCAGATGGCAGCGTGATTACTTTAGACAGCGCCGGCAATGGGTTACTGGCACAGCAAGGCAACATAAAAATAATGAAGCAGCGTAATGGCGAGCTTACCTATGAAGGCAGCGGCGCCGGTGAAAAAATGTATAATAAAATGGTGACGCCACGGGGCGGACAATACCGCCTGACATTACCGGATGGCACCATTGCCTGGCTCAACGCCGCCTCTTCCATTTCCTTTCCTGCCGCTTTCTCCGGCGATAGCAGAAAAGTAAATATTACCGGAGAAGTATATTTCGAGGTAGCCGCGGATGTACACCATCCGTTTATGGTGAATGCCGGAGCCGTCAATATCACGGTGCTGGGTACACGATTTAATGTAAATGCCTATGACCAGTTGCCTGATATCCGCACTACGCTGCTGGATGGCGGCGTAAAGGTCAGCAGCGCCAGTGAAAACACGATACTGAAACCCGGACAGCAGGCGCAGGTAAATCATCAGGGCGCATTAATAGTGAAGAACAATATAGATACCGATGAAATTATTGCCTGGAAAAATGGATTCTTCCAGTTTACCGATGCCGATATGCCTACGGTGATGCAACAAATAGAACAATGGTATGACGTGAAAGTAAGCTATGAAGGCGCTATCCCGAAAAGGAGCTTTGGTGGCGGTATTCAGCGTTCATTACCCTTGTCGGAAGTGTTAAGTATCCTGGAAGCCAATGATGTTAAATTCAAAATAGAGGGGAAAAATATTACAGTACTTAAGTAAAAACCACGTTTTATTTTATTGAAGCAGTAAATAAATTCCACTGCGTAAGTCACCACGATTACGCGAATGACATTGCTATGCAAATAAAAACCGGAAATACTGGTCATATTTCCGGCGGCATTTGATAGCGATGAACAAAATAAGTCGGCGAAGACTCCTTATTCACTCCACCAAACAATGCAAATGTATGCAAATTAATTGTAACGCTCTTTGCAGCCGGATGGCCGTTGCTATTGCCCAAAGGGTAACAACACCAGCTGTCGGGTATCGCAGGCTATGCTCAACCAAAATGCTGTTAGCTATGAAGTTAACGTTTCTGTTTTTGACGGTTGTTTTTTTGAATGTAAGTGCCACCGGATTTTCCCAAACAGTCAGTTTTTCAGGGAAAGACGTGTCACTCAAAACAATTTTTTCTGCTATCAAAAAGCAAACCGGCTGCGTCGTATTTTACGACAACTTTCTACTGAAAGATAGTCACCCTGTTACGCTGGATGTAGCGCAGGTGCCCCTGGAAGAACTGCTCACCAAGGCGTTGAAAGGACAAGACCTCACTTTTTCTATTGTAGACAAAACCATTTCTATTAAGAAACAGGTGCATCTTACTACAACGCCTATATTAAAAATACTGGCGTTCCCTATGTCGCTCATTGGCCGGGTAACAGATGAAGCGGGTACACCACTACCCGGCGTTACTGTGTTATGGAAAGGTACCACCAAAGGTACGGTGACCGACGCCATGGGCGACTATAAACTCAGCGATATCAGCGATGGGGCTACCATTGTTTTTACCTTTATCGGCTTCGAAAAACAGGAAGTCACCCTGACCGGACAATTCCGACTCGATGTCAGACTGGTAAAAGCCGCCAACACCGCACTGGATGAGCTGATCGTGATTGGCTATGGTACCGTGAAAAAGAGTGATCTTACCGGCGCCGTTGCCAGCGTGAAAGGCGAAGCTGTAGCTGCCCGCAAAACCACCCAGGTATCACAGGCATTACAAGGCGCTATGCCCGGCGTAATGGTAACACGCAACGATAAAGGCCCCGGCGCCACGGCGCAAATCCGCGTACGTGGTATCACCTCTATCAAAGACGAAGGTGCTACACCACTGGTGATCCTCGATGGCGTACCCGTGGACGACATTAATTCCATCAATCCCAATGATATCGACAACATCTCTGTACTGAAAGATGCGGCTTCTGCCTCCATCTACGGCTCCCGTGCAGCCGCAGGCGTTATTCTGGTGACCACCAAACGCGCTAAGAACGGACAACTGGATCTTAACTACAGCTACGAATACGGCCTGGAAAAACCTACCAAACTACCACAATACGTGGATGCCGTACGATATATGCAGCTGACCAATGAACTGAGATGGAATGATAACGGCAATAATGCCAACGAATATCCTACCTATACAAAAGATATTGTAGACAACTACACACAACTACACGCTGCAAATCCGGATCAGTATCCCAACACCGACTGGCGGGCGCTCCTGCTGCATAGCAGCGCACCACGCGAAACGCATATGCTCAGTATTGGCGCCGCCGGAAAGGCGCTGCGCTCCCGTATTTCACTGGTATATGATAAAAATGGCGCCTTATATGATAACCGCTCTTACGACCGTATCACCACCCGCGTTAACAATGATATTACCATCAATAAATACCTCTCTGCCAGTGTAGACGTTAACTTTAAACGTACTATCACATCGGCGCCTATTATTCCCTATCCCATGATAGATCCCATGTATAAGCTGGGGATAGTGCCGCCTATTTATGCGGCCATGTGGTCTGATGGCCGTGTGGGCGCCGGAAAGGACGGGGCTAATATTTATGCGCTGACAAAATTCGGCGGCTCCAATGATAACTGGTACAACCAGCTGGGTGGAAAAATCGGCATCGATTTTACGCCTATTGAAGGATTGAAATTTTCCGCTGTGGTAGCGCCTTTCCTGAACTTCGACAAAGGAAAAAAGTTCACAAAGAAAATCCCTTATACCGCTTTCAATAATCCCGGTTCTATATCCGGTTACATAGAAGGCGCTACGGAAACCAAGCTGGAAGAAATGCGTAACGATAACTACCGTTATACCACCCAGTTCTTCGCCAATTATACCAAAGCATTCAAGCATCATAACTTTAACCTGATGGCGGGGTATGAGTTTTACAAAGCGCACGATGAGCTGTTGGGCGCTTCCAGAGGGCAATACCAGCTGGATAACTACCCTTACCTCAACCTCGGTCCGCTGGAATTCCGCGATAATAGTGGCAGCGCGTTTGAAAATGCTTACCGTTCCTGGTTCGGCAGATTGATGTATAGTTATAAAGATAAATACCTGCTGCAGGGAAATATCCGTTATGATGCTTCCTCGCGTTTTGCGCCAGGGTACCGCTGGGGCGCCTTCCCTTCGTTCTCGGCCGGATGGGTGATGTCGGAGGAGGGGTTTGTGAAGAAGACAGCGCCGTGGCTGTCGTTTCTGAAAGTACGGGCCTCTGTAGGCGCATTGGGAAATGAGCGTATTGGAAATTACCCCTATCAGGCTTTGCTATCTTTCGAAAATAATTCCCTTTTCTACAAAGGTAATACCGTGGTATCCGGACAATCGGCTGCACAATGGCAATATGCCATCCGTGATATTTCCTGGGAAACTACCCGGTCATGGGATATAGGCGCTGACGTTAACTTCTTACAAAACCGCTTACGCTTTACGGGCGACTACTACCAGAAAACTACCAGTGATATTTTGCTGGAGCTGGAAATACCTGATTTTATTGGCTACGACAACCCCTTCCAGAATACCGGTAAAATGTATACCAAAGGCTGGGAAACACAAGTGAGCTGGAGTGACCGCATCGATGATTTCAATTACAGTGTATCCGTAAACGTGTCCGACTTCATCACCAAAATGGGCGACCTCGGTGGTACCGTGTTCCTTGGCGACCAGATCAAAAAACAGGGCAGTGAATTTAACGAATGGTATGGCTATGTATCAGACGGGATCTATCAAACACAGGATGACGTGGACAAATCGCCTAAACTCAATGCCAACGTAAAACCAGGTGATGTGCGGTACAAAGATATCAGCGGCCCGGATGGCGTGCCTGATGGCAAAATATCACCGGAATATGACCGGGTGTTACTGGGTGGCTCCCTGCCCCGCTATCAATATGGTGCGTCCATACAGATGGGGTATAAGAACTGGGATCTTGGTATTGCTTTACAAGGTGTAGGCAAACAAAGGTCTCAGCTGGGGTCGGATATTGTTCGGCCACTGACGGAAAATTATGGCAATTTCCCCGCTATACTGGATGGCAATTCCTGGAGTAAATACAATACGCCGGAGCAAAACCTGGCAGCGAAGTTTCCCCGCTACACCAATACCTCTGCGGGCAACAACTACGCGATGTCTGACTTCTGGCTGATCAAAGGAAATTATTTCCGGTTGAAGAATATCAGCCTGGGTTATTCTATGCCGAATAGCTGGATAAAGAAGGTACACCTGCAGGGTGTTCGTTTATACGGCAGCGTGAGTGACGTATTTTCTATCCATCACTTCCCCAGAGGCTGGGACCCGGAGCAGGACCGACTGGGTTATCCGATTACCACCAGCTATGTATTTGGCGCATCTGTTAAATTCTAAAATTCCACGATCATGAAACAATTGGCTATTATCATATTCACCGGGATGCTGCTGAGTGCCTGTGGTTCTCTGGACCTGCATCCTTTGTCAGACGGCTCCAGCGAAACCTGGAACGCTACACCGGAAGAAATTAATATGTCGCTCAACGGACTTTACAAAGGTGATTTCTGGATGAAAGACAGCGACGAGTGGACCGACGACTGGATGTACCGCGACGTAACCACAGAAGTAACCGGCGCTACCATCAATGGGGAAACCAGCTTCGTGAAAGACTGGTGGACCAAAACCTACAAAGCCATCGCCAGAGCGAATAATATCCTGCAAAGCATTTCCAGGGGCAGCAAGGTGCTGACGGCCGACCAGATCGCCAGCTATTCCGCAGAAGCCCGCTTTGTAAGAGCTTGCCAGTATTCCCGTTTGTTATCGCACTACGGCAATATTGTATACACTGATTCTACCATTGATATAGAACAGGCGCTGCGGCTGAAGCAAAGCAAACCGCAGGAGGTGCTGCAAAAAATTTATGCCGACTTTGATCTCGCCGCCGCATCGTTGAAAACCACGTATAGCAGCAGCGATCTGAAACGCGCTACCAAAGGCGCTGCGCTGGCCATGAAAGCCCGCATTGCGTTGTATATGGGCGATTGGGAAACCGCTAAAACAGCCGCCAAAGCCTGTATGGATCTCAATATCTATCAGCTGCACGATAACTTCGGCAATCTCTTTTTATCTAAAACAAAGAACTCTGCCGAAACTGTTTTTGGTTTGCCCCGTTCTGTTACGTTGAAGGTAACACTGGGCGATTGCCAAAATTTTGTGGCCCGTAATGCCGGCGGCTGGGCCGCGAAAGATCCTTCCTGGGACCTGTTCTGCGCCTTCCTCTGCAAGGACGGGTTGCCGATTGATAAATCGCCGTCCTTTAATCCGCGCCGTCCTTTTGATAACCGTGATCCCCGTTGCGCCGCTACACTGGTGGAGTTTCAGACACCGCACCTGGGATATATTTTTCAACCACATCCGGACTCTGTTACGGTATTGAAAGTATCGGACAATAAGTATGTGGAAAATAAGGACACCCGCTCTATAGCGCAGTACGCCTCTTTTAACGGGCTGCTGTGGAAAAAAGGTATTGATGGCGACTGGCTCCTCAATTCCTGGACGGTAGAGCCGGATAATATCATTATCCGTTATGCAGATGTATTGCTGATATATGCAGAAGCAAAAACAGCGTTAGGTGATATTGATCAATCTGTGCTCGATGCGATTAACAAAGTACGCGCCCGCGCCTACGGTACCACCTATACGAACACGGCCGCTTATCCGGCGGTCACCACCACCGAAAAGAATGCGCTGATGCAGATGATCCGCGTGGAAAGACGCATGGAGTTTGCGTTGGAAGGTATTCGTTATATGGATATTATCCGCTGGCGCCTGGCAGAGAAAGTATTGAACAAAGCGAACTATGGTCTGCTGGACCCTGCTGATCTGCGCGCCAAAGTGGTAAAGCCGGGGCTGTGGTTTTTCCCGCAAACGCCTGTGATAGATGCAGATGGGGTAGCCGACTTCTCACCCATGTATAGCGCAGGGCTTGTAAAACAAATTACCGTACGCAAGTTTGATGCTACCCGTCAATATCTGTGGCCCATACCATCTACGGAAGTATTGACCAGTCACCTTACACAGAATCCGAATTATTAAGCAGCCACAAAAAAACAGTATGAAAAACGGAAGAAATATTATTTTGTGTGCTGCTATCATGAGCCTTGCCGGCGCTACCTATAGTAACCCCGCCGACGCGCAATCAGATAAACCCCGCGCCTATAGCGGTATTTATCCGAAGCTGGCCATGTATAATAAAGAAGGAGAGTGTGGCACCGGCGCCGTGGTACCCTGGGCAGGTAATTTATGGGTCATTACTTACGGTCCGCATATGCCTTTTGGCTCATCAGATAAGTTGTATGAAGTAACACCGGCCCTGCAGCAAGTGGTGCGGGAAGAAAGTATCGGAGGCACGCCGGCCAATAGAATGATACATCCCGAAAGTAATCAGTTATTTATAGGCCCTTATGCCATCAGTGATAAAGGTACCGTGAGGGTAATCCCCTACACGTTAATGCCAGGGCGGCATACCGGCAATGCCCGCCATCTGACCGATCCCGCCGGAAAAATATATTATGGCACCATGGAAGAAGGTTTCTATGAAGTAGATGTACATACCCTGCAGCCAACCTTGTTGTATGAAGATGGAAATGTGAAAAACAAAAAAGGCGCAGATACCCTTGCCAACGCAGCACTGGCCCTATTGCCTGGTGCGCATGGTAAAGGATTGTACTCCGGTCAGGGCGTACTCATTTATTCCAACAATGGTGAACCCGGCCCCAAAGCACTCACCGATTTTGACATAGAAGCCGGCTCCTTATCAGAATGGAATGGTAAGGACTGGAAAGTAGTTCGCCGGAATCAATTTGTAGAAATCACCGGTCCGGGGGGCATCTCCGGAAATCCACATCCCGCCACCGATCCTATCTGGACTACCGGGTGGGATCATAAATCGTTATTACTGGGATTGAGAGATCAGGGAAGATGGCAGTTCTTTCGGTTGCCTAAAGCCAGTCATACTTACGACGGCGCTCACGGATGGAATACAGAATGGCCCCGCATCAGAGACGTAGGCACCCCTGCACAACCGGAGTACCTGATGACCATGCACGGGATGTTCTGGCATTTCCCGGCTACTTTCGCCAGCGGCCATACTGCGGGTATCCGTCCCCGTAGTGCGTACTTAAAAGTTATCGGCGACTATACCCGTTGGCAAGATCAGCTGGTATTTGGTTGTGACGATGCTGCACAAAAAGAATTCCTCAACAAGCGCAGCGCCAAAGGAAATATTGAAGGCCCCGGCCAATCGAATTCTAACTTATGGTTCACCGCCTTGCAACAGCCGGATCACCTCGGCCCTAATACCGCCGAAGGCGCCGTATGGCTCAACGAAGCAGTGAAGGCTGATGTAGCTTCCGAGCCATTTCTATTTGCCGGCTGGCCGCAACGCAGTGCACGTATTCAACACAACGGTGCACAAGCAGTCGTGTTTACGTTTGAAACAGACCGCAGTGGTAACGACCACTGGACTACTGCGCAAACCATCACCGTAGCACCCGGACAGGCAGCGGAAGTTATTTTTCCGGCGCAGCTGCCGGGAGAATGGATTCGCGTAAAAGCCAATAAAGCCGTGACTGCTACCGCGCATTTTTCCTATACGGCCAACGATACACGTAGTACTACGGCAGCGCCTATTTTTGATGGCCTCAGTAAAGTGACGAACGCGCAAGTAAAAGGAGGCCTGCTATATGGACTAGGCAATGATCGCCGTGCATTGGGTATGCTGGCACGCACGTATCAACATGGCGACGCTACTAACATCGGCTACTATGAACTGAATGCCGACATGCAGCTGCAACCCAAAACCGACGCGGCCACTGCCGATTTCATTGAACAAAAATTTGCCATTCCGCAGCAACCGGTACTCATAGAAGCATCTTCCGTATTGATCGTGGACGATAAAGGCCGTCGCTGGCGATTACCGCTTGGCGATGAGGCATATACTCCTTTAATCGGTAAAGCCGCGTTGCGCGTTTGCAGAGAAGTATCCACGGAAAGAGACCTGTTTAATTGTCATGGTACCTTTTACGAACTACCCGCGGAAAACGCTGACGGCTATGCGAAAATACGGCCCATTTCCTCGCATCATTTCCGGATCAACGATTACGCTGCTTATCGCGGCATGCTGATTATGACAGGTATTGACCTGGCTGCAAAAGCAGGCGCACACATCATTGTATCCGATGATAAAAAAGCTGCGGTATGGGCCGGCGCTATCGACGATTTATGGCAAATGGGTAAACCTACGGGACATGGTGGACCCTGGAAAAATTCGGCAGTAAAAGCAGCGCAGCCGTCGGACCCTTATCTCATTGGGTTTTACGACAATCGCAGTCTGCAATTATCGCATGATGCTAAAGCGCCGGTGACATTCACCATTGCTACAGATCCGGTAGGCAATGGTACCTGGATGCCTTATAAAACGGTAACAGTGGCTCCCGGCGAAACGTTTAAATATCAGTTCCCGAAAGGCTTTCAGGCGAGGTGGATTCGTTTTAACAGCAACAAAGACTGCAACGCTACGGCGTGGCTGGAATATAAATAGATATGAAATATACAATGGTGACATGGTTGATAGCAGGATGGCTGGGGCTTACGGCTAACGCTTTCTGTATACCCGCGGATACCGCCGGGCTGCAGGTATTGGATACCAGCCGTATCAATGATGTGATGCATAACCGTTACCTGTTGCCGGTAGCCACCCATCAGCGGGCGTATACTTTCCGGGAAAACGATACCACCGTGTATCCGTTGCATCTGGCTACCAATAAAGCCGGACAGCCATTGTATTATTTCAGTAACATCTTTACACCGGTTTGCTATACCGGCGAATGCAAACCGGTGTACATCAATTTTTACTGGGACCTGCTGGGGAATTATATCCGTTATGATTTGCCGGAGAATGAAGCATTGACCAAACTGGATCATAAAGTATTTAAACCGGCGGACTATGAAAAAATGCAGGACATACTGGCCAAATCCAATTCGTTGCTGGCATCGCTGAAAATTACGGATCTCATTGTACCCGGCACGGAAAACCTGACGGACTCCGTGGATGCCAGAACCGGCGCCACGTTGAAGACCATCAAAAATGAAGTGATATCCGGTGCGGTGTACTCCTGTTATACGTTGTGGCATATTGCACATGGACCGGTAGTGGAGGAGATGACACGCATTACCGAAACGTACAGTAATGTCGCTATGTGGCACCAGTGGCTGGCTTCCGGCAACTACGCTTATCAGTATTGGGCCGTCGATAAAGTAATGGATAAAAGCGGGCGGATAAAATCCGGTTTCGAATCCGATATCCGCGCCGTAATCGCCGGAAAAAATGTGTTCCTGACGCGGTACTTATTGCAGCAGCTGCACCCGGATTCTATGACAGGCAAAGTTGCCCAACGCTGGCTGTGGAAAACATATGCCGCAGCGGCATACCCGGTGCAGATTACCATCTTACGAAAACTAAAAACTATTCCCCTGGATACGGAATTGATTCAACAGCTGGCAACTGTTTTCCCGAATGCCAACACGGAGCAGTCGGCCCTGATACTACCATTATTACAACAGGCGCCGGTGTTGCCGCTGGACCTGCTGGGAGCACAGCTTACCAGCGCCGATGCCGAAAAAGCAGCCGTTATTTATACACTGATACAACAGCGGAAACCCGATAGTAAACACGTTAAAAAGCAGCTATACAATTATGAAAAGCGTATTAGTCAGTAGCAAAACATGGTGGCGGGTGATAGCGCTATGTTGCAGCTCCCTGTGGGTCCACGCACAGGAACCGGTTTTGGTGGAAACGGAATCCTTCGCCAACAGAGGCGGTTGGGTCATTGATCAGCAGTCGTTTGTCACCATGGGATCTTCTTACCTGATGGCACATGGCATGGGCCGCCCGGTGAAAGACGCCGTGACCAACGTTTCCTTCCCCGCCAAAGGAAAGTACCATGTATGGGTGCGTACCAAAGACTGGGCGCCATTCCCTAAAGGACCCGGTAAATTTCGTGTAGTCGTTAACGATGTGCCACTGGTTCCGGTATTCGGAGAAAGCGGCAACGATCAATGGAAATGGTATGATGGCGGCGTGGTGAACATCAATGACGTGAACACCAAAATAGCCCTGCAGGATCTGACCGGCTTCAACGGCAGATGTGATGCGTTGTTATTCACCACCGTTCAGAAATACACCCCGCCGAATGATAAGCCTGCTTTAAGCGCCTTGCGCAGAAAGTTATTGCATACCAGCGAGCAACCTGCCGATGGCGGGAAGTATGATCTGGTAGTAGTAGGCGGTGGTATTGCCGGTACCTGCGCCGCTATCTCCGCTTCCCGCATGGGGCTGAAGGTAGCGCTGATACAAGATCGCCCGGTACTTGGTGGAAATAACAGCTCAGAAGTAAGGGTGCATCTGCGGGGAGAAATTGACAAGAACTATTATCCTAAATTAGGAAGAATAGTGAGGGAGATGGATAACGGCGATCCCGGTAATGGTAATCCGGATGGAGATGAATATGGCGATAGCCGGAAAGTAGCCATCGTAAAAGCGGAGAAAAATCTAAAAGTATTCCTCAACACTTATGTGTATAAAGTAGAGAAAGAAAACGATAAGATTATTGCCGTTACTGGTCGTGATATTGCCACCAGCCAGGACACCCGGTTTACCGGCACTTATTTTTCAGATTGCACCGGCGATGGTACCATCGGCTATCTCGCTGGCGCCGACTTCCGGATGGGCAGAGAAAGCAAAGCAGAAACCAATGAGTCGCTGGCAGCAGAGAAGTCTGATAGCTTTACTTTAGGCACTTCCAATTTGTGGGCGTCTGTGCCGGTGGATAAACCCACTACCTTCCCTGCTACGCCCTGGGCACTGCCTTTTTCCGATGAATATTATATTGATGCCACTAAAGCAGATTGGGAATGGGAAACCGGCTTCGGCAACTTCAACACCATCACCGATGCAGAGAAAATCCGCGACCATAATCTCCGCGCGGTATACGGCAACTGGTCTTATCTCAAAAATAATAAAGCAGAAAAATACGCCAAACAGGAGCTGGCATGGGTGGCCTATATTGGCGGCAAGCGGGAGTCGAGGCGTTTGATGGGAGATATGGTATTGACCCAGATGGACATCCAGGAAGGTAAACACTATCCTGATGGCGCTGTCACCGCCACCTGGACCATCGACCTGCACTTCCCGGATTCACTGAACCGCAAATATTTTGAGGGACAGGAATTTTTTGCCGGCACCCGGCATATCCGGGTAGCGCCTTATACCATCCCTTACCGTTGCCTGTATTCCCGTAATATCAGCAACCTGTTTATGGCCGGTAGAAATATCAGCACTACCCACGTGGCCTTTGGTAGCACCAGGGTAATGCGTACCTGTGGTATGATGGGAGAAGTAGTAGGCATGGCGGCTTCTGTGGCGCAGAAATATCACAGCAGCCCCCGGGAAGTCTATAGCGCACACTTATCGGAATTAATGCAGTTATTGCAGGAATAATGATGTACCTGTTTTTTTTACTATTTCACAGCCAGGTGGTTACCCTGGGCGGTTCCGCGCAAGGCACCACCTGGCAGGTGAGGTATACCGGTATTCCTCACATACAACTGCAATCCGCCATTGATAGCACATTACAGGAGATAGACCAGTGTTTGTCGCTTTACCGCAAAGATTCAGAAATATCCCTCTTTAATAAATCCACTACCTGGACTTATGAGCTGCCTTATTTTTATCCGGTACTCAAAAAATCAGCTGAGATATACACCGCTACCCACGGCGCTTTTGACCCCACCGTAATGCCGCTGACGGAAGCCTATCGCGCCGGAAAAAAATCCGGTCAGCCGTGGTGGGAGAAAAAGGATTCCCTATTGCAATACGTAGGCTTCACCAAAATTGTATTCGACGAAAACAGCGTGCATAAACTACAGGAACAGGTGCGCCTCGACTTCGACGGTATTGCACAAGGCTATAGCGTAGATGTTTTAGCCGCGTTGCTGGAGCGCAACGGCATCCGCGATTACATGGTGGAGATAGGGGGAGAAGTACGCTGTAAAGGCCGGAAAAATGGCACTCCGTGGACTATCGGGATTGACAATCCATTGCATCCGGAAGCGGAAGCCTCCACCGTGCAGTTACTCAACAAAGCAGCTACCACCGCAGGTAATTACCGCGACTACTACCAACAGAACGGCCATATCTTCGGACATATCATCAACCCCGCTACCGGCGCCACCGCACCCGCCGACTTACTCAGCGTCACCGTTTTTGCTGATGATGCCATCACCGCGGATGGCTACGATACTGCTTTCATGGTCATGGGACTGGAAGCCACGAAACGCTTCCTGGAACAGCATAAAGAGCTGGATGCCTACCTGATTTACAAGGGCGCCGACGGACAATTGAAAGTGTTTGTTACCAACGGCATCCAACCTTTTATTAAAGCGCTTCCCTGATTTAATTTCTTGTCGTAAATTAAAGGATGCTTTTTCTTCAACGTTGCCTCCTCTTGTTATTGCTGGCATCTACTGCGGTAGCCCAGGACCAGCTATACACTACCGCCGAATTAAAAGCGGATCTCCGCTTTGTGAGAAAGCAACTGGAAACTACCCATCCTGCACTGTATCGCTATACGTCCAAACCAATATTTACGGCCTTTTGGGATAGTCTCTATCAGCAGATCAATCATCCAATGAAAGCACAGGAGTTTTTAAGTTTAATTACCCTCCTCCACGAAAAAATTGCAGATGGGCACACCATGTTCCTACCCAGCAAAGCTGCCATGGCCTATTATAGCAGCCAGGGACGATTTTTTCCATTGCAGGTAATCTGTCGGGATGGAAAGTTGTTCATCAAAGACAACGGCTCACTCAATAAAACGCTGCAGGCCGGACAGGAAATTTTGTCTATCAATGATATGCCGACAGATAGCTTAATGACACAGTTAATAAAAAGACAAGTCCGGGATGGATATAATCGTACTTATCCTTTATGGATATTGCAACGTTATTTTTCTGCGTACTATAACTTTGCATTTGGCCAGTGTGCCAGCTTCCGCGTGCAGATCAAAGGAGATACCAGTGTACAAACAGTAACGGCACTCACCAAAGATAGTATCCGGTTGTTGCTTCCGCCAGACACCTCCACTACCTCCTTACTATATCCGGCAGGAAATGATCATCCCGGTATTACTTTGTCCCTAATGCCAGATGGAAATCCGGTGATGAAGATGAAGACACTGGATAAAGATGAATTAAAATCCACTTATCATCAGTCGTATAAGACCGCCATTGATAGCATATTTGCCCGGATACGCGAGGCCGGATATCAGCACCTCGTCCTTGACCTGCGCGACAACCAGGGTGGCGATTTTGCGCCCGGATGTTACCTGCTTTCCTATCTGGTGGCCAAACCAGTTACCTATCTGTACGGTGGTAAGGAAGCCCGGGTAATTACACCACTTCGTAACCACTACACCGGACGCCTGTTTGTACTCATTAATGGGGGGACTTTTTCTAATGCAGCCATTGTTAGTACCTATCTGGAGAAGTATACGAAGGCTGTTTTTATAGGAACGGAATCTGGTGGTAATAAGCATATCATCAGTGGAAATCCGAAGATGATATCTTTACCTAATACCCATTTGCAGGGATTTATCTCTACCACCAATTACCTGATTAGCCGGGATGTAAATGACGGGCATGGTTTGGTGCCGCGGTATAATGATGTGGAGGATGAAGCTGCGGTACAGGAGGTATTGAAAACGGCTATTGGTGCGGACTAAATTACTGTTTAAGATCGGGTTGGGGGGAAGGATAGCCGTACAAATGTAAGTGGAAAGAAAAGCGCTTTTTGTTGAGGAGGGCATAGTACCTTTTACATTTGTAGTATAGAAGAGATAATAGTAAGTTTGTTGCTTATTGATTTTACCCCCTAATTAATGCGTTAATGGAATACCCTATATTACCTGTAATAAAAGCTCCGCATGAGTATGGAGTGGAAATCCCTCTGAATTTAGTTGATTTAGTGATATTACCGGTTGATCGTGAAGTGGCAAAAAATAGGTTGGCTATGGAAGTATTGGATAATGTTGGTTATCCGTCTTCCGTATTTCCGACCTCGAAACAGCTGCAGAAAGGTTATCATTATTATGAGGGGGGAGGTCGTAGAATTAATATACTTTTTATTTCAACTGCAGACAACAGTGAGGCCGCTGGCTATTGGCGACAGCACCTCAGTGCTGGATTTATAGAGGCAGTATCGAAAGGTAAAAATTCTATAGTATGGATACCCGCTACGGGAAAGGGATTGTCACTAGAACAAAATTTATCAACTATAGCAGATGTAATCAATGATTTATATCATCGATATGCGCTGAACGTTCATTTTAGTATTTCATTACCTAAAGAGGTGGAGGATACCTGGATTGCTCAACAAGTTAGAGAGAATAGATCTGAAGTGTCAAATAGCCATACGCAAGAGGTAGAGGGTCGTTTTAAGGGAGATATTTGTCTGTTTAGCCCTGAATGGGAGGACAACTCCGAACGCCTGACCAGGTTACTACTTAGGAATGCGTGGCATAAAAGGCACAGCCTCGCACCATTTTTAAAAGAGGTTAAGATAGGTGATGTTATTGTCTATAATAAATCAGCACGTTTTTACAGTGTCACAGAAAGGAAGGAGGTGGGTGTCCCGTTGGAAATCCAAGCCGTTGGAGTAGTTATACCTGTTTCCGATGGAGCGGCAATGAAGGTAGATTGGTGCATTACATCTAAGGAGTTGATTTTTGCTATTAAGCACATTGCCCTTCAGGGACGATATGCCAGGGTGGTTCAGCGGCTTTCTGAAAAGGATAAAATTTATCTGTGGAGGCAATTAGGCCCTGCGCTGCGGAGCATCCTTGAGAGAACAGTGACCCAGGCTACACGCCCAACCACAACGGTTAGCAAAATTGGCCATTTTCATAACGACACAGACACTACTACTGACCATCTTGATATCTCTAATGATGTTACCGCTTTTGCCCGTATTATTGCTGCCAGCAGTTTCCAGCCCCCGATGGCGGTGGCATTATTGGGGAAATGGGGATCGGGGAAAAGCTTTTTTATGGAGCAACTGCGGCGAAAGATTGGTGCATTGTCTCAGATGGGGGTGGATGGGGCTTATTGTAGTGGTATTGCCCAGATTCATTTCAATGCCTGGTCTTATATGGACACTAATCTCTGGGCCAGTATTATATCAAGAATCTTTGAACAGCTTAATATTTATATCCAGGCAGATGATTCTACTACTGCCGCGAAGAATGAAATCAAAGCAACACTTATCAAAAGGCTGAGTATTACGAGTCAGGAGGTTTCTTTTCTGGAAGACAAGAAAAAGCAAATTGATCAACAGGTGAAAGGCCTGCAGGATAAGGTGAAAAATATCCGGATGGAGTTAACCCGGAAAATACAAGCTGTGAGGAAGAACACCCTCAGGGCCGTAATAGCAAACGTTGATGAGCAGTTTAGTGTAAGGGTACGCATTCTTGCTGCTTTAAATAAGAATAAAACTTTCTGTCAGTCGAAAGAAGAATTAAGAAAAATAGTACCAGACGAGTATTGGGAGAATCCGGTGGAAGCCTACAAACAGGCGAAGTCGTCCTACGCTTTTTTACGTGTTTTTTTTCGAAAAGGCAGGTGGTTAATCAATATAGGATACCTGGCCGCAGTAATACTGCTTATCGTTATAGTACCAAAAGGATTAGACTGGCTGGAACAGCAAATAGCAGTCACCGGATTTCTTATTCCGCCATTTATGATCACCTTCTTATCTGCGGCATCGGTGATGTTTGTCAGAATAAGATCCGCTTATAAGGAATTAAAACCAATCATTGCCTCTTTCTGGCAGATCAAAGAAGGATACGAAGCAGCTATTACTTTGGCACGTGATAAGGCCGCTCAGGACGAGAAGGCGTTGCTGTTGCAGATTGAAAAAAATAAGGCGGAATTGATTATGGTGAATGAACAGGTAGTATCTGCAAAAGCTGTACAGGCAGATCTGGATTTTAGAATTAACAATGCCCTCGCTACCGAAACACTGTACAATTTTATTGATAAGCGTTCCAAAAGTGAAGATTACCGAAAACACCTGGGAATCATTTCTGTTATCCGTAAAGATCTTGAAATCCTGAATAGTCTTTTTTATGAGCATCAGGGAGAAGTGCAAACAAATGGAGAGGCGGAAATTTTCAGAAATCATTTTAAGGTGAAATTGCAGCGCATCGTGCTGTATATTGATGATCTGGATCGATGCCCGGAAGAAACGGTAGTACAGGTGTTGGAAGCGGTGAATTTATTAATGGCATTTCCGCTTTTTGTAGTGGTGGCCGGTGTGGATTCCCGCTGGATAAGGAATGCGTTGTTAAGAAAACATGCGATACAATTTAATGGATTGCATGGCGGATTGGGAGCCGGTGGAGCGGAACTCGACCCTTCGGATTATCTTGAGAAAATATTTCAGGTACCCTTTCATCTGAAAGAACCAACAGATACAGATGTGAAAGGTATGATCAGTAAGCTGGCGATGGGAGGTGCACCGCTACCTGAAATAAAGACGAAAAAAGTATTGACAACACCCACTGCAACCAGCGTGATGGCGGCATCAGCAGGAGATTCGATCGTGTCTGCGGAAAAATTAACATCCACAAAAGCATTGACAGACGCGATCATTCCTGAGATAAGTTCTGTTGCAACTATAAAAGAGCAAATTGAAACGCTGACGCTAACTACAACAGAAGTGGAAATACTGCAGCGCATGTCCGGGATCGTAGGCAATAACCCCCGCACCATAAAGCGATTTGTTAATATTTTCAGAATCATTAAGGCACATGAAGAGTTTGGTTATGAGCATGAGACATCCAATGTTGAATTAATGTCCATCTTATTTATGTTGGCATTATCACTTGGTCCTTTCAGGAAGCTGATACCTGGCTTCATTCATCATCTTAAGGGAGCAGGAAAAGAAGAACCGGACCTGGGCTCTTACTTCCAACATCGTAAAGATCCGGGACTGGAAGAGTTGAAATCTGTATTTGAAAGAAGAGTACGTGCAGAAAATCTGAATTTTCCAATAAGAGAAGCTTTTTTCAAACATTATGATTTCATCAAACGATTTGCTTTCAAAGATATTTAAATACAAAGGGCGGTTCACATTGAACCGCCCTTTGTATTTAGGGTATCAGGTACCTAACCCCTTATGCTGATATGTCTCACTGCCAGGATAATATCCCGCTAAATGCTGCTCTCCAAAATATTGTCTTTGTCCTTTTGGCCAGCTGTAAAAATATACCAGCAATTACGGGGAAATTTGCATAAATTAAAGATAGAGGGATGGTGAACTATCTTTCCGAAGCGGGGCTGTTGTAGAGAGGTAATTTTTGTAACTCACTCCATAAACGTGTAAGGATGAAATCCACGTTGTTATTATTCCTGTTACTGATCAGCACCGCCACCATGGCACAGAAAGTTCGGCTACAACACCTGCTGTGTAACGGACAAGCCAATAACCCTATCGGCATAGACGCCATGACGCCCACCTTCAGCTGGCAGCTTTACGCGGATACCCCTCACGTTAAACAAACGGCCTATCGTATACTGGTAGCCGATAACCCAGCCCTGCTGGCGCGTGATAAAGGGAACATCTGGGACTCAAAGAAAACGGCATCCGACGAATCGATACAAATTTCATATGCAGGTAAAGCCTTGCATCCCGCCACGGTGTATTACTGGAAAGTAATGGTATGGAATAATGGGGTAGCTTCCGACTGGAGTGAACCCGCCTCCTGGCAAACGGGATTGTACACGGCGGACGACTGGAAGAAAGCGCAATGGATTGGCTATGAAGCCATGCCGGATAATCAAAAGATTGTACCTGCGGTTCATGGTGATTACAAGGAGCGGAACCTGGGTAAAGACATCCTGCCTTTACTGAGAAAAGATTTTACTCCCCGCAAACCGCTGGCAAGGGCCACTGTTTTTATTTGCGGCCTGGGACAATTTGATTTGCATCTCAACGGAAAAAAAGTAGGAGCGCATTTCCTTGATCCGGGATGGACCAAATACGATCAACAAGCCTTGTATGTAACGTTTGACGTGACCGACCAACTGAAAGATGGTCAGAATACGTTGGGGGTGATGTTGGGCAACGGCTTCTTTTTTATACCCGGACAACGATACCGTAAACTCACCGGCGCTTTCGGGTATCCACAGCTTATTTGCCGGCTATACCTGCAATACCGCGATGGCAGCACGGATAATATTGTCAGTGATCCTAGCTGGAAAGCCGCGCCAGGTCCGGTTACTTTTTCCAGTATCTATGGCGGGGAAGACTATAACGCCACTTTACATCCGGCCGGATGGGACCAACCCGGCTTTAACGACAGCAGCTGGCGGAATGTGGTAGTGGTAAATGGTACCACCAACTTGCAGGCACAAACTGCTGCGCTGAATACTTTCGACCAGTTTTCGCCTGTTACCATTACGCAGCCACGGCCAGGTGTTTGGTTGTATGATATGGGCCAGAATGCTTCTGCTATTCCGCGTTTGCGGGTGAAGGGGCCTGCCAATGCAGTGGTAAAGCTTACGCCGGCGGAACTGCTGACACCAGAAGGCCTCGCCGATCAGCGGGCGGTGGGTAGCCCTGTTTATTTCAATTATACCTTAAAAGGCGATAGTGTGGAAGAGTGGCAGCCACAGTTTATGTACTATGGTTTCCGCTATATACAAGTGGATGGCGCTGTGCCGGAGGGAAAGGAAAACCCCCGTCACCTGCCTGTGATACAACAGCTCACGGAGATCCATACACGCAATGAAGCGGCTATCAGCGGCGGGTTTCATTGCTCGAATGAATTGTTTAATAAAACGTTTCACCTGATCGACTGGGCCGTCCGCAGCAATATGGCCAGTGTGTTTACCGACTGCCCACATCGCGAAAAGCTGGGCTGGCTGGAGCAGGCGCACCTGGTAGGCAGCTCTATCCGTTATAATTATCATATTGAAGCACTGGGACGCAAAATTGTGCGGGACATGATGCAGGCGCAAACCCCGGAAGGCCTGGTGCCGGATATAGCACCGGAGTATGTGGTGTTTGAAGATGGTTTCCGCGACTCGCCGGAATGGGGCAGCAATAGCGTTATTTTCCCTTATTACCTGTATCAGTGGTATGGTGATAAGCGGGTATTGGAGGAAAGTTATGAGATGATGACGCGCTACGTAGCTTACCTGGAGAAGAAAGCGGATCAACATATCCTCCGGCAGGGATTAAGCGATTGGTACGACATTGGGCCTAACTTTCCCGGAGAATCGCAACTGACGCCTAAAGGGGTTACTGCTACCGCGATGTACTATTATGACCTTTCTATTCTCACTAAAGTAGCGGGTATTTTAGGGAGACGGGAAGATGCCCAACGATATGAAGCCCAATCTGAACTGGTGCACGCCGCGTACAATAAGGCCTTCTTCAACGATAGCACTAAACAATATGCTACCGGCAGTCAGGCTGCCAATGCGATGTCGGTGTACATGGGGCTGGTAGCACCGGAGAATAAGGCTGCCGTGGTAGACAATATCATTGCAGATGTGCGTGCGCATAATAACAGTCTTACCGCTGGTGATATCGGTTATCGCTACCTGCTGCGCGTGCTGGATGAAGAAGGACATTCCGATGTGATCTATGATATGAATAGTCGTTCCGATGTTCCTGGTTACGGCATGCAGCTGGCCAGAGGCGCTACGGCATTGACGGAGTCCTGGGAGGGCTTTCGCAACGCCTCCAACAATCATTTTATGCTGGGGCATTTGATGGAATGGTTTTATACTGGTTTGGCAGGCATCAGTGCGGCGCCTGGCAGCGTGGCTTTCCGTGATATTGTGATTCGTCCGGAAGTGGTGGGAGAGGTGACTTCCGCGGAGGCTACCCATGAATCGCCTTATGGTTTGATCAGTAGTAAATGGAGAAAGGAAGGAAGCAGTTTTTTCCTGGAGGTGCAAATACCGGGTAATGCGCGCGCCACTATTTATTTGCCGGCATCCTATACTGCTGACGCTACCATGAATGGGCAAGTGCTCACCAAGGGATATAAAGACGGGCGTTACGAGATCCATGTAGACGCTGGCAAATACATCTTCACGGTTATTAATACACCACCTGCCAATAACACTGCCGGCAGCTACGCCGGCCTAATGACCCGATAAAAAATAATGGCGATGAAAGGAATATGCCTGATCGAGTCGGGGAGAAGTGTTGTGTGCTGTTGTGTATGATAATCCGGATGGTTTTCGTGTGTTGATGATAGTTAGGTGTCCATAGTATGAGTTGTAACATTGGAATGGGTGTGATGATGTTTTTAGGGGTGGGTGAATTGTTTATGGTTGCTGTAAGTGTGTGTGGTATTGTGTTGTGGCTGTTTGGTGGGGTGTTTGGTTGAATGGTGGGTGTAGTTGAAAATAAACTCTTTGCTTATTCTTCATAAGAAATTTTTCAATTCAAAAATCAACTTTTTGGCGATTTTAAAAATGAACGAGAATGAACAAGAAAAAATGAACTGAACGAAACTGAACAGAGTTTTTTTAAATACTCGTTGTACATTTGTTCTGGGTTAACAAACATGTCATTCGGACTAAAAGACGAATGACCAAAGATGAAAAAAGCAACCCTTTCCAGGGTAGCTATTTAGCCCATTCCTTTCATCAGAATGGGTTGTTGAATTACGGGAAAAAGCAGTTCTTTCCAGATCAGCTTCTCTTTTTTAAAAACAACCCTGGTTATTGTTATCCTGGATCGCCGTTAATTACCAGAAGGGTATTTCCGTTTTTTGTTATTCGCTTCTATAGCTTTTTGCTTTTAGCTTTCTGCTTTCTGCTCTTCAAAGAAACAAGTCCGTTTGTAATTTTCCACCTGGCACTACTGCATATTTATCAAAGTTGGTAATACCGGCAGCCTGTAATACTTCTTCGTCGATGAAGGTATGACCGGTGTAGGACGCGGGTTGCTGCAGAATATATTCCACTGCATCAGCCAGTATATCAGGAGTACGGCTTCTGTTAATCAAGGCATCTCCTCCCAGCAGGTTTTTTACTGCTGCTGTAGCAATGGTGGTGGCGGGCCAGAGCGCATTAGAAGCAATATGATGAGGGGCCAGCTCTGCAGCCCAGCCTAAGGCCAGCATACTCATATTGTATTTGCTGATAGTATAGGCCACATGTGGACCAAACCATCTGGGGTCCATGTTGATGGGAGGCGATAGCGTAAGGATATGTGGGTTATTTCCTTTTTTGAGATAAGGAAGGCAGTGTTGTGTTACCAGGAACGTGCCGCGCACGTTGATATCATACATCAGGTCGAACCGTTTGGCTGGCGTTTGTTCGGTGTTGGTGAGTTGAATAGCGGAGGCGTTGTTGATCACCACATCTATCCCGCCAAACTTTTCTACTCCCAGTTGTACGGCGTGAGCAATCTGTGCTTCTTCCCGGATATCTACCTGTACGGCCAGCGCTTTGCCGCCGGCGGCTTCTACTTCTTGCGCAGCAGAGTAAATAGTACCTCCCAGGCGCGGGTCTTCTTCTACACTTTTGGCGGCAATAATAATATTAGCGCCTTTGCTGGCTAATCGCAGTGCGATGGCCTTGCCTATGCCACGGCTTGCGCCGGTAATAAAGATGGTACGTTGCTGAAAAGACATAACCCTTGCTTTTTGCGGTGAGAAAAGAAAAGGAATTTAAGGATTCTTTCTTTCATAGCAAAAAGCAAGGGTTATTTTGAGGGATAGATAAAAAATAGCGGGACTAAGACTAGTCCCGCGAGTCACCAACCTAAAATAATCAAGGGGTGATTAAAGTAAACTTCATTGGGCATTACGAATGGTGATGAAGGAACAGTTAAAATATGATTCAAATGCGTTGATAAATTCAGTAGTGCTTCTCATGGCAATCGAACTCGCAATATCTTTCGCCTCGGCCTTGGTGGTCACGGCGGTATGGAAGGCGTGCAACATTTTACGTTGTTTGTCGTATGCGTCCATGGTAATATGGTAAGTGTTTTCGAAGCCGGCATATAAGGCTTTGGCTTTTACATCAAAGATGTAAGCGATCTTAGCCAGGTTGAATTCGTCGTCCACGTGTGAGTTGATGTACTCCAGCACATCTTTCAGGATATTATCTATTTCATCAGCGTTATAGGTATTCGGCAGATGAGCGATTTTATCCTGATTAGCGAAGTTGATAAACAGGTCTACGCAGCATCTGTGTAGGAGTTTCTCTGCCGCTACCCCAATATATTTACAATCTGTGATTTGTTTGATGAGGTGATTACATACCAGGTTGAGTTTATAAGGCCTGTGTTGTAATGGTCCGCTACCGGCCATCAGCTCTTTCTTTGCCAGTTGTGCGAGGTCTGGATGTATTTCGCCCAGTTTAGGTAAATCTGTTGGCAATACGTTGATGTGGAAGCTGATCATTTCATCGCCTCTTTTCATAGGCGCTTCATTGAACCGGGCGTTTAACTTAAACATATTCACTTCCTTACCATTCAGCGGATAGGCGCCATTTTCCGCTATCTCTGCTTTGGTGGAGCCGTGGGCCATAAAATGCAGCACCACAATTTCCTTGCAGGTAACGGGTAGTAACTTAATAGCTTCCATCGCAAAGATTTCGTGTATCCAGACGCTGAAAATACCGAGACGGATCACCTGGCAAACCATGTCGAAGTCGTAATCTTTTGTGTAGAAGATCTTTGAAGCAGGGATGATCAGGTGCTGATACTCTTCCGGAATCTCTTCTATGGGCGTATAGTTTTGGTCTTCCGTTTCGATTCTCAGAATTTTTTCAGGGAGATTTACTTTTCGTGGCAGAGCCATAAAACAATGTTTTTAAACTGTTGAATATTTGTTTTTCCGGTGCCTGTTACTGCTGGGCTAATTGAAAGGTTTTCATAGGATAGAACAAACTATTTCAATCGGCTGTCAGTATTGTTTCATAGAGTCTGTCTTCTAATGGATATCCTGGTTGTATTAATAATACACGAGTAATAATTTAATGGTACTATAAGAATGTGTCTTTTAACGGTTACTCGTGAGATGGGTCCTTTTCTTCCCTTTTGAAAGATGGTACACTAATAATACACAACGATTATTCCGATCGTACTATAGAAATTGAACTTTTTTTTAGAAAATTTCTGGGATGCGGGATGAAACAGGATCATATTGAAACTTTTTTGATTGTTTTAAGAAAAAGAGGTCACCAACAAGAATATTAGCGACGCTTCGAAATGAGTGCACATGGGGCGTAAACCAATCCGCCCACATGTACCGCGTAATGAGTTTAGTTATTTGTAGGCCAGGTTGGCTGGCCGGATTTCATTTTTTGGAGGATATCGGCATAGACTTTTTCGTCGGGAGTACCCTTTTTCAAAGCGACGACTTTTTCTTCCCACTGAATGGCTTCTCCAGATTTATTTATTTTGTGAAGAAGATTTGCGTAAGTGTCATATGCTTCTGGAGTTTGGTCCGAGTTCTGGATGGCATACTTCATTACATCGCCTGCAAATGCCAGTACCTCGGGATCAGTGACATGTTCAAATATTACCCATGTTACGTTATTTATATCGTACTCGGGTCGTGATAGTGCTTTCTTAAAGTAGAGTACATAATATTTACTAAATTCACTCCAATCCCGTTTAGTGGTAATGTTGTATAACATACGCCTCCCCAAGACCAGTTCTTCTCCTAAATCGCCATATTTAGCACTTATTTTTTGCTCAAGTGAATCCCAGTTCACATTCGGGTTACCATCTTTAGTGTATGGTTGAATTTCTTCAACATCAATAATTCTCTTTATTTTCTTTTCCGCATAAGCTGGCCCAAAATTGGCATTTACTTCTGCCAAGTGTTGGTTGAAAAGAAGGAATCCTTTATCCCTCGTGGATTTCGTAATGTTGTTAATGAAAAATAGGTTTTCTTTGGATAGAGGTGTGCTTAATATGCTAATGTATTCGTTGCCAATTTGAGTGGCATGATCCAGATCTTTTTTGCGAATGGCCATTACTGTAAGTCTTCTGAGAAAAGTTGAATCCCTAATCCCATCTTTAAAACGAGTCATCATTTCTGCATATTGCGTGTTGCTATCAGTTGTATCAATTGCTGCTGCAATATTAAAATGGGGGTCAAGTGCAAATCCGTTTGTTTGGGGAACCAGCTCCTTATTGATAGCACGGACATCATTTACCGGAATTTTAATGATTTCCCGATCGTAGGTAAGTAAGCCATTCTCTTCTCCTTCTACGTCAAAAGGCTGGGTGTAAATAGAGGCGCTTAAACCAGCCGCTTCCAATTTTTTCAGCTCAAGCATCATGCCCTTGTATCGTTCTTTTAATTCAGCAGGTTTTATTTGTACGTAACCCCATCCTTGCATGTCATCCCATTCATGTCCGGGAACAGTAACACCTATTCCACCGAATTCACCTACTACTCTTGCCTTATTCGCTTGTGCTGGAGCATTTTTTGGATCGGGATAAGAATGTACATCTGTCATATCACTTCCTATCCAAGGGTGGTCCGCTGGGTCGCGTAATTGATCGTCTATATAAAGCAATTCTCCGGAATGTCCATTGACGATTCTGCTGGGGTCATATTTTTTTACCCATGCAGTAAGTCTTTCCTGATCATATGCTCCCCAACGTTCGTTAAAGAGCACCCAGGTTACTATACTGGGATGATTATGTAATTGGTCCATCGTTTCCTGTACCTCTTTTTCAAATATGGGTCTGGATCCCGCCGGAAGACCGTGAGGTGGATTGACAAAGTCCTGCCAAACTAATATACCCAATTTGTCGGCATGGTAGTACCACCTTTCCGGTTCAATTTTGATATGTTTTCGGATAGTATTAAAGCCCAGTGACTTGATAGTTTTAATGTCAAATGCTAATGCTTCATCAGTAGGCGCTGTATATAAACCGTCGGGCCAGAAACCTTGATCCAGGATACCTAAATTATAGGTGTATTTATTATTCAGGAAAATGCGATCCGTACCTTTTTCATCTTTTTGTATATCAATTTTTCGCATACCGAAATAGCTCTTTACCTCATCTACAGTCTTATTACCTTTGATAAGTTTTATAGTAAGCTCATATAGAAAAGGATCATCAGGTGACCACAGTCGCGAATCGGGTACTTTGATAGTGGCTACACCGTTATTGACTGTTGGTTGTATTTTAGACTCGCTGATAGGTTTTCCGTCAGCGGAGGCTACAATTTCAAGTTTGGTATTGTCTGGATTACCTACCGTTTGAATGGCTAGTTTTAATATACCATTGTCAATGTCCGGGGTGCTTGTTATATGGGAAATATGTGTGGCCGGCAATACTTCCATCCAGACTGTTTGCCAAATACCACTAGAGGGTGTATAGTATATATTTTCTGGATTCAGCACTTGTTTTCCATGCGGATTGGGCCCTTTGTCGCTAGGGTCATACACCTTTACCAGAATTTCATTCTCCCCTTTTTTCAGGAACTCAGTGATGTCGTAGGAAAAATTTTGGTATCCTCCGGAATGTTGCCCCACCTGCTTTTTATTTATGAAAATGGTGGCTTGCCAGTCCACAGCACCAAAGTTTAGCATCACACGCTCACTGGATGTTGTCGCCGGGCGTTGGATGGTTCTTTTATACCATAAGCGTTTATCTGGCATCAATGTTTTTTCGACACCAGAGAGCGCTGATTCTATAGGATATGGAACAAGTATGTTACCATCAAAGCTATCCGGACTTATAACAGCTGAATCAGTAATAGCGTATTCCCAAAGGCCATTCAGGTTTTGCCAGTTTTTTCGCTGCAGAGAGGGTCTCGGATACTCTTTAAGGGCATTGTCAGGAGTAACGTCCTTGGCCCACCTTGATTGCAAATGCGTGGGTCCAATATGATATGATTGAGCATTTAAATCCTTGTTTTGGGCATTACAAAACAATGTTATAGCGGTGAAAAAACCGGTAGATATAATTCTTCTTTTCATCTTCTACAATTTATTCGAGGTGTTTGTGTGGTTAATACGTTTGGTAATAAGATTATTGAAAAAGTCTGGTTAGTAGGTGGATTGGAAGAGTCAGTATCCAGCATTTTGAGTTAGATTTCCATCTGTGCGAATATCGTAGGAGGGCAAAGGGAACAATTGCCAATTGGGGCTCCAGGAGCCGCCTTTCAACGGTGTTACTTTCTCCATTACTTTATTTACTGTTTGAATCCTTTTTAGATCAAACCATCGATGCCCCCATTCTGTAAACAATTCCACCTGACGTTCATGGTAGATGGCAGCAAGCAATTGTACTTGATCAGTATTTGTATAATCTTGCAGACCGGCTCTATTGCGAAGCAAATTCAGATCGTCTTTCGCTCCTTTAATATTACCTTGTTGAGCTCTTGCTTCTGCACGAAGTAGATATTGCTCTCCTAAGCGTAGCACAGTGTTGTACTCACCTAAGGGATCGTCAATAGAGTTAAGTTTGTATTTATATGGGTAATAATATAGTATACCGGCAGAGGTTACAGTATCTACCCATCGTCTTTTTCTCTGATCATTTGGCTCGAAACTATTTATCAGTTGAGGACTTAAGTACACCGGAGTGAATATAGAAGGGCCTGTGGATGGTAAAACATATATTTTAGCATCTTCGGTGTTGGAATGATAATTGACAGGCTGCAGCTGCCAGATTGCTTCACGGCTGTTCATAAGAAATACTTTGTTTAAAGAATCCAGATTATAGAGAGCCGTGTTATTAATAACTTCGGTGGATCGAAGTTCCGCATTTTTCCAATCACCCGTATAGAGATAACTTCTCGCAAGAAGGGCAGCTGCAGCCCACTTAGTGGGCCTTATGCGCTCTGTCGTTTCAGCTAACAAGCTTCCATCAAGATAATTAGGCGTAAGCAATGTCTCAGCATCCTGAAGATCGGAGATTATTAGTGCCCATACTTTTTCTTTAGGGCTACGAGAGAGAATAATATTCACGGTATATTCTGTGCCTATAACTAACGGAACATCACCGTACATGTTTAGCAGGTGATAGTAGCAAAATGCTCTGTAGAATTTGGCCTCACCAAGTAATTGCTGCTTTACACTCGGTGTTAAGGATGACGAACTGTTGAGACCTTCAATAGCTGCATTGGTTACATACACTTCATTATAGATGGCGGCCCAGAAATCGGTAAAGGACGTGTTGTTTTTTAAATTATTTTGGTAATATGCTTTCAGTCTTGGGTCTCCGGCACCGCTGTACAATGTTAGCTCATCTCCAGAAAGACCAGTTATTAATCCTATAGATGTTAAATCTGACCCTGTTGCTGGACTTCCACTAATAATAGTATATAAACCAGTTAATACGGCAATCGCAGTTTGATCATTCGTGTAAACATTTTTTGTACTTATACTTGTCGTCGGGGTATTAACTTCGATTAGCTTTTTGCATCCAGATAGCAAGATTAAACTATTAATATAAACTAATAGGATGATGGTACTATGCTTTTGATTTATAAATTTAATTATATTTCGCATGATTCACGAGTTTGGTAGTTTCTATTATAATGTAATCTGTGCGCCTATCGTTACTATCCTCAGCGGAGGTAATGCAGATTTTGTTTCTGGGTCTAATCCTTTGTACTTCGTGATTGTAAGTACGTTTTGAGCATTAAGGAATAGTCTGGCAGCAGAGGTGTGTAGGGCTTTCTTCCAAGCGTCAGGGAATTGCCATGATAGGGCGATGTTTTTAAGTCTAATATAGGATCCATCAGTAAGACCGACGCTACTATTAGTAATGTAGGTTAAATTTGTATTTAGACCTGCACTATATGGCTGTACTTCAGCTTTATCACCAGGTTTTTGCCATCTGTTTAGTACACTGGTGGACTGATTTGCCAAGCCGGAGTTAAACATGCCAGGATAATTGCCATTTAATCCATATGATATATTATTAATAGCCGATCTTTTGGTAAAGGAAAAAAAGATGTCCAGAGAGAAATTTTTATAGCTGAAGCTATTTTGTAATCCACCGTAGAATTTGGAATCTGTATTGGCGACTATTGTTTTGTCAACAGGGTCTGAAGGTGATGAAGTAAGGTTACCTTTAACGTCCTTGAATTGATATTGTCCCGTCGTTTCATTAACTCCTGCATAATTGTAATATATTTGGCTGGACAATGATTTTCCTAAAAAAATCATTGTACTTTTATCTTTTCCAGAATAGGAAAGTAATTGGTTTTTGGGAATTGTAATATTAACATTGGTTGACCAAGAAAAATTTTTTGTTTTAATGTTGGTAGTTGCTAGAGTCATTTCCCAACCAGTATTTTGAATGACCGCAGGGAAATTTTTTGTTATACTACCGAATCCTGATATATATGGCAAATTGACCATTATTAATTGATTCCCTGATCGATTCAAGTTATAGTTTACAGTATAGAAAATTCTGTTGTTTATGAATCCTAGTTCTAATCCGAATTGCAGTTTTTTAGTTTCTTCCCAAGCTAGAGCGGGATTTGTTAGCCGGGAGGGCGTAAGGCCAGTTATGTTTTGATATGGGTTCCCGGTTATTAACATTGGTTGATAAATATCTATAAATTGATAGTCTCCTATTTGATCATTGCCGGTAGTACCAAAGCTACCACGCAACTTTCCAAAACTTAATGAAGGGAGGTTGGATTGAATAAGTTGTTCTTGGGAGAAAATCCAAGCTGCCCCAATTGCGCCAAAATTATGGAACTGATTTTCCGTTCCAAATCTTGAACTGCCATCTCTTCTACCACTGAGGTTAATAATATATTTTTCTAGAAGGTTATAGGTCACCCTACCGTACAAAGCATTGTATTTGTATATTGAATTAATGCTTTGTCCCGTTATTCTTGTGGCTGAAGCTAAGTCTTCCATCACCAATTCGTTACTGAATCCGCTTGCAATAATGAGCTGTTGATCACTATTTAATTGTGTCAAGGTGCTTCCGAGAAGGACGTTTAGATTCCCCTTTTTAATTTTTCTGGTATATTCCAATTGTGGTTCGATCGTCCATGAGATGATTCGGTTTGTTAAGAATGTAGTTGTATTGTAGCTATATTGGCGATATTCAGGTGCTACTATAGAGATGGGGACTTTTGTTATTTCATTAGTTACTAAATTGTTATATCCTACATTGCTTTTTATTGTTAATCCAGGAATGATTTCATAGCTAATTACCGCATTATTGACAAGGCTCATCGTTTTGTTTCGGCTTCTTTGGGCAATTGCCGCTATGGGGTTGTTGTAATAGGTACTGGCGCCACTTTGGTCGGGAGCCCAATTAATACTCCCGTCAGGACTATAGGGATTAGGTGCCATAGGTGCTAATGTAAGCGCGGAAGAGGTTAAATCTGTTGTTGGGAGTCGGTTGTCATCAAAGGAAAAAGAACTTGTGAATTGTAGTTTAAACTTTTGATTTAAGGAGTTACTATTTAGATTTAGATGTACGTTGGCTTTTTGGTCCGAAAAAGGGCCAGGAAAAACCGTTGTTTCCTTATGATATCCGACTCCGAATAGGAATTGGGTATAAGCGTTTCCACCCGATGTACTTACCTGAGCATCCGTGTAGTTGGCTGTTTTTCCGATAAGCTCTTTCTGCCAATTTGCGTTGCGAGTTGTGTCCCAGGTACCATTTAAATCCCAATCAAAAGAAGATACCGTTGAACCGTCATTTTTCAAAGCTTCGTGTCGCATTTCAAGATAGTCTTTTGTATTCAGTACCGGTAGTTTTCGTGACACATTTGCCCATCCACTTTGAAATAATACATTTACATTAACCGGCCCTGCTTTCCCTCTTTTAGTAGTAATTAGTATAGCGCCATTTGCTGCTCTGGATCCATAGATCGCTGTAGCATCAGCATCTTTCAGCACTTCGATGCTTTCTATATCAGCCGGATTCATGTAATTCAGAGGATTTCCATAGACTCCATTTGCTCCAGAGCTGCCACCTATCGTATTTTGTGTTGGCAGTAGTTGTGAAATATACGGAACACCGTCAATAATATAAAAGGGGTCGCTACCACTGAGAAGGCTGTTCAGTCCTTGAATACGTACAGTTACACCGGAGCCTGATACCCCACTTGATTGTTCAATGAAAATGCCAGGGATGCGTCCCTGTAAGGCAGATAAAGGATTACCTACAAGTTGATTCTGAATGTCCTTAGCTTTCAAACTTCCAATGTTTCCGGTATTTAAGCGTTTTGTTGTAGTACCGTAAGCCATGATAACCTTTTCATCCAGTAAATTAGTATGCGAATTAAGTTGTATTAAGACACTTTTTTTATCCACAAGTACTTCTTTCGATTCAAATCCAATTGAGGTGATAATGGCAATACTTCCTCTGTTAATATCAGATATTCTAAATGAGCCATCGGAGTTTGAAATTGTACCATGAGTACTGCCTTTTATTTTTATGGACGCACCGGGGACCGGGTTGCCGTCTTTATCAATAATTTTTCCAGTAAAGTCAATCTCCTTTGATAAAGTATCCAAAATATAGGCGGAGAGAAGCTTTGGGGTCGATAATATTGCTTGCTTGAAAATTAAAATACTATTCTTATTTAACGTATAGCCAAGGTCTTTTTTATCACTTAATAAGAAGGTCATCACGTCATTTATGGTTGCGTTAAGAAAATTGACGGAGACTTTCTTTTTTTCGTTAAGTGCAGTTTCCTTAAAGTCATTGTGGATTGTAAGGCCCGTTTGGTGATGTATTTTGCTGAACACTTCTTCAAGTAGGATATTGTCAGCAGTTATGGTTACTCTGGGTACCTGGAAGTGGATCTCTGCCACAGCAGCACTTGAAAGATGAATCCATATAGTTAAGTTAGCCATTATAATAATGGATAGCTTACAAGTTTTTAGTACTGTTTTGACCATGTTGTTGTTCATTTATTGCCTGTAAGGAAAATAGGTCGCCGATTATATACTTATTACACTATACAACACCTTTGAGTACTATTGATGGTATTAAGTAGATATTTATTTTCATATCGTAGTACGTTTATCTGTTTTGAGGTGTAGTGAAAAAGATACGTTAGGGTCAGAGCGGCGCTAATAGACTTGCTAGGCATAACTGCTATGCTGTCACAGGGGAAGTAAGTACATTGGATTGTATTTATTTTTAAAGTGTTCGTAAGTGAAATGCCGATAAAAAAGAATAAGATGGAAAGAATATCTTTTGTTATAGTGTTATTGCTTTTTTTAAAAACCGCGGAGGCTCAAACAGTCAATCGCGTTGGAGGCTCTTATGAGCCTCTAATGGATAAGCCATTAATTGATTCTTCTGTTTATGAGAAGTGGCCTTTAGTTGCGGGTTGCGGAATAACTAATAATGGAGAATACCTGTATTGCGCAGAAACAAACATGGTAAAAGATACATATGTAACAGTGCTAAAGTCTGCGAAAGGGAGCTGGGAGATGAAAATACCAAATATGATTGGTACTGCCTTTACTGCTGATAGTAAATTAGCACTATATCTTTCTACTGACACGTTATATATTATAAAATTAGGTAAGTCATACCTACGTAAGATGCCAATGGTGAAGGCCTTTCAAGTGTCTAATCATAAAGATGGAGAGTGGATTGCATTTATGTTGGAACCTAAAAATGAGGTCGTGTTGGAAAATCTAATTTCTGGTGAAAGAAGATTATACTCCTCTGTTAAAGACTTCTCATTTAGTGAAGAAGGGAGAGTTCTTGTGTTGGAGAAAGAACTAGAAGAAGATGGGGGGCAGTCCATTGAATTAGTTAATATTTTGACCGGGGAAGACATTGCAATATGGAAGGGCCATGGCTTGGAAAATAAAATATTAGATTCGACAGGAAGTGAAGTAGTATTTATGGTTTCTGATAAGAATACGAATGAAAAATCTATATGGTATTACCGGAAGGGGGAAAAGGAGTCACGATTATTAGTAAGCAACAGATCTACAGAGATAGATGGTTCTTTTGTCGTAGATGCGTTGACGGACTTCAATTCTAACGGAGGCTATCTATTTTTTAATATGTTGAAAAAAGAGGTGCCAAAAGTATTAGATTCTAAAGCCAGAAAAACGACCGTTAATGTGTGGAGTTACCTGGATGAAAAGCTACAAAGTGCTCAGTTAATTGATTCTGGAATAAGAGTCTCCTACCCTTTTGTAGTTGACCTTGAAAGTCGCCATGTTACTCAACTTGCAGAAGATAATGAAAGTATAATAGCGTGGAGTGATGATGAGAATACATATATTGTTCAAAAATCGCCCGAAAGTGAGGATGTCGTAGGACCAGGGAAAGTAACTTATTATTTGAGATCCATAAAAAATGGGAGAAACATACTTTTAGATATAAAAGGTCGGCATATAATTAATCTTTCTCCAGATGGTAGATATGTATTATATTATAATAGTGAACTGAATAGCTATATCAGTTATGATGTATTAACTAATGTTTATCATAATATTACCAGTGGAACTAGTACTTCTTGGACTTGTATTTATCAAGAAGATCTTTCAAAAGAGCCAAGAGGAGTCGTTGGCTGGATAGATAGAGATAAAGCTGCCTTAATATATGACAAGTATGATATTTGGATGATAGATCCATCTGGACGCAAAAAGCCGCTGAGTGTTACTAATGGGTATGGAATAAAGCATAAGATTGTCTTTTACACAGGACTTGCACGTACATCTACATTTTATTCAGGTGACACATTAGTATTGAATGCCCTAAATCTGGAAACCAAGCAAAATGGCTTTTTTCAGAAAGTAATAGGAGCGTCTGGGGATCCTGAGCTGTTGACTATGAATGACTGTATTTATCAATTAGTGGATAATCCATATATCGAGGAGAATGGTACTTATCCAGTCAAGGCGAAGGATGAGAAAAAGTATATCCTTTCGAGAATGAAATATAACGAGTCTCCCAACTATTATTATACCGAAGATTTTAGGGATTTTGTCCAGGAAAGCAACCTACATCCTGAAAGAAAATATAATTGGTATAAAACAGAGTTGCACAGCTGGAAGAGGGAAGATGGACACCAGATGCAGGGAATACTTTATAAACCCGAAAATTTTGATCCAGGTAAAAAGTATCCCGTTATTATACACTATTATGAGAAAAAGTCATTTGCCTTGAATATGTATATTTTCCCCGAAAACATAAATGGGGGATGTAATATTAACATTCCGACGTACGTTAGTAACGGTTACTTAGTTTTTACACCTGATATTGATTATGTGTTAGGAGATCCAATGCAGGGAACATATGATGCAGTGATATCAACAGCTGATCATTTATCTACTTTATCTTTTATAGACAAGGAAAGGATTGGGATTGGAGGATGTAGTTTTGGAGGATTACAAACCAATTATTTGGTTACACATACAAATCTGTTTAGAGCTGCATATTCTTCATCTTCGATGTCTGATATGATAAGTGCTTATGGAGACGTTCCCGGAAGATATAAGAGTTTAAGCGGTTATTTTGAATTGGGAGGACAAGCGAGAATGGGTGGGACTTTATGGCAGAGGCCAGAAAAGTATATTAAAAATTCAGCTATTTTCAATGCTGATAAGGTGAGTACTCCATTATTGTTGATGCACACTACTAATGATGGTGTTTATTCATTTTCTCAAGCGCTTGAATTTTTTGTTGCATTACGTCGATTAGGAAAAAAAGTTTGGTTATTAGAGTATACTGATGCTAATCATGGAGTATCGGGGGGGGCTGCTATAGATTTCGGTATTCGACTGAGGCAGTTTTTCGACCATTATCTGATGGGGAAACCTGCGCCAGTTTGGATGACGCGTGGTGTTCCAGCGAAAATGAAAGGAATTGAAAGTGGTTATGAATTTGATGATAGCATTAAAACACCAGGAATGGGTTTAATACTCCAATCAGAGGAGGAGAAGGGGAAGAAATGAGTTTTTGATCGTAGTATAGTAATAGGGACATTAGTCTATTGATCTCTGATCATTTATAGACATATTAGTGTTGGCCTTTAGTTCGAATCATCCATTCTGGTAAGGGATAGCTTTGGAGAAAATGATCGAAAAATTGTTTCATTCGGATACTGAAGTCAATGGCGTCGTTACCAAAAATGCCATGGTTACCGTTATAAACAAGCATCCATGCTTTTTTCTTTAAGTGTTGAAAAGTACTGAAAAATTCCTGTATGTTGGCAAGCGGGAAAATTTCGTCATTCGTTGTATGCATAAGCAATAATGGCGTTGTCATACTATCTGTTAGCAAAACAGCGGAGCTTTTTATGTATACATTAGGATTCTCCCAAAGTGTTTTTCCTATCCGGAACTGGCCTATTTCATACATGCCTTGCATACTTTCGCCAGATCCCATGATACTGTTATAGCCGCTGACCCAATTACCAATACCGGAGGCAGAGCATGCAGCAGTGAACAAATTTGTGTGAGTAACCAGGTAATTGGTTTCTACAGCGCCCCAGCTACAGCCTTGTATACCCATTTTGGTAGAGTTGACATAAGACAATTGTGTTAAATGATTCACTGCCGAAATAAGGGCATCATACGCATTTTGCATTGGATCTCCTAACTGGTAATAGATATCAGGACAAAACACGAGGTATCCATTACTAACATAGTAGGGGATGTTAATAGCGCAGCCGCTTTCTAATACATTAGGCTCTAGGTAGGCATTTAATCCATCAGACATTTTCTCATAACAATAAAGGATGATCGGGTATCTTTTTTCAGGATTGAAATTTTCAGGTTTGTACAGCACTCCTTGTAAAGTGTGATGAGCCAATGATTCCCATTGATGTAACTCTGTGGTATACCAGTTATAAGATCTTTGTGGTTGCAAATCACTGATAGGCTTGAAGGATTTGAAATCGGTGGTAACGAAATAGTTGGGTGCTTCTGTAGCACTCATTCTTCGTACAAGATATTTATCAGCATGGAGCGCTTTTATAGGAGAGTAATTCACCCCATCTGGAATAAAGGGATTGTCAGGAATGTCATAAATGTATGGACCCATGCATAGTGGCTCTGGATTGCCTATGTGCCCGACTTTTTTCCTGTAAAATCCATTCTCTTTATTTCCTAAATTAAACGCTGTGAGTATGAGGGATTCTCCTCTATGTATGGATCGCATTGAGTACTCCCGTAGTGATAGTGAAAAGCGAATGTTGTATTTGCTCCCGCAACCATTGGTCAGATTTATGGGCAACTGAACGCCTGAAGGGTCGATCTGCCATATATCTCTTTTTCCATTAATAAATACGCTTTTGTCTGCCTCTTCCCACCCTGCAATATATTGTCCATAATCGTCTTCATCTATATTCTTTTGCCATTTTTCTGCAATACCTGATGTTATATTTCGCAATCTTCCACTACCTGTTTCGTAGACAAAATAGTCCTTTTTTGCGGTGTCATAGTAAAGTACATATCTGGCGCACGGGGATAGTTGTACTATATTGTTTTGGTTGATATTGGGTAAGTTGTTTTCCCTACCATCCTTTAATGAGATAGTATGCCAGGTAAAGCTGTTATCTCTATTCCAATTTATTTCTTGCCCCGTAGTTCTTCTTTCTTGTTGTCGAATTAATGCGACTGTATCTTGTAATCTGGGAAGAAATAGCCAGTCATTCTCTTTGTCTAGCCGGAAGATATTTTTGTCAGACAGTCTTATAACCGCAGTATATGTTCTTAATCCTAGCTCTTTTCGCTGTTGTGTTTGAAGTTCGTTGTCAACATAGCTCCAAATGTTTACTGATGTAGTTACCGCTTTTCTGATGGATGTATCCTGCTCTATGATATCCAGGAATATGTATTCCCCATTTCTACTAAATCGGGATAGATCCAATATACGGAATCCAGGATCAATTGATACGGCTATTGATACCGTGGTATCCATTCCTACTTTATAATATGTGATGGAATCTAACCTACTATTGGAAAAAAAAGCCAATTGCTCACTGGTTTCATTTTGTAGTAAATTTCGAACAGTAACCCCGCTCCAAAGCATGCTGGTGTTGCCGTAATCATCATCTGCCAATAGACTAACTTTTCCTTGTTGGGTTTGCAATAATACCCGCATTTTTCCATTATCTAGTAGTATCTTCTTGTCTGCAGTATGATAAGTGTTTGAGCTAGGGCTATTAGTATCTTCAATGACGAACTCTTTTTGAGAATTAGTTAAAAAGTAAGACAAGTCTTTGGTTCCAATATTATATAGTGACACATCTGAAATATAGAAAATGTTCGAGGTCCCCAGTAGGGCAATACATAGACTGTCATGTGCATTTATCCAGACAGCTTTATTGCTATTCATTGTAAATTTGTATGATCCTTTAATTGACGATTCAATCTTCCATTTGTTCTCCGTGCAGATTAACTTTAATACCCGATTCAAGGAGTCACTCAGCGTGATATAACCAGCGAATTTTCCATCGTTACTTATACCGGCATCAGACAGGCTTGGCCAGTTTTTATTGGCTTCAATATTCAGGTTGGGTTTCGATATTTTGTTATTATCTATATTTCTATCGAAGGCAGATTGGCCAAGGCAATAGGTACATAGAGTCAAATGTAATACCAGTTGAATGTATTTCATGCACTACCGGGTTTAGTATGGGAAGTATTGTTATGTTGGTGGCTGTAAAATCTGAAATGAGACTGCGATAATGTTGCAGATGGAGAATATACGAAAGGAATATGCTACTGTAGTCTTATTACAGCCGAATACTGTAATTTGGTAGGGAGTAGCTATAACTACCTTTGATATCCCAAATTTCAGGCAATAATGTGTAAATGGTTTGCGAAATGATTTTATTAAAGAGCAAATAAAACATCATTTGGTAGCGAGGTAAATGACAAGTAAATACGACTAGGAGATTAAGTGAGAGTTGACGCCAGAAAAAAAAATATGAATAATCTGGGACACATTTTTTATACCATTTCTTCAATTTAATAATACACTATGAAAAAAGCAAAATTTTTATTGGTGGCGCTGGCCGTTTTTACGATCGCCGGTGGTGCGCTGGCTTATAAGGCCACTAGAATATCTAGAATATTCTACCTGGATACAACTACCTCAAGCCCAAGTGGCATTATTTCCGTTTGTTCTGTGTCGACTGCGCTTTTTTATCGCCTTGATCCGGGAGGAGTAAAAACAATTAAGGCAAGTACAGCATCTATTGATGTGACATGCCCCGTAATATCTGTCGCTATAAATGGGTAGCGGATGCAAGTTTAAATGAGTATTTTTAAGAATATTTGGTAAATAGAAGCCTGAAAAATACTCCATTTTAGCGTTTCGTTTATTTATGATGTTACAGAAGTATCGTTAGCGTAAAGCGGTTGCCAGAACGTTTTGATGGTAACGTTGTATAGGATTTTTTAGTAGCATGCTAAAATGAAGATTATGGAGTCTGTTGAAGATGTCGGACTAGATCGCGAATGGTAAATAGAACAACGTCATATCTGCATGGGGTGGTTTTAATCGCTTTGCGCTGTACTGTTTGTAGCCAGAAATTGTAATTCTAGACACTATCTCATAAACTGTGTAAATTCTAAAAATCGGGGTGTTTCACCTCGATTTTTTAATTTTAAAGCATATATAGTTTTATGAAGACAGAAGATTTTTTATCAGACGACTTTCTGAAGCAGTTTAAAACGGCCGATCAACTAAAC